>CANCXY010000203.1 GCA_947381875.1 uncultured Clostridia bacterium | reverse complement strand
CCAGAGGCTCTGCCTCTGGACTCCGCCACCTTTGAAAAGGTGGACGAAACTTTTAACAAATTAAATGTCCTTCGGGATTGTAATGGCGTGGACAGGGCAGACGTTCACGCAGGTACGGCAGCCGGTACATTTATCCAAGTCAATCCGCGCGACGTTGTTTGTCACATGGATGGCGTCTTCGGGGCAGCTCTTTTGACACTTCATGCACCCGATACACCCCGCCGTACACGCCTTGCGCGTCAGCCCGCCCTTATCGTGGTTGGCACACATCACCACGGGCTTTTCGCTCTCCGGCCGAATCCAGATGATCTTCTTCGGGCACGCCTGCTCGCACGCGCCGCACCCCGTACATTTCTCCGGGTTCACGCGCGCCAGGCCGTTCGATACCGTGATGGCGTCAAACTTGCACGCTTTCACGCAGTCGCCGTACCCCAGGCACCCGAACTCGCACGCCGAACGCCCCGCGTACAGCGCCGCGCACGCGGTACAGCTCTCAATGCCCTCGTATTCATACTTATCCTGCGTGTTGTCGTAGCTGCCCTGGCACGCGACAATCGCCTTGCGCTTCACCACTTCGCCCGCTTCCACGCCCATCACAGCTGCCACCGCCGACGCCGTACCCGCGCCGCCGGGTACGCACTTGTTGGGCGGTGCGCCCTCTACAACAGCCTTGGCGTAGTCGGCACAGCCCGCATATCCGCACGCGCCGCAGTTCGCACCAGGCAGGACCACCTGCACCTCGCCGATGCGCGGGTCCTCCTCAACGTGCATGAAATGCGCCGCCACGACCAGGATTGCCGCGCCAAGCAGGCCAATGACGGTGACAGCCGCCACCGCTGCTCCAATACTCATCATTCTTTCCCTCCTCAGTGGCCCGCGAAAATGTTTTCAATCACGCCGCCAAATCCCATAAAAGACAGGCTCGTCACGCTCGCCGATACCAGCGTGATGGGCAGCCCCTCAAAACACTTGGGCGGTTCGGCGTCCTCCAGCCGCTTGCGCACGCCGGAAAACAGGACCATCGCCACCATAAAGCCCACGCCCGCGCCGATGGCGCAGATAAGGCTTTCTAAGAACCCGTAGCCCTCATCCTGTACGGTAATGGTAACGCCCAGCACCGCGCAGTTTGTGGTGATGAGCGGCAGGTACACGCCCAGCGCCTTATACAGCGGCGGCATGTACTTTTTCAGCGCGATCTCCACAAGCTGCACCAGCACCGCAATCACAAGGATAAATACAATCGTCTGTAAATACGCCAGCCCATTCGGCTCCAGCAGGAACCGATAGATGGGCCAAGTGACGCTTGTCGCTAACGCCATAACAAAAATTACCGCGCACGACATGCCAAACGCCGAATCCAGCTTTTTGGAGACGCCCAAAAACGGGCAGATGCCCAAAAACTGCACAAGCACATAGTTGTTGACGAGGATCATGCTGAAAAAGATAATCGCTAACTTTGCGGCCATTATGCCTCGCCTCCTTCCGCTTTATCCGGGCACTTGCCGCCGCACACCGCCGCCGAGGGGCACCCCTCGCAGCCAATGGCGCGCTGCTTGCGGTTGTTTGTCTTGATCTCGATCCAGATCACCAGCGCCATCAGGCAGCCGAACACGAAGAAGCCGCCCGGCGGGGTAATGAAAATCGTCATGGGGTCGACAGCCGAGGGCATGATCTGGACGCCGAACAGCGTCCCCGCGCCCAGCAGCTCACGGATGGAACCCATCACAACCAGCGTGCCCGTAAAGCCCAGCCCCATGCCAAGCCCGTCCAGCGCCGAAAGGCCGACGCCGTGTTTCGACGCGAACATCTCGGCGCGCCCTAAGATAATACAGTTCACCACAATCAGCGGCAGGAAAATGCCGAGCGCGGAGTCCAGCGAGGGCAGGAACGCCTTGACAAGCATCTGCAAAATGGTAACAAACGACGCAATAACTGTGATATACGCCGGTAAGCGCACTTTATCCGGAATCACCTTCCGCAGCGCGGAGATAACGACGTTGGAGCAAATCAGCACGAACGTAGCCGCCAGCCCCATGCCCAGGCCGTTTACGGCCAGCGTCGTGACGGCCAGCGTCGGGCAGGTGCCTAACACAAGCCGCAGCGAGGGGTTTTCTTTCAATAGACCGTTGGTAAATACCTTTGCGCCTTCCCGCATGCCGCTCACGCCCCTTTCCCGTCAGACTGCAAAGACTGGTATACTTCGATCGCCGCGTTGATGGCCGTGGTGGCCGCGCGGGAAGAAATGGTCGCGCCTGTCACCGCGTCGATATCGTCCAGCGTGAACGCCTCGGCGGCCATGCCGGAAAACTGGCCCTGGAACGCGTCATCCTTCACCTTCTGGCCCAGGCCCGGCGTCTCGCTATTGTCGAGGAAGCGCACCGACGCGATCGCGCCGTCTGCCCCGAAAGCGACCATGACAGGCACCTGTCCGCCGTAGCCCTTCGCCTGCGCGGTGATTACATATCCCGCGCCGTTGTCGGCGGCGTAGGCTTCGGTGACGTTCCCGCCGCCCGCACCCTCCGGCAGCGTTACTTCGGAAAAGCTGTCCGCTTCCGGCAAAAGCGCCTGACGTGTGGCGTTGGCGGTGCGGATGGCGTTTTCGGTAATAATTGGGTCGGTCACATTGTTTGTCATAGCCAGCAGCAGGCTGGCGACAAGGCAGATAACGCCCAACACCACAATGGGCTTGCCAAAATTATTCCATGCGTTCATTTGGCTTTCACACCTCCCAGTGGCTTCTGGCGCGTGAGGTCATTGATATAGGGTACCACTAAGTTCATCAGCAGCAGCGAGAAACTGACGCCCTCCGCCATGTTGCCGTAAAAGCGGATCAGGCAGGTGAGCACACCCAGCCCCACGCCGTAGACGATGCGTCCTTTCAGCGTAAACGGGCTTGTCACATAGTCGGTCGCCATAAAAAACGCTCCTAAGATCAAGCCGCCTGAGAAAAGCTGCAAAAGGACATCCTGCCCCAGGAGAAGGCTGAGTACCGCCACGGTGCCCAGATAGGAAACCGGGATGGCCGGGCTGATCACATGCGTGGCAATTAAGTAAAGCCCGCCGACCAGCAGCGCCGCCGCGCAGGTTTCGCCCAGTACGCCGCCGTGCGCGCCCACGAACAGCTCCGCGAAAATATCCAGCCCGCGCACACCCGCCGCCAGCGGCGTGGCCGTTGCCAGCGCGTCGACATTGGTGTGGGCGGGGAACCCATAAGTCGTCATGCGGCCCGCGAACGCGACCGCAAGCACGATGCGCCCGAGCAGCGCGGGATTGGCGAAGTTATGCCCCAGGCCGCCGAAAAGCTGCTTGGCTACCACGATCGCCACGAACGCGCCGATAATGGCAATCCACAGCGGGATAGTAGAGGGCAGGTTGAACGCTAAGATTAGCCCCGTGACGACGGCGGAAAAATCGCCCACCGGCACCGGCTTTTTGAGCAGCACGCAGTAAAGCGCCTCAAACCCGACGCACGCCGCCACAGTCACGCCTGTCACTAACAGCGCCCGCGCGCCGAAGATCAGCGTGCTGGCGATGAGCGCGGGCACAAGCGCGCAGCAGACATGAATCATCACCGTGCGCGTCGTGTTGGGCGAGGTGATATGGGGGGAGGCTGTCACGACTAATTTTTTTGCTTCCATCGCTATTTCTTCCCTCCCGTCTTTGCCTTTTGCAGCACGCCTTTGGCAAGGTTCATCGTCTGCGTCACCGGGCGCTTGGCCGGGCAGACAAAGGTACAGGTACCGCAGCCGATGCACAAGTCGGTCATCAGTTTATCCAACATCTCGGCGTCGCGCCGCTGGAACGCGCCCGCAATCTCGACAGGGGAAAGCCCCATCGGGCAGGCGTTGATACAGCTCCCGCAGCGGATACACGGCCCAGGTTTGGGCAGATGGGACATGGTGGGGCCAAAGGCCAGAATCGCGTTGTTCTGTTTCAGTACGGGCGTGGCGGGGTTAGATACCGCCGTGCCCATCATCGGGCCGCCCATCAAAATTTTGGTGACGTCGTCCTTTACGCCGCAGAAATCCAACACCTCGCTAATCGGCGTGCCGATGATGACTTCCACGTTCTTCGGCTCGCCGATGGCGTCCCCGTCCACGGTGAGCCGCTTTTTCGTGAGCGGCATGCCCGTTGTCAGGAACTTGCCCAGCGTCGAAACGGTCGTGACGTTCATCACGATAACGCCTGCGTCTGCGGGCAGGCCGCCGCGCGGCACCTCACGCGCCACAGCTTTTTCGATCAGCACTTTTTCCGCACCCTGCGGGTAGCGGCTTTTCATGGGCATGACCGAATAGTCCGGGTCGTTCTTCACAAGGCTGAACATCAAATCAATGGCTTCGGGCTTGTTGCGCTCGATGCCAATGACGACTTTTTTGATGCCCAGGCACTTCTTCACCGCCGCGATGCCGCCCAGGACGCTTTCGGAGCATTCCAGGAACTCGCGGTTGTCGGATGTGATGTACGGTTCGCACTCCGCGCCGTTAATGATAAGCGTGTCGATGGCGGAAAGGTCCTTCGGCGAAAACTTCACCGCTGTGGGGAAGCCCGCGCCGCCCAGGCCCACCAGCCCGCACGCCTGCGCCGCCGCGATCAGCGATTTCTGGTCCGTCACCACCGGGGGCACACAGGCCGGGTCCGGCGTCTGCTGGCCGTCCGCGCGGATGGCGACGGCGGGCACAGAGCGCCCGTTCGGCATCTGTACAGTCTCGATGGCCTCTACGGTGCCAGAGACGCCGCTGTGGATCGCCGCGCTGATAAAGCCGCCCGCCGTGCCGACCACCGTACCTACGCACACCGTATCGCCCTTTTTCACAGCCGGGGTACATGGCGCGCCGATATGCTGCTGCATGGGCAGCACGATGCGCTCCGGGCATGGCATGGCGACGGTGGCGAGACCGGCGGTTTTCTTTTCGTGCGGCACCTGTGCGCCCAGCGCGCTACGCTTCAATTTAGAAAACATGAATATCCGATCCCTCGTTTCTCTCCTCACACGATTGCATAAATGCGCGCAGGCCGGTAAGCCCGCGCCCTTTTTCTCTTTATCTATTGTAATCATATGGAGCGGCTTCGTCAATGAATGATATATTTTTCACAATATTTCCCTGTATATTCCGCAATTTACGTCTGTTTTGCCCGTCCGTTTTTCCATACGGCACGCAAGAAACGCATAGTAAATGTTCCGAATATCCGCCGCTGGCGCACGATGCTGTTTTGTGCGGCTCCCCGCTTCCGGTACACAAAAATATTCGGAAGTGCCCAAGCCGTGGAGAGATTTTCCCTATAGTTTTCCGCCCTACAGGAGGGGGGATACGCAGGAACTCTTTGGACCGGACGACTCCCCAATATTCCCGCGGCTTTTTTCCATTTGTCTGTGTTGCGTTTTTGCGGCGGGATGTGTTATACTATATGCGGTGGAGGGTGGTCGAATTGTCATACTTGATTTCGGAAAGCGCAAAAGCGCTGCCAATGGAAACGCTGCCTGCGTGGAAGATTACGCATTTTTGCGGCGCGCCTGCGCGCGGGGAGGTATACGCCTATCTGCGCTGCTATATCCGTGCGGGTTCGCTTTTTTACTGCGCCACAGTGTTTGACAGCGCGCCGCGCCCTACCGCGCGTTTCGGTTTCGCGTTCACACCGGAGAGCACGCCCCGGCGCTATCTGTTTGTAAGCAGCGCCAAAAACGCCGCGCCGACACTGCGCCTGTACGAGACAGCCGCGCCGGAGGACAGGCCCGTGCGCACGCTGGCTATGCCGCCCGCCCGCCAGTCGACAGGCAGCGACGAACAGGGGGAATACTGGAGCGAGGAGGGGGAAGTGCCCGCCGATATCTTGCAAGGCATTTTCGGCCACATACCGTGCTCCGGCGATGTGCTGCCCGCGAACGTATTTTTATATGATGAGGCGGAAGCGCCCTTCGGCGCGGCCTGCCCTGTGCCGCCGGACAGGCGCGTGCCCACGGTGGAAGGGTTTGGGACGATGGTCGTCACGCCCTACTGATTGTTGGGCTGCCGCCCAAACCTGCCCAAAGGGCGCTGCCCTTTGGAATCCTGC
>CANCXY010000202.1 GCA_947381875.1 uncultured Clostridia bacterium | reverse complement strand
CGCCCGGACCTGCCCAGCGTCCCGCTGGACCGGCCAAAGGGCGCTGCCCTTTGGATTCCTGCCACCCTTTCCGACTCGCTCAGAGCCGCCGCTGCGCGGCGGTTGCTCGCGTGGACGCGCCTGCGGGCGCAGTGAAAAGGGTGGACGGAAACTTTATATGCGCCCATACTGGCGTATGGGCGCAGGAATTTCAGATTTTTGCATAGGGCGCGGCGGTGCTATAGTGATAAAGGAAAGGCGTGGGTACCTGTGAAACGGTTGGGAAAACTGATCGGGATTGGCGTGTGCATGACCTATTTTTATACAGGGCAGGGTGAAAAAGCCCTGAAACTGTTTGAGGCCAGCGAAAAGCAGTTCGCGCGGTACAGGAACAGGAAGCAAATAGGCGGCGGGATGGAGGCCGCCTATATCCTGGCCGCCATTCAGCGCGGGCAGCTCGGCGAGGCCAGAGCGCTGCTGGAACACGCGAAAAGCACCTGGACGCAGCCGCGTATGCAGCAGAGTTTCCAGCGGCTGGAAGACGTTTTGAAACAGGCGGAACGGACGGCGGGCGCGGTGCCATAAAACTTTTCGGTTAATAGGGATGTGGACGCTCCCAGCCCGGAATGACCGAAAAACCTCGATTCCGGGACAAGATGGGTTTCCAAAGGGGCTGCGCCCCTTTGGCGGAGTCCAGAGGCGGAGCCTCTGGGCAGGTTTGGGCGGCAGCCCAACAGGAAGGATGGTTATGGAAATCATAAAGGCAGAGACCGCCGGGTTTTGTTTTGGCGTTTCGCGGGCGGTGAAACTTACTTATGACCTGCTGGAACGGGGGGTAAAGGTCGCGACCCTGGGGCCGCTGATTCACAACCCCCAGTGCGTCGCCGACCTCGCCGCCAGGGGCGCGGTGATCGCAGACACCCCCGCCGACGTGCCCGACGGGTATGAAGTCGTTATCCGCAGCCACGGCGTGCCCCAGAGTGTGTATGGTGACCTCGCGGCGCGCGGGCTTGCCGTCCATGACGCGACCTGCCCCTTCGTCGCCAAGATCCACGCCTTGGCACGCCGCGCCGAAAAAGAGGGGCGCACCCTCCTTTTGGCCGGGGATGAGGCCCATCCCGAGGTGCAGGGGATCGTAGGGCACACACGGGGCAGTGTAGCTGTATTCGCTGATGTCGACGGCCTGCGAGCGATTTTGCAGGAAAAAAATGGTGAAAATGGTATTTTAATGGCAGCGCAGACAACTTTTGAGGTGAAAAAATGGCAAGAATGCGTAAAGTTTCTCAAAAAGGTCTATACAAATCCCGTCTTTTTTGATACAATATGTAATGCAACATGGGCGAGGCAGCAGGAAGCGGAGCAACTTGCACGCCGCTGCGACCGTATGGTCGTGATCGGCGGGCGGCAGTCCTCCAATACCCGTAAGCTTGCCGCCGTGGCGCAGCGCTTTACCAAAACCGTGACCGTGGAATCAGCCGCCGAGCTGGACCGCGCATGGCTGCGGGGCGCGCGCACGGTCGGCGTGACGGCGGGTGCATCTACGCCGTCGTCTATCATTGAGGAGGTACTGAGCATTATGAGCGAGGAAATTCGCGAAGAAGAACTGAGCTTTGAGGAAATGATCGATGCGTCGATGAAGCCTGTATTCACGGGCAAGATCGTCAAAGGCACCGTCACAGGCATTTCCCCCAGCGAGATTCAGGTCGACATCGGCACCAAGCAGACCGGCTTTGTCAAGTTGGAAGAACTGACGAGCGACCCCTCCGCCAAAACGGAGGAACTGGTGAAAAAGGGCGATGAGCTGGACCTGATCGTCACGAAGGTGAACGACCAGGAGGGCATCATTTATCTTTCCAAGAAGCGCCTGGATGAGAACAAGGGCCGCGAGGCCGTGGCCGCCGCCGTCGAGAGCGGCGAGATCCTGGAAGGGTTTGTCACAGAGGCAAATTCGGGCGGCCTTGTGGTGCTGGTGAACAATGTGCGCGTATTCGTGCCGCGTTCCCAAGCCACGCTGCGCCACGGCGAGGATTACACAAAACTCGTCAAGACGAGCGTCCGCCTGAAGATGAAGCAGTGCGAGGGCCGCCATGTCGTCGGCTCTATCCGCGAAGTGCTGGCCGCCGAAAACGAGGCCAAGCGCGAGGCGTTCTGGGCGAATGTCGAGATTGGCAAGCGCTACACGGGCACTGTCAAGAGCCTCACCAACTACGGCGCGTTTGTCGACGTGGGCGGTGTGGACGGCCTGGTGCATATCAGCGAGCTTTCCTGGAACCGCATCAAGCACCCGTCCGACGTGGTGAGCGTGGGCGATACCATCGAGGTCTATGTGAAGGATATCGACACCGAGAACCACAAGGTTTCCCTGGGCTACAAAAAGGCCGAGGACAACCCCTGGGAGAAGTTCAAGGCGGAATACCCCATCGGCTGTACGTTCAAAGCGCCTGTCGTGTCTATCACGAAGTTTGGCGCGTTCGTGCGTATCCTGCCGGGCGTAGACGGCCTTGTGCATATCAGCGAGATCTCGAACGAGCGTGTAGAGAAGGTCTCCGACGCGCTGAGCGTGGGCCAGGAAGTGGAAGTAAAGCTGACGGATGTCGATTTTGAGAAAAAACGCATCAGCCTTTCCATGAAAGCCATGCTTTCGGCGGGCAAAGAGGACGACGCGGACGCCGAGTGATCCAAAGCATCATGAGCCGATGCGCACAGGCGCTGGCGCCGCCCGGCCGCAGAGATATTTTCCATGTATTCCCCCGCCCGCAGGGCGGGGGAATACGCAAAAATGCTTTGTCCGGGGAATTCCTTTGCGCGGCCATGCGGAGCGATTCGTATGGCCGCTTGTTTTGCCCGTATCCGAAAGATGGGGGAAAAGAGCCTTGAAAAAAGCGATCAGGATCCTGGCCGCGGGTGCGGCGTTCTGTTTCACTCTGAACCTGACGGCGTGCGCCGGGCGGGCGCGGGACACGCTCGATTCACTGTTCCGCGCCGTATCGCCGGTGCAGCCTGCTTCGTCGGGCAGCATGCCCGCGCCCGACACCGCGGAGCTGCCGGACAACGCGAAAAGCGTGGAAGGGCTGGTGTTAGACGCGGCGGATGGCCTGCTGATCCTGCGGGCCGTGGAAGGGACGGAATATGTGTTCCGCATGGAGGGCGCGCAGGACCATGTCGAGGGCGGCACGGCGGCGGGCCAGTTCGTGCGTGTGTGGTACAGCGGCGCGCTGGAAAGCACCAACGCGCGCAATGTGAAGCTGCTGCGCATTGAAGCGGCGCAGGAGACCCAGCCGGATACCTATGATATGGGCTGTATGGCCGAGGGCAGCATCGTCTCCCTCAATGAGTGGCGCATCACCATCCGCACCGCCACCGGGCAGGAATATACATTCATGGCAAGCGAGAACGTGCGCGCGGTGGAGGAGCCTGCCGTGGGTATGTGGGTACGCATCCATTTCGACGGCACGCCCGGTTCCGCCGTGGTGAGCCGTGTGACGGAAAGTATAAACGCGGCGGATGTTTTCAGCGTCGCGGGCACACTGCGCAGTTTCGACGAGGAGGCGGGCACTGTCACCCTCCAGGCGGACAGCGGCGGCATGTACACCTTTGACACATCCACCGCCGAGATTGCCGCGCCGGACGGCCTCTGGTCGGGGTCGCGGCGCTATGTGGCCTATTACCGGGGCACCGCCGCGCCCAAGGCGACGGAACACGCGGTGTTGCTGCGCCTGAGCGCGGAGAAGCTCGCCGGGAACCAGGTTTTGCAGGGCACCGTATGCGGGATGCAGGAAAAGCGCGGCACACTGGATATATGCACGGCGGATGGCCGCGTAATCAACTTCCCCCTGGGGAGCGCTGTGTTCCAGGGCGATGATGGCGTACAGGAAGGCGACGGCATCTCCATTACCTATACAGGGTGCATCAGCGGGACGCATTTGCAGGAAGTAGAGATCATATCGGTCTCTGTCCGCAATGCCAATGGCGCAAACGAGAACAGCGTCTTAGGCGATGTATACGGCGTGACCGACCGCACCCTGACGCTAACCGCCGCCGATGGCCGCCTGCTGCAATTCCCCCTGCCGGAGGGCAAATACTTCCCCGAACGCATGGCGAAAGGCGATACCGTGCGCGTAACCTATACAGGCTGGATTGCGGGGGACGACACCTCCACCGCCCGCTATGTATCCGCTGTGCGCGCATACGCATAAAAAATTTTGTCGTTTTCTCCCCGCCTTCGGCGGGGAGAGAACAATACGTTGGAGACCCCCTTGAGCAATGGGAAAGAGGAAAAACCCCTCCCCTATGGAACAAGATGGGTTTCCAAAGGGGCTGCGCCCCTTTGGCGGAGTCCAGAGGCAGGGCCTCTGGCAGGATTCCAAAGGGCAGCGCCCTTTGGCAGGGTCCGGGCGGCAGCCCGGCGGAGGAGCAGGATGGATGATGCTGCACTGATGCGCCTTGCGTTGGCGGAGGCAGAGAAAGCGGCGGCGATCGGGGAAGCGCCGGTCGGGGCGGTCGTGGCGAAAAACGGGGAGCCGGTGGCCGCGGCGCACAACACGCGCGAGACCGAAAAGAACGCGACCCACCACGCGGAGCTGCTGGCGATCGACAGGGCCTGCCGCGCGCTGGGCGGGTGGCGGCTGTGGCAGTGCGAGCTGTTTGTGACGCTGGAGCCGTGCCCAATGTGCGCGGGGGCCATCATCAACAGCCGGCTGGCGCGCGTCGTCTATGGGGCGCGCGACGGGAAGGCCGGGTGCTGCGGCAGCGTCGTCGACCTGTTCAGTTTTCCGTTCAACCACCGCCCCCGCGTCGAGGGGGGGCTGCTGGAGGAGGAATCGGCAGCGCTGCTGGCGGCGTTTTTTGCGCGGCTGCGTCAGCAGCGGCGGGAAGGGGAAAAACCAAAATGGAAAAAACCGCAGTCGTGACAGGCGCGTCGCGCGGCATCGGCGCGGCGGCGGCGCGCGCGCTGGCGCGGATGGGGTGCCGCGTGGCTGTCTGCTGCCGGGAACGGCGCGGGGACGCTGAAGCGGTCGCCGGGGAGATTTGCGCCGGGGGCGGCACGGCCCTGCCGTTTTGCGCCGACGTGGCTGTAGAGACCGAGGTGCGCGCGATGTTCCGCGAGATCGAAAGCGCGCTTGGCCCCACCGACATCCTTGTCAATAACGCGGGCTTTGCCCAACAGAAATTGTTCACCGACATTACCGCCGCCGAGTGGGACCGCATGTTCGATGTGCATGTGAAGGGCGCGTTCTACTGCTGTCAGGCGGCGCTGCCGCATATGATCCGGCAGAAATGGGGGCGCATCGTCAACGTCTCCTCCATGTGGGGGCAGGTGGGGGCCTCGTGCGAGGTACACTATTCCGCCGCGAAAGCCGCGCTGATCGGCCTTACAAAGGCGCTTGCCAAAGAGGAAGGGTTGAGCGGCGTCACGGTGAACTGCGTTGCGCCCGGCGTCATTGATACCGATATGATGGCGGGCTTTTCTTCCGAGGACAGGCGGGCACTCATGGAGGAAACGCCGCTGGGCCGTCTGGGAACGCCGGAGGACGCGGCGGCTGTGATTGCGTTCCTTGCGGGCGAGGCGGGCGGCTTTGTGACGGGGCAGGTGATCGCGCCCAACGGCGGATTCGTGGTGTGAACAGCCCCTTTTGCGGCGTTTTGGGCACAATGTTGAAAACTTCCGGCAATGTGTACAATCTTTTTCGCAAAGATTGTACATGCCATTCCCGATTTCTTTTCAATTTCGTGTGACAGGCCGCGCAAAAAGTGGTACAATAGAGATACTGTTTTTGTATATATTGCTGCCGTGCGTTTCGAGCATGGCGGGAAAAGAGGGTTGTTATTATGAACTACGCAAGCGATCACATCCGTAACGTACTCATCGCGGGGCACGGCGGCTCCGGCAAAACGAGCCTGGCCGAGGCAATGCTCTATGTCACCAAGGGCACCGACCGCCAGGGCCGCGTAGAGGATGGGAACACGGTATGCGATTTTGATCCAGAGGAAGCGAAGCGCCACGCGTCGCTGTCGCTGTCCGTCGCGCCCGTCGAATATGAGGGCGTAAAAATAAATCTGATCGACACGCCGGGGCTGTTCGATTTTGAAGTGGGCCTGCACGAGGGCGTACAGGCGGCGGAGAGCGTACTCATCACGGTTTCCGCGCGCAGCGGCCTCAGCGTGGGCGCGCAGAAAGCCTATAAA
>CANCXY010000201.1 GCA_947381875.1 uncultured Clostridia bacterium | reverse complement strand
ATTTCCGCCGGTACCACCCAGGAGGACATTGAGGAGTGGGACAGCCTCGAACAGATCAATCTGCTGACAGCCGCCGAGGAGCGCTTTGGCGTGAAGTTCACATTGGAGGACGTGCGCGGCGTCGTTTCAGTAGGCGATATGGCCGCGCTGGTGCAGCGGGCTTTGGAGGGCAAATCATGACGGGGCACTCCCCGGCCCTGCGCCACGCAAGAGCGGACGATGCTGGCGCTGTTATCGCGTTCCTCGACGCGCACTGGGGGGAACCCCATCCGTTGGTGCA
The DNA here is from genome assembly GCA_947381875.1 of uncultured Clostridia bacterium. Taxonomy (GTDB): domain Bacteria; phylum Bacillota; class Clostridia; order Oscillospirales; family Ruminococcaceae; genus Ruthenibacterium. The sequence continues at coordinate 5,892 of CANCXY010000201.1, read as the reverse complement.
TGTGCCGGAGTGGTTCTCGTTCTATTACCGTCCCTTCGGCGAAGATGGGCCGCTACAGTTTGCCGTGGCCGAACAGGACGGCGCGATTGCCGCTGTGGCGGGGTATATCCGCGCGAACGCGTGCGAAACGCCGGATATCTGGGTTTCGATCTGGTGCGCGGACAAGGCGCACAGCGGGTGCGGCATGGAGCTGTTGGGCGCTCTGCCGCGCCTGGCCGGGGCGCGGTTTTCCGCGTGCAACAATATCCGGCCCAAGGTGCGCCCATTATATCAGTTTTTGGGCTATACGGCGCAGCGTATGGGGCATTTCTACCGGCTGGCGGACAGGGCGTCGTATATGGTGGCGCAGATCGCGCACAAGGAAATACTGCCTGCGGGCGGATCAGCGGAGCTTGTCCCCCTGCCGGATGAAACGGCGCTGCGCGCGTGCGGGTATGTGCCCAATCCGGCGCGGCGGCCCTATAAGGATGTATGGTATCTGACACGGCGCTATTTCCACTATCCGCACCAGCGATATGATGTCTGGGGCGTACGGGAGGGCGGCGCGGTGACAGGGCTTTTAGTGACGCGCACAATCCCGGTTGAGGGTACGCATGTACTGCGCATCGCGGACTATACGGGCGCGCCGGAGGCGTTCGCGCACCTGGGCGGGGCTGTCGACCGGCTGATAGCGGAAAGCGGGGCGGAATACGCCGACTGCTACTGCGCAGGTGTCCCGGCGGAGATCATGGCGGCGGCGGGCTTCAGCGAACGGCGCAAAGGCGACGCCAATATTCTGCCCAACTACCTCGCACCTTTGGTGCGGGAGAATACGGATTACTATTTTGCCGCCGGGGGAATGGAACATTTCACCATGTTCAAAGCTGACGGCGACCAGGACAGGCCGTACCTCCCCATATGATAGGCAAATATCGTGAAATCGCTTGCAAACGCGCAAGGCTTTCTATGTTTCCCCGCCAGGAGGATGGGGAGTAGTGAAACCACCTAAAAACCTGTATTTTCCCCGCCCGGAGGGTGGGGAAAATATCAAAATTTTATTTGTTTTCAATAGGAGGAATTTTTATGCAGCATCCCACAGATACCCCCATACGGCTCCTTCTCATTGGTGATTCCATCGCCGACTGCGGGCGGGCGCGCCCCGTTGGCGAGGGCTTTCCCGACGCACTGGGCGGCGGCTATCCAAAGCTGCTGGACGCTATGACAAAGGTGGAACACCCCGCGTGGCGGCTGAACCTTATCAACATGGCGACCAGCGGAGACAGGAGCCGCGATCTTGTCGCGCGCTGGCAGATAGACTGCCTGGCGCAGGAGCCGGATCTCGTGCTTGTGATGATCGGCATCAACGACGTCTGGAGGCATTTTGATTCGCCTTTGCAGCCGCAGACATGGGTATCTCTGACAGAATATGAAGAAAACCTGCGCCGCATGGCCGCCGATACGCGCGCGGTAGGGGCGAAGATCCTTTTTGCCTCGCCCTATTATCTGGAATCGAACGCCGCCGACCCCATGCGCGCAATGACCGACGCCTATCGCGCCCGCATGGTGGCAGTGGCGCAGGAGCTGGATATCCCCTATGTGGACACCCAGCGCCCGTTTGACGCGCTTTTGGATGTTTACAGTACCTACTGCTTCTCCGGCGACCGCGTACACCCCAATTCGGTAGCGCAGTATGTGATTGCCAGGGAGCTGCTGCGGATGCTCGAAACACTGTTTCAGGCATAAGCATATCCTGTCAGTGCCTTCCGCCGGATGGAGCCTATCCTGATTCGGCGGAGGTTTTTTGCACCTTGTTCCCATGCGGGCCATAGAATGGAGCAAAGTGGGCCGCAGCCTGCTACCATGCGGCGCAGAGGACGGGAGTGGCCAAAACAGCACTGCAGCGTGGACACTCCCCAGATGACGATGCGCCCAGATGAAGGAGAACTTTTATGGAACAAGGTACATTGCTTATCAAGCTGGAAGCGGCGCGTGAAGCGCTGCCCGTCGTGGGGCAGGTGGTGATCTCGCGCATGGAAAACGGCGTCCGCGTGACGGAAACGACGCTGCAAACAGACGTCGAGGGCCTGACGGAAGCCATCTCGCTCGACGCGCCGCCGAAATCGCTTTCCATGTCGCCGGGCAGCACCGAACGCCCCTACGCCGTATACGACGTGGATGTCACCGCTGACGGGTACGCTTCGGCGCATTTTGAGGGCGTGCAGATCTATTCAGGCGTAGAGGCGTATCTGCCTGTCAACATGATCCCGACCACCGCGCAGACGGAGGATGGGGTCGACCCCAATGTGGCGGGCCTCGCAGATCAGGAAAGCACACGCACGGTGATTCCTCCGCCCGCGATCGAGGGGGCCTCATCCAGCGGCCCTGCGCCGCTTGCCACCTGCTCCACCGTGCCGCAGGTGCTGGACAGCGTATTTATCCCGCGGTATATCACTGTTCATCTTGGCAGGCCCCAGAACAGCGCCGCCAATGAGACCGTGAGCTTTCCTTACTATATCAAGAATGTGTGCAGCAGCGAGGTTTATCCTACATGGGTAGGATAAAAACGCCCCACAATGTTACGTTTTCTATGAGTTTTTCGCTAAAATTTCCACATGATTTCTACTTTCCGTGTTGCTTTCGCCGCCTCAGAAGGATAAACTACGATTTTTTCCACCAGCAGGCTGACGATCTCCCGGTTCAGCGTTTTCAGCTCTGTCATACTGCGCAGGCGTTCCCCCAGGCGCTGGCGCTGATTTTCGGCATCCACGTTTTCGCCCATCTCCTGTTCCAGTTTTGCACATTGCTTTTCCATTGCCTCTACATCATCCAAAAACGCCTGGTTCATCTGTACAAATTGCCCCGTGCTGATAAGCCCCCCGCTTTTGTCCAGATACAATTCCTGCATGGCTTTCCTGCGCCGTTTGATTTCGCTTTGCAGGCGGTCAAGCTCTGTTTGTTTTGCTTTGCAGCGCTGCTGTGTCCGCGCGGCAAAGGAGGCTGTATCGACCGTCTTCGGGTTGAGCAGACCTGTTGTATGTGAGCGGATGCGCTCCAGCACCAGCCCCTGCAAATCATCCATTGGCATGTATTCCTGCCCGGTACAGCGTGTTTTGTCCCGCCGGGACATCCTGCAACGGAAATATTTGTTTGTCCTTCCCGCCTTACTGGTATAGCCGGAGCCAGTCTGTTCCATAGATGTACCGCAGATGCCACAGAATACTTTCCTCGCCAGTGGATTAACTGTGCCGTCCCCGCCGCCGCGCGCACGCTCCCCCAACAGCTTCTGCACACGCGCAAAGGTTTCGGGGTCGATAATGGGTTCATGCGTCTGCGGGACGACGATCCACTCCTCCTGCGGCAGCCATACGGTCTTTTTGGATTTGTAGCTGATTTTTTTATGCCTGCCCTGCTCCAAGTCTCCCATATAGGTGCGGGTTTTCAGCATGCGGTAAATCGTCGCCTTGCTCCAAATATCCTCATCCTTACAGCGCTCCGGTCTTTTGTAGCGGAAACCGTGATCGTGCTTATACTGCGTGGGCGAAGGGATGCCATCTTCGTTCAACGCACGCACAATACCGGTCGTCCCGCTGCCCGCCAGATACATGGCGAAGATTCGCCTGACGACCTCTGCTGCCTCCGGGTCAATAAGCAGATGGCTTGTATCCTGCGGGTCTTTCTGGTAGCCGTACAGCGCGAATGTCGCTATGTATTTGCCTTCTTTACGCCTGTGCGTCAAGACGGAACGGACGTTGTTGGACAGGTCCTCCAAATACCATTCGTTGACAAGGCCGTTGATCTGGCGGCTCTTTTTGTTGGCCGCGTCGGCGGTATCTACGCGGTCCACAACGGCGATAAAGCGGATCCCCCACTCGATGAATTTTCCGTGCAGATATTTTTCGACCAATTCCATATCCCTTGTAAAACGCGACTGCGTTTTCGCAAGGATAATGTCGAACCGGCGCTTGCTGGCCGCGTCGATCATTTCATTGAATGCTGGACGGTCGCGGTCAATGCCGGAGTAGTCTTCATCGGAATAAATATGGTAAATATCGTATCCCTTTTCGATGGCGTATTCGATCAACATGGATTTCTGGTTCTGAATGCTTTCGGATTCTTTTCCGCGTTCTTCTACATCTTCATCCTCCTTGCTTAGCCTACAGTATATTGCAGCTTTCATAATCCACCTTTCCTTTCGCTGCAATCGCTCACATACATCATACCCGTTTTAATCTGGAAAGTCTACTGTTTATTTCGCGGTTTCAGTGTTTGCGATTTTATTTTATGATATGTGTTTTTATAATTGAATATGTTTGTATAACAGAAAACAAAAAAGGCCCCTGCCTCCCGGCAGACGCCATGATCGATATATTCTGTAGGGACGTGTATAGGAAGTGCGTTCGGCTGCTTTATTCGCCGTTCAGTGCAATCTGCGTTTCCACTGATTTCAGATACTCTGAAACCAGTTCCTTTAGCCGTTCCTCGTGCGCACTGCCCGGAGCAAATATTTCACGGACATCGTACTGTGTATTTTCCATCTTGCTCCACCTCGCGTGATACTTTTATCTGTTCTTATAATATGATGTTCAGTAAAAAACTATGACATTTTCCGTGTGATCCCTTTTACAGTAAAAAAGCGGGCATCTTTGTCGGACGCCCGCTGCTGTTATTTTGTACTTATCCTTATGCTTTTTGGAGTTTCCGCACATCGTCGATGGGCAATTCTGAAATTTTCGCTATTATTTCGAGCGCAAATGTTCCATCAGTCAACATACGGAGTGCTGTTTTTTCTTTTTCTGCGCGTAGCTGATTGCATCACCTCGCGTGTGGTTTCTTCCCGCACCTCATTGCACATATCTTCGAGTACCTTACACATTTCGCTTACCCCCTTTGGATTTTTTTCAAGTACTTCGCCCGTTTCTTCATCAGCGGCAACTGCATATCATCTGCGTTACTGCACCTGAAATCGTGCATCAGCTTCCCGATATCCGAATCGCTCTCGTATTCCCCGTTCACATAGAGGATGTGCTGGCCGTCTCCATAGGGCTTGCCCGTGTTCAAATTCATGCGCTCAATCCTATAAATGGGCTTGCCCAAGCCATAAATATCCTTCTATTACAATATAATTAGGTTGGAACCCTCGGCAGCCAGCCGGGGGTTTCGTCCATCTCGTGCCAAAGCTACAATAAGGGGAGCAACTGGCTGACCTTATCCTCCTTGGGCTATAAAGTCCGACACAGAGACTGTCAGCCATCCTCTTGTTGCAGCGTTCGGTTTAAGCAGGTTGAGCCTTGAGTTCGCGTCACCCAATAGATTGAATCGGCAGCGAGAAAAAGATGGGTTCCGGTTGCAAAATTTGTATTGGGGGAATGAACGTGAACTGTGTAGGCGTTGATGTTTCCAAGGGCAAGAGCATGATTGTCGTTATGCGGCCTTTGGGAGAAACGGTGATCCCGCCCTTTGAGATTGGGCACACCGATGCTGATCCGCGCAGGCTGTCAAGACTACTGGGGGATTTGGATGGCGAAACTCGAGTCGTGATGGAGGCCACAGGGAACTACCATCTGCCCGTGGCCAGCTTTCTTTATGATTCCGGGTTTTACGTCTCCGTGGTGAACGCCATGCTGGTGCATGGCTACGGGAATAACAGCCTGCGGCGGGCCAAGACAGATAAGAAGGATGCGATCAAGCTGGCCAATTACGGCCTCGAACACTGGCTGGTGCTGCCCAGGTACACTCCGGAGGATGAGGTTCGGCTCATGCTGAAAACCACATACCGGCAGTACCAGCAATACGCCAAGGTACAGACTATGCTTAAAAATAATCTGATCTCTTTGCTTGATACCGCTTTCCCAGACGCAAACCGCCTGTTTTCCAGCCCTGCCAGGGCGGACGGCAGCGAGAAATGGGTGGACT
>CANCXY010000200.1 GCA_947381875.1 uncultured Clostridia bacterium | reverse complement strand
GTCAAATCCTGTTCCCCGTTTTCGGCAGCGGAATGGCGGCGGCAAAAATCCAGACAGTCAAGGGCTTGAGAGTGGAGATTTTTTCGCGCCTCGCGCGAAAAAATACTACTCGTCCCTTGACAGACTGGATAGGTGGAACGGGGTAAAGTGCGGATTGTTTTCTCCTGGAAGATGTGCTTATACTTGATCTTACAATCTAACAAAAAATTGGGATTGAGAGTAAAATATGCAAAGCGAAAAATGTATACACATAAAAAAGAAACTTGTTGACTATATGCGTGAGCGGTTCCCTGATTTTATATTTGAGGGCGGCAATAGCCATTTTACGCGTTTCGCAGAGAAAACCCTGATGGAATTTATGACCATATCATTATACAGCGAGAATTTTTTGAGGGAATTCTTTCTCTTGTTATTACAGAAGTTGCCTCATGCTATAATAAATCATGGAAAGGGATTCCGTGGTTTACTGTTGGTTATAGTACAGATATCGGTGTTCTCATTACTGGGAAACAGCACTTCGACGCAAATATCGGATGGCACAGATGTAAAAATGACCCGGATGAGCTGCAAAAGATTTTAGTTGATATTCAAGGGGATATTGATACTTATGTCTTTGAATTTTTCAAGAAATGCCATGAAAGGATCCATGCGGAGAAGTGTAAAGTAATTACAAATTCATATATGCAAACACAGTTTTTGACATTAAACAAAGAAGATATTCAAGCAATAAAAGAGTATCTGATTCATGTTAGCAAGGTATATTCTGAATATAGGAAAACTTGTAAAAAACGCGGCGTAAAAGAAACCACTCCTTACTTTGATATTATCCCTTTGCACCCGATTGTGGAACATTGGATAACAACTATTCAAAAGCAGTTGAATTACTCTAATTTGTCAGAAAGCACACGAACACAACTAATAAAGGATACCACTGTATTATTCCGGGACAACTATAATTTCTATAATTTGAGATAGTAAAGTTTTTATTCCTGCCGCAAGATAACCGCAACGCAAAGGACCGTTGCACAGGAAATTCCCCCTGTGCAGCGGCCCCTTCGACCCTGAAAAAGCCGTTAAAATACTATACCGCTCAAATAGCCATGAGCTTTTTCCTCTCCCTGCTGTACCGGTACATATACCTTGTTACAATTTCTTCCCGGTCGTTCAATTCCTGGTTCATATTGGAAAGGCTCTTTTGCATCGAGCTTAGTTCCATCTTCCCGTGGACAGGATGGACGAACACTTCATCAATTCCGCTAAATACCAGATACAGGTCATCGTCCAGGACCTCGCACAGCCGGTCCATCATACCGGGATAAAAAATGGCAATCGCCCCGTTCGTCTCCTGCTTCGTGGACAGGGCCAGACAGGTGATGCTGTTCTTGTCGATCGTGAATCCTTCCTTCTCCAGGGAATGGATACGCTCCATATTGTGCGTATCCATTGTCGGTTTGAAGCGGAACGGCATCTTGTACAATACATATGGCTGCCGCTGAGCGGTGTTCCGCAGAGCCAGCGCAAACAGCTCGTCCTCATCCTCCTTTGTTTTACCCCAATTCTCGAATATCTCCCGTGTTACCTTCGTTGTGAAGACATTCCGCATGGAATTTTGCTGCACAACGCCTACATCAATATACAGGACAATCGCAATATCGCCTACCTGCCGGTAAACGCAGCTTTCCAGTACTATTTGGTTGTTGTAGTAATTCAGCAGGCGCAGAATCAGGCGGCTCTTGATTGCCTCGAAGTCCAGAATCTGATTCAAGACCCCCAAATTCTCCGCCGCACCCGCTTTGAGGTCCACAAGCGTCCCCTTCACATATTGGTACACTTTTTCCGCCCCGTTCGTGCGGTACCGCCGGTACAGGTCGCGTACCGGGAAGCTGACCCGTTCCTCCCCGCCCTTGGCCTTGATTTGTACCATCAAAATGCTGTTGCGAATCACATTCGAGTCTACATTGAAATGCTTTGCATTCTGCCAGCGGATATGATCTTCCATCTGATACCGCTCCCGCGCCTGATGCCAGCCCTCATCCTCTACAAACGTATCATCTGCCCGCAGATTCATCGTCATGGGCTTGCCGCACACAGGGCAGCGCGGGACAAGCGCCTCCGGCACCCTCATGTCCCGCTGCTCCGCAACCATCCGGCGCACCGTTTCCTCGTTGTCATAGGTGCGGTCATGGCACGGCTCGGAACACTGCCACAGGCCGTAATCCCCCTGTGTATAGAACAGGCGCTTTTTCTCAAAGCCCGCAAGCTGGAACTGGTGGTCCACATTGGTTGTCAGAACAAAATAGTCTTTCTCCGCTACCAATTTCAACAGATCGTCATAGACCGGCCTGGGGGCGCGCTCATAGCGGTTTATCATGATATGACGGCTCCACCATGCCCAATACTCCTCCAATGTCGCAAAGGGATAAAAGCCCCCAGAATACATATCCTGGATGCCGTATTTGCGGGCAAAATCCTTGAAATGGGTTTCAAACCGCTCGCCGGAGTAGGTCAGCCCTGCCGAGGCGGACAGCCCCGCTCCCGCGCCGATTACCACCGCGTCGGCACTGTCAAGCGCCTGTTTCAGCCGTTCCATTTGTGTTGAGTATCCGACGGTAGATCGTTTCGTCAATATCCTTGAAAACATTGAAGATCACCTTCTTGATAGATGTTTCCTGCTGGAGAAATTCTGTGACTATTTGCACGGCTATTTCGGCGGCCTCCTCATTGGGAAAATGAAATTCCCCGGTAGAGATACAGCAGAACGCAACACTTTCCAGCCCATGCGCCGCCGCCAATGTCAGGCAGGCGCGGTAGCAGGACGCCAATTCCTCCCTGTCCCGCTTGGTAACGCGGCCCCGGACGATGGGGCCAACGGTGTGAAGGACATACCGGGCCGGGAGGTTATACCCTTTTGTCAGCTTGGCACGCCCCGCAGGTTCGGGATGGCTTTGGGCCTGCATAATCTGACTGCACGCATCCCGAAGCTGCAAACCCGCCGCCGAGTGGATGGCGTTGTCAATGCACCCGTGGCACGGGCAGAAGCAACCCAAAAGGGCGGAATTTGCCGCATTTACAATCGCGTCCACTTTCAGCCGGGTGATATCCCCTTTCCATACCGCTATCTGCGGGTGGCTGCCAATGACAGGCAGCGCCGCCCCATCTACAATGCCCTTTTCCTCCCGCTCTGCCGACAGCAGCTCATCCTGTATCGTGAGAAAGGCCTCTCCCAGCGGCAGGGGCGGCCGCAGGTTCATCAGGCTGCGAAGCAGCCGCCGCTGACTGTCCGTGTCCGGCGTGAATCCCCTCGCCTGCGCCTGGTATTCCGGCATTTCCTGTAACAGGATGGCGTTGAGTTTCTGTATTTGTTCTATACGTTCCATGAGAAGTTCCCCGGTTTCCACCATAAGCCCGCCCCGCATTATACGGGGCGGGTCTGTATCTTTCACTTTATTTTTGCACTACGGAAATGCGCTCCCCGATATGGTTCCCGCCAACGATTTCATCCACCAGAGCAATGGCGTAGTCGGCGTAGCTGATAACGCTCTCTCCCTTGCTGCTCAAAGTCAATTCCTCGCCGCCCAGGATATATTCCCCCGTGCGCTCGCCCTCTGCCTGGAAGTCCCCGGCGGGACTGATATACGTCCACTGTACATCTTTGCGCTGGCGCAGCAGCTTCAGCGCTTCCCCATGAGCTGCCGACAGAGGCTTGAAAGCGTCGGGGAAATCCGGGCCGTCCTCCACGCACAAAGTATGCTCCTTATTGACGTACAGGCTCCCCGCGCCGCCCACGACCAGCAGCCGCGTATCTGTGCCGGACAGCAGGCCGCACAGATGTTCTACCACTTTCGGGATATTGCCGATGGTATCGGCGGTCCATGCGCCGAAAGCGTCTACCACCACATCAAAATCTTTGAGGTCGGCGGCGGTCAGATCAAACAGGTCTTTCACAATCGCCTTACCGGCGGCGGATTTATTTTCCCCACGCACCACAGCGGTAACGTCCAGATTGCGGTCAACAGCCTCTTTGACAATCAGGCGGCCAGCTTTCCCATTGGCGCAAATAACAGCGATTTTCATTTTGTGTACCTCCATAGATAACCATTTTTGTTTGTATGCGGGGGTTTGTTCCCTTCGCTGCCTATATCATAGCAGACGGAACGGTCCCCGTAAAGTAGGCACAATATTGTGGTATAGATACCCGCAGGTAACGATTGGACAGTTACCAAAAAGAAACATTTGCGTGTTTTCTATGTTTTTTGCCTTTTTGCGGAAGAAAAAATTTTTTGCATCTTGACACCCGCAGGTGCTGTACAGTAATATAAGGATATAGTATATTTTGGAAACTAACAGACAGGAGGATACTATCATGGAAGCAACGGCCCTGCCCGCCTGCCCCGTAGAAACCACGCTGACCTTGATAAGCGACAAATGGAAAGTACTCATTCTCCGGGATTTACTGCCGGGGACAAAACGCTTTGGGGAATTAAAGAAATCCATTGGCAGCGTGAGCCAGAAGGTACTTACCTCCCAGCTCCGGCAGATGGAGGAAAGCGGACTGCTGCTCCGCACAGCCTATCCCGAAGTGCCGCCGCGCGTTGAGTACTCCTTGACTGATCTGGGGTACAGCATAAAGCCGATCCTGGACGCGATGCAGGACTGGGGCGAAGCGTATAAAGCGAAAAACGCTTCTTCCCTCGCCTCATAAAAGGCAGTCGTTGGGTGTCGCTTTCTTGCAAGCGGTATTTCCCCGCGAAATCCCTATCCGGCTCCCCGCTTTGGCGGGGGGCTGAATTTTTTTCAAAATCCTCTTGACAAACAGGCATAGAGCATGTATATTGTATATATCGTATATATACAATATTTCCGAGGTGCCTCATGGATATTATCATCAGCAACGCGAGCGGGCTGCCCATTTACGAGCAGATCGCCACACAGATCAAAAGCCAGATCCTGTCCGGCGCGCTCTCGGCGGGGGACGCCCTGCCGAGCATGCGCACACTGGCGCGGGAACTGCGTATCAGCGTCATCACCACCAAACGCGCCTATGAGGAATTGGAACGCGATGGCTTTATTGAAACGGTCACGGGAAAGGGCAGTTTCGTAGCGGCCAAAAACGCCGATTTCCTGCGCGAGGAGACCCTGCGGCGCGTCGAGGGCGCTTTACAGCAGGCGGTGGAGGCCGCGCAGCGCGGGGGCATATCACCCGCCGAGATGCGCGGCATGCTGGAACTTTTATTGGAGGAACAGTAGGCTATGAAAAACGTGATCGAAATTCAGGGGCTTTGCAAACGTTACAAGGATTTTTCCTTGCAGGATGTCAGCTTTGCCGTGCCGGGCGGCTCCATCATGGGCTTTATCGGGGAGAACGGCGCGGGCAAGACCACCACCATCAAGGCCCTTTTAGGGCTTTTGCGCCGGGACGGCGGCACGGTGCGCGTGCTGGGGTGCGACCCTGTCCGGGACCGCCGCGCCATCGGAAAAGAAATCGGCGTGGTGCTGGATGACAGCTTCTTCGCCCCCTCCATGCGCGCCAAGGATATTTACTATGTCATGTCGCATCTTCATCCCCAATGGGATAAGGGCTTCTTTTCCGACCTGTGCAGGCGCTTCTCCCTGCCGCTGGAAAAAGACCTCAAAGACTATTCAAAGGGCATGCAGACGAAATTGAAGCTGTGTACGGCCATCGCGCACCGTCCCAGGCTGCTGATCCTCGACGAGCCGACCAGCGGGCTGGACCCCGTTGTGCGCAGTGAAATGCTTGACCTGTTCTTAGAGTTTATCGGGGACGAGGAACACAGCATCCTCCTTTCCAGCCATATCACAAGCGACCTGGAAAAGATAGCGGATTACATCACCTTTATCCATGCGGGGAAAGTCGTTTTCAGCGAGGCAAAAGACGACCTGCGCGAGCAGTACGGCGTGATGAAGTGCGGCAAAGAGCAGGCTGGCAGGCTGGACGGCGCGCATGTGATCGGGCGGCGGGACAGTAAATTTGACGTGGAGCTTCTGGTGGATAACCGCCCTGAGGCCATGCAGCTGTATCCCGGCGTGCTGATGGAACCGGCTTCGATTGATGATATCATTACCTTTATCGCCAAAGGAGTGGAACACAAATGATGGGGCTTATCTTAAAAGACATTTTTTCCATGCGCAAATATTTTCTCAAACAGATGCTGTAT
>CANCXY010000199.1 GCA_947381875.1 uncultured Clostridia bacterium | reverse complement strand
CGCAGACAAAGCGTCCGTATGCCTGCACGACAACTCCTTCTGATGGCCGCCTGCCGAGCATCAGCTCGTTCTTTTTGCCCCGGCCTTCCTCCCAGCCACGGCATACGCGCACGGCGTCGCCGGGCCGGAATTTTTCTATTTGCATTTTGCGCTCCAATCTGTTACAATAGGGACGGCGTGAGGGCCGCCCCTTTGGGGTGTGCGTCTGTCCGATGTGTCAGATCGGACAGGCGCTTTTTTCGTGCCTTTCATACGTCCCCCTGCGCTGACACTGGTGCCGGCCACTCAATCGGCGCGTACCGGGGCGGTGCTGGCCTGTCCGCCGCGCCCCAGTCGATAGGGGCGTATGTTTTGCATGGGCGCGCAGCCTCAGCCTCGCAGTCAAATGCTTTGGGGTGTGCTCTATTCATTCGCTCCGGATAGCGCGCTCCCGCCAATCGCACCCCAATCCCTATAGAGGTCCATTCGAGAGCCAGCGAATGCAGCAGCTTGTCCGGCTCTAAGCCGCGCAGAGCCGCCAGCTCCAGCAGCATCTGTGCCTCGTCGTCTAACAGAGAAATATTCGTAGTGATTTTTTGCCCGTCCATTGTCCGCTCCTTTTCCTGTGCGGCGTCAGCGCCGCCAGTTGTATTCCCCAAACAGCGCAAATTGGATAATGGCATCCGCTTCATCCTCGCCAATCTCCTCATACGTCACGATCCTGTTCCCCTCGATTGCAACCTGACAGCCGGATTCCAGCCAGCGGCGCATGCCAAGGAGGAAAACGGGCAGCGTCATTTCACGCGCTTCCCCGTCCATGCCAGACACAAATCCCAGTTTCCCGCCGCGCGTGATCTGCTCACAGACATCCGCCCCTTTCAGTTCGCCGACCTCGACGACTTCCCGGCACCAATGGTCGATGCCCCCGTTCAGCGCGGTGAACAGAATGTCGTTGATATCATCTTCCGTTACCCGGATTTCCAGCGTCGGGCGGATAATATATTCTTTCTTGATCATGATGATGCCTCCCTCACAGTATTGTTCTGCACCGCCTCCCGCAGGGCCGTACAGAGTACCGCCGCCAGCGCGCGGAGATCTCGTGTATCGGCGGGGGCGTCCTGTTCGCCACGTGCCCATTTCAGGAATGCCTCTTTCGGTACCATCAGGCGGTTCCCATTCAGAGTGTAGGCAAACGCCCAGCGCTGAAGCGGATCTTTTTCATACGCCTTGCGCAGAACATCGGCGCGGTTCATGCCGCAGACCTCGGCGATCTCTTTCGATCCGATAAAGTCGCCCGGCAATGCTTCGATTTCTTTTAATGTCATTATGTGCTCCTTTCCGCCCCGCTTTGCGGGGCTGGTTGTTTTTACCGCCCTCCTGTGCTATACTGTACCCAGCGGTATGCCAGCGCCGCAAGTACATATAGAGCAGGGGAAGCAAAGATGAGTTTGCTAAGTGACATGAATTTCGATTTCCAAAACGCAAAAGATGAAGCCTGCTTTGCAAGCGAAAAGTTCAAGTGCATCATGAGAGAGATTAAAGATTTTGAGGATGAGCTTGACAATCAACATGAAGTAGGCGTTTATTTCGCATCCTTTGGGGTTCAAACCCTTATGGCCGTGCAGGAGATAGGATACCATAATCCAGACCTGATGTTCTTCTACGGATGGATCAACGGTAAGCCCGCACAACTGATACAGCACATATCACAGCTAAATTTCCTTCTTACTTCTGTTGAAAAGGCCGACCCGAACGCCCCGCCGCGCCGTATCGGGTTTGATTTGCCCAGTGCAGATTGAGCATATCAATCGAGATTGCTGTGTCAACCAACGCCTTCACCGCTTCAACGGTGGAGGCTGTTGGCGTAGCGTCCGCTTTTAACAGGGCCAGTGCCATTGAAAGGCACTGGTTTCCTACAGCTTCCCAAAGGCTCTGTTTGTCTTCCATAGTGTTTCACCCCCCTCTCTGTATCTCCTGCTGCCCCTCACGCTCCCGGCGCTGCCTTGCATTTCCCCCTCATTGACTTTTATGGTCGGATGATGTAAAATCCTTTGGTAGGCTCCCCAGAGCTAAACACACCAATCACATCACAACAGAAAGGGATGGTTTCATGCAAATCAAACGTCCGCTTGCTCAATTAGAACGAATGACTGATGTTTTTTCGCTCGAGCGAAATTCCCTGCCGGTTTGCTCTGTTCACGGCTTCTTCTGTGGGCGTAAATACCCAAGTACAATCCAGTTGATTGAAAACGTGGACATCCAGGACGGAGATTGGTTGATCCACTCTCCAACCGGCCGCAGGTATTACGCAGAAAAAACTAGGCCAATTTCGGAGCAAGGGGAAATTGTATCTTGGATGGTCGAATACAAAAGCGAATCCGAATACAAAAACAGCCAACAAAACCGCTCCGTTTCTAATATAAGCATAGGAACAATAAGCGGTCCTTCCATCATTGGAAATCAGCAAAATGCAACACTGAACTTTGGGACAAACGTTGAGGATATAGCTCAGTTGATTGCCGGCAAGCCTGCTTCCGATATGCCTCAACTGTGTGAATTAGTGGCCGAGTTGAAGCGCATCGAAGAATCCGGGGAAAAACTGGAAAAGGGAAAGCTATCTAAGTTCTCTGATCTGCTGAAGAAGCATTCTGACCTTCTCGTTGCGCTCGGCGGATGGGCAGTGAAGCTGCTGACTGGAAATTAAGGAAAGCCCATCCTTCTCAAAATAAGTCGCCAGAATTTCAATAATGAGTTCCAGAAGCGCCCCCTGCTTTTGGAGCTCATTTTTCACATCGTCCATGTTCTCTATGTCACCTCCTTCTTTTCTTCCCTTCACGCCACCGGTGGGGGTGGGGTTGGCAATCAGACAATCTCCTTAAAAAGGAACTGCACTGTTTTGTCCGGAAAAAATTTCCGTTGTGCATTGAAAGCCTCTGCGAGCATGATGGGGGATTTCCTTGCGAGTTTGCGCGTTGCTGTGTCTCTATTGCAACCCCAGCAAAGCGCCATATCTTTCACACTGACATTTTCTCTTGCCATTTCTGCTCGAAGATTCTCAAAAGCGATTGTTGACTGACGCATTTTTCCACCTCCTTTTCACGCATTGCGCGATATACAATTATATGTTATCACGCAACGCGTGAAAAGTCAAGGGAAATTTTGAAATTTCTCTTGCATTGCGTGATTTTTCGTGGTATTATTAGTGTAGGAGGCATATTCTATGGAATTTTATAAGGTTTTACAGGCTATCATGGATGAGAAGCAAATGAACATCCCAGATGTTGCACGCGCCTCAGGTCTTTCAGACAGTACTATCAGAAGCATTGTCAAGAGAAAGTCAAAAACGGTTGCTCTTGAGGTCGCTGCAAAACTGTCTCATGGCCTCGGAATAAGTTTAGAGTATTTTAACGACGGCGTGCCGCATGAGAGCTTAGATCCAAAGGAACATCAAATTATAAAAAAATACCGTGTTCTTGATGAGCACGGAAAAGATGTAGTGGAGACGGTACTTGACAAGGAGCATGTACGTTGTACCAGTTTGAGGACACAACGCAATCAAATCCGTCAGCAAACCGAAGAATCTCATGAAAATCAGTATATGCTGCAAAATGATAGTACAGATGCAGATTCTGACATAGAACATCAGGCGGACCGCGTTGCTTCTATGGCAAGGGAACAATTTCTCTTGGAGCAAGACAAGGCGTCACAAGCCTCGTCTGCGAACGTGTCCGCCGCGGGTTAGCACCGTGGTATGGCAGGAAATAGCTGTTCCTTTCACGGGAGCGTGGGCTGAAAGAAATGTGTGCAACGTATGGCAAAATAAATCAGTAAAAACGCTTGACATACTCCATAGAGTATGATATATTATAAATACGGTCAAGGGAGGCAAGCCCTTGATACTTGGAGGAAAGGTTATGAATGTTATGACAGACAAACAAATGCAATTCATCGCATGGCTCATCACTACAGCAACCGACAAATGCAGCGATATGGAAGAAGTACGGAAAATGAACGACGAAATCCGCAAGCATAGCGCAGGACTAAAAGAAGAAGCTGAAAAAGACAAGTAAAAGTAAGGGGCGGCACTTGCCGCCGCCCCTCCTTTGCGAAAGGGAATGTGTATTCATGGAAGAAAGGCGAAAAACGCATACCAGCTCCACTGTAAAGCGACGGTATAATCAAAAGGCATATAAATCTCTCACTGTCCAGCTGAAGCCAGATTTGGCCGAACGGATACGGGAATACAAAGAGAGCGAGGGTATCAGCATGTCAGAACTACTGGCCCGCGCGATGGACGCACTGGAACAGAGATTGATTTGAGGGAGAACAAAACAAAAACCCCCGCCGAAGCGGGGAAGTATACACTATTCGTCTTTTTCCATGCGCTGCCGAATCGCCGCTTTGATGTACTGGTTTATTTTTTCCCCGGCGGCATCGGCGGCAGCTTTCAGGGCATTATACTCTGTAATCTGCATGTCTAAGGGTACGCGCTTAATATTTGTCTCCTTGTATTTGCGGGATGCCTGATAGGATTTCTCATTGTAAGCCATGACAACACCTCCATAGAGAGTATACCACAGCCGCAGGAATGTGTACACATAAATTCTATACAAAAAATGTACAAAAAGTTTGTGCAATATCCCAGCTTGAAATATGCGTACACATAATATATAATATATTTGTAAGGCAGGGGCGGCAAGCCCCTTACGAAAGGAAGCGAGGAAATGAACGAAATGTCAAGTGCGGAACTGAACCAGTATCTGGAGAACATTGCGAAGCTGATTGAGTTAAGCGTCAAAGATGCTAAGGCTGCTGAAGAAGCCGCCCAAATCGTGCGGGAAAGCAAAGTGAAAGCGTAAAAGGGAAAAGTGCCAATCACCGCAAAGGCAGCCGGGAGCCTTACCCCGGTTGTCTTTCCCGTATCTCCACTCTGTGTACTGGGCGTGTGCGGTGGGAGCCATTTTCCGTGATGTCGTTCCCCTTATGGGGAGTGTGAGTTGAAACTGAACAACAAAAACCGCCCCCGGTGTTACCAGCACCAGGGGCGGCAAAAGAACCTGCTCGCCCTTTCGGGGTCATCGCACGGCTAACCACTTGTGATGATACCACATTCGGGCGGGTTTGTCAAATCATACCTGAAAGGTGGTCACAGGAAATGAAACCCAAGCAACGCGGGAACGGTTCCGGCACGGTATACCAGCTCCCCAACAAGAAGTGGCGCGCCGAGGTGCGCATCTACGCGCGCGGGGCCAACATCCGCCGCACGAAAGACGGCTTCCTGCGCAAACGCGACGCGCTGGACTACCTGCCAACGCTCCGCAATGGAGAGGATAGCCGGAAAACAGCCTCCCCTATCCTCTCCGACCTGCATGAGCTGTGGAAAGCCACAAAGAAATATGAGGGTATGTCGCAGGATAAACGCTCGCACTACGCCACCGCATGGAAGCGCATGGAAAAGCTGTGGCACCGCGACATCCGCGAGCTAACATATATAGAGCTTCAGGCGCTCACGGACGAGACGCCGGGCGCTTACTACCCCAAACGCGACATAAAAACACTGCTGTCGCATTTATATGGTATCGCTCAGCGCGAGGAGCTGCTGACACAGAACAAGAACCTTGCAAAATTTATCGAGCTGCCGCAGACGCCCAAATCGCGCCGCGACGCCTTTACATCGGATGAGATCGCCCTTATCTGGCGCGACTATGAGAGAGGGAATTTTTTCGCCGGGTATGCGCTTGCGATGATCTATACGAGCATGCGCACAGGCGAGCTGTTCGCGCTGCGGGCAGGGAATATCTTCCTTGATAAAAAGTACATGATTGGCGGCATCAAGACAGAAGCGGGCACGGACAGGGTAATCCCCCTCGCAGATTGCGTCATCCCGGTGATCCGTGAGCAGATTGCCCGGTCGCAAAAAGGCGGCGTGATCGACATGCGCATTGAGGAATTTTACACCCAGTGGGCGAACCTGGTCGACCGCACGGGGATCCGGCCTCTCGATGCCTACTGCTGCCGCCACACCACGGCGACCGCGCTGGCTGAAAAGGGCGTCGCCCCCGCTATCATCAAGGAGATTATGGGGCATACGTCCTACAATACGACCTTGCGCTACACATATATTTCTGTCGATGAAAAGGTCAAAGCCATCAACAGCCTTGAGGACACATCAGGCAAACGCAAGTCCTGATACAAAAACCGACC
>CANCXY010000198.1 GCA_947381875.1 uncultured Clostridia bacterium | reverse complement strand
CTTTTTTTGGGCAGAAAGCGGGGTTCCTGAAATCGTTCGCGGAAGCATTGCTGCGCAGGGAACAATAAAAACAGGTGGGAAGAAACAATATGCGGATGATAAAGCGGGTGTTTTTCGGCAATTATATCCTATCCATCGCCTTGATCTCATGGCTGGCGGCACAGATTATCAAGACAGTGATCAATGTCATCCTTACAAAAAAATTCGACGCGGAGCGGCTTTGGGGGGCGGGCGGTATGCCCAGCTCCCATTCGGCGCTTGTCTGTTCCCTCGCATTGGCGGCGGCCAAAAGCTATGGGTTCAATTCCCCCATTTTCGCGCTTTCTTTTGTGCTGGCGGGCATTGTGATGTACGACGCTATGGGTGTGCGCCGCGAGACGGGCGAACAGGCGAAGATACTCAACAAGATGATTGCGGACTGGCTCAGCGAGGGAAACGTACTGTTTGTGGGTGAAAACGGCAGGGCGCTGAAGGAAAAGGTGGGGCATACGCCGTTTGAGGTAATCGCCGGCGCGCTGCTGGGTCTGCTGATTGCCGCGCTCATCCCGGTTTTCTGAAAGGAAAGGACGTGAACGACACGAGCCTTCTCGATACGATCCATTCCCCGGCGGATGTAAAAAAGCTGAATTTCAAGCAGCTATACCGCCTGTGCGCGGAGATCCGGGCTTTCCTGATCCACTCTGTATCCCGGACGGGCGGCCATCTTTCCTCCAATTTGGGCACCATTGAAATGACGGTAGCGCTGCACAAGGTGTTCACCACGCCGCAGGACCAGATTTTGTGGGACGTAGGGCATCAGTGCTATACACATAAGCTGCTCACGGGCCGGAAAGACGGTTTTCGCCGCCTGCGCATGTTGGACGGCGTGGGCGGCTTCCCCTCGCCCAAAGAAAGCGCGCACGATCCATTTGTTGCGGGGCACGGAAACACTGCTTTGTCCGCCGCGATTGGGTTGGCCGAGGCGAAAAAGCTGAAAGGCGAGGCTGGCAAGGTGATCGCCATTATAGGCGACGGCGCGTTCACAGGCGGCATGGTCTATGAGGGCATGAACAATATCCGGTGCCTGAACAATTTGATCGTGATCCTAAACGACAACAAAATGAGCATTTCCAAAAATGTCGGCTCTGTAGCGCAATACCTGACGAAGCTGCGCACCGACCCGCGCTATTTCAAGGTAAAGCGGGACGTGGAAACGCTGCTGGACTCCACGCCGGTGGTGGGCAGACCGATCAAGGTCAGCGTGCAGACCGCCAAATCGCTTGTGCGCCGTGCACTGTACCATTCCACCATGTTTGAACAGATGGGCTTCCAGTACGCGGGGCCGATCGACGGGCACGATATCAAGGACCTTTCCCTGATATTCGACGCCTACCGGCAGGACCAGAGCGCGCCTGTTTTCATCCATATCGTAACTGTAAAAGGGAAAGGCTTTACACCAGCCGAGAGGAACCCAGGGGAGTTTCACGGTGTATCCGCTTTCGACATAAAACACCTGACCGACCCGGACGACGCCCCGGAGCTGTCATTTTCCACCCAGTTCGGGCAGTTCCTGGCGGCTCGCGGCGAGGAGGACAAGCGCCTGTGCGCCATTACCGCCGCGATGAAATATGGGACGGGGCTGCAATACTTCTATAAACAGCACAAAGAACGCTTTTTTGACGTGGGCATGGCGGAACAGCACGCCGTTACATTTGCCGCGGGCCTTGCGGCGGGCGGGATGCACCCCGTTGTTTCCATCTACTCTACATTTTTGCAGCGCGGCTACGATCAGATCATCCATGATGTCAATTTACAGCAGTTGAACGTGCTGTTTGCTATCGACCGGGCCGGCCTCGTGCCAGGGGATGGTGTGACCCATCAGGGTATTTATGATGTTGCATTTTTGAGCGAGCTAAAAAACTTTACCGTCGTCTCCCCCTGCAACTATGCGGAGCTTATCCACTGGCTGAGTGTGCTGCTGAAACAGGAGAAGCCGCGCGCGATCCGCTATCCCAGGGGCGCGGAGCAGCCGGAGTTAGCCGCTCTGGGGTGCAGCGGGAAAGCCTATGATGTCTTTCCGGCAGAAGGCAGTGCGCGCAGTGCGCTCATCACCTATGGCACTGAGACGCAGGAGGCGCTTTGTGCCGCCAAAGCAGCGGTGGGGCAGGGGATAGATGTGGATGTATATAAGCTCACGGTCGTCCATCCGCTGCCCGGTGGGTTCGCGGATGCTTTGATGGGCTATGACCGCATTTTGTTTGCGGAAGAAGGGGTGCGTCTGGGCGGCGCGGGCGAACATCTGGCGGCTGTTTTGCTGGAAAAAGGATGTACGGCGCAGTACCGGCATATCGGGCTGCCCAGCACCGGCATTGGGCATGCCAGCGTAGAGGAACTGCGCGCGCAGTTTGGCTTGGACGCGGACGCCCTGACACAGCAGCTCCTGCATTGGGAGGTGCATCAGTGAAAATACGGTTGGATCAATACCTCTGCCAGCATGGCCTTGCCCAGAGCCGCGAGCGCGCTAAGGCGCTGATTATGGAAGGGATCGTGTACGTTGGCGAGGAAAAAAGTGATAAACCTGGCAATATGATCGAGGAAGACGCCAAGGTCGAAGTACGCGGGAGCGGCCTGCGCTATGTCAGCCGCGGCGGGCTGAAACTGGAAAAGGCGCTTGCGGTGTTCCCGCTTTCCCTTACAGGCAAAGTCTGTATGGATATTGGCGCGTCTACCGGCGGCTTTACAGACTGTATGCTGCAAAACGGCGCGGCCAAGGTGTATGCTGTAGATGTGGGATATGGGCAGCTTGCCTGGGCGCTGCGGTGCAATCCGCGCGTGGTAAATATGGAACGCACAAACATCCGCCGGGTGACACCGGAGGCTCTGGACGAGCCAGCCGGATTTTTCAGCGTCGATGTGTCGTTCATTTCCCTGCGGCATATTTTCCCTGTCGCGCGGGCTGTGACAACGGCGGAGGCGGAGGGTGTCTGCCTTGTAAAGCCCCAGTTTGAAGCGGGGAAGGAAAAAGTGGGGAAAAAGGGCGTTGTGCGCGACCCCGCGACGCACCGTGAGGTGCTGGCGGCGGCGTCCCGCATGGCGGCGGAAAACGGGTTCGCTTCGATGGGCGCGGACTACTCGCCCATCAAGGGGCCGGAAGGGAATATCGAATTCCTGCTTCACGTCCAAAAGGCGGAGGCCCCGGAAGCGTTGACACAGCAGATGGTGGTGGCGGTAGTCGAACGCGCCCACCAGGAACTGGATCGATAACGGGGTGAGAAGCCTTGATTGTTTTTATCATACCGAACCTTGGCAACCAGAACGCCGCCGCCACAGTCAGGAGCGCCGTGGAGATGCTGCACAGGTGCGGTGCGCAGGTCTTGATTCGTGATGGGCTGCACGCGCAGTTTGCGGGGCTTCCTGTCCGTTTCCTGCCGGAACAGGAGGCGTTTGCACAGTGTGATGTGATCGTGACGGTGGGCGGGGATGGCACGATCTTACACGCGGCGCGCCAGAGTTTGGGGTTTGGGAAACCGCTGTTGGGCATCAATGTAGGGCGGTTGGGTTTCCTTGCTACGGTGGAAGCCTATGAGATGGAGAAGTTAGAGCGTCTGGTGCGCGGGGAGTTCAGCCGCGACCGCCGCGCGCTGCTCTCTGTAGCGGTACAGGGAGGGCAGGACGGCACGGCGCTGAACGATGTGATGATCTCCAAAAACAGCCCCACGCAGACCGTGGATATTGAGGTGTACTGCGATGACATCTTAGCGAACCACTTCCGCGGCGACGGCGTTGTGATCGCTACGCCGACAGGCTCCACGGCTTATTCACTCTCGGCGGGCGGGCCGGTGCTGGACGCACAGATCGCGGGACTTGTGGTGACGCCTGTCTGCGCGCATGGCCTGCACAGCCCGCCGATGGTGCTTTCCGCACAGCGCCGCCTGCGCATCCTTGCCAGCGCGGCCTATGGCGCGCCGGACCCGCTGCTCAGCTGCGACGGAGGCACCCCATGCGGGATAGCGCCAGGGCAGGCCGTGACCGTCGCGCTTTCGGAACAGTCCGTTTCGCTGGTGCGGTTCAATGAGGCGGACCAGTTTGAGGCCATTGATAAAAAGCTGAGAAGGCTTTGAAAGGGAGCAAAGAGAGGAAACTATGCTCAAGGAACTCAGGATCGAAAATGTAGCGGTGATCGAGAAGGCTGTTGTGGATTTTGGCGACGGCCTGAACGTGCTGTCCGGTGAAACGGGGGCCGGAAAATCTATCCTGATCGATTCCATCAACGCGATCATGGGCAGCCGCACATCACGCGAACTGGTGCGCAGCCATACGCCAAAGGCGCGCATCCACGCGACCTTCACCGCGCTTGACGAAAAGACACGCGCCCGCCTAACAGACGCGGGCTATTTGCTTTTGTACCGCGAGATTACGGCGGAGGGCAAGAGCGTATGCCGCATCAACGGCATGCCCGCGACGGCCTCGGTCGTGCGGGAAATCTGCGGTGGGCTGATCCATATCCACGGCCAGCATGACAGCCAGAGCCTGATGGACGTATCTACCCATCTGGGCGTTTTAGATGCCTTTGCGCAGAATGCGGCGGAACATGGCGCTTACTATGCCGTCTACCGCGACCTGTGCCAGGTGAAACGCAAGATCGACGCACTTTCTATGGACGAGGCGCAGAAGCAGAAGCGGATCAAGTCCCTGCGGCACGCAATCCAGGAGATTGAAGGCGCGGATCTGGACCCGGAGGAGGAAGCGGAGCTGCATAAGCGCCGTAAGCTGATGCGCAACGCGCAGTCGGTGCTCGACTCGCTGAACGCCGCTTACGCCGCTCTGAGCGGTGAGGAAGATGCGCCTGGCGCAAGCGAGCTGCTGGGCGACGCATCCGCAGCCATGCGGGATATCAGCGATATTTCGGAGGATTTTGCCTCCTTTTCCGAACAGGCGGAGTCGCTGTACTATACGGCGCGGGAGCTTGCCAGCGATATCATGGATTCCCTCGCGCGGGTCGAATTTGACCCGCAGGAGCAGGAGATGATCGAAAAGCGGTGCGACCAGATCTACCGCCTGCGCCAGAAATACGGCAGGGATGTTGAGGGGCTTTTGGAATATTGCGAAAAGGCGAAAGAGGAACTGGACGGTATTGAAACAAGCGCGCAGCGCCTGGATGAGCTGTACGATCTGCAAACGGAGCTGTTCGACCGGGCGAAAGCTCTCGCGGATACGTTGACGCAGACGCGCCTGAAGGCTTTTGACCGCTTCAGCGCGCAGCTCACCGACGCGCTGCATTTCCTGAACATGCCGGGCATTTCCTTTACGCTCCGGCACGAAAAGGGGTTGTTGGGCGCGAGCGGGCAGGATACGATCGAATTCTATATTTCCACCAACCTGGGCGAGGAGCCGAAGCCGCTTGCCAAGATTGCGTCGGGCGGCGAGCTTTCGCGTATTATGCTGGCGGTCAAAAGCGCGCTGGCGGACAAGGATGAGATCGGGACTATCATTTATGACGAGATCGACACGGGCGTTTCCGGCCTTGCGGCGGGACGTATCGGCGAAAAGCTTCGGCAGACTTCCCGCGGACGCCAGGTCCTTTGCATCACGCATACTGCGCAGATCGCCGCGCTGGCAGACCATCACCTGTTGATCCGAAAGGAAGTGAGCGGCCAGCGCACGCATACGGAGATAGAGCCGCTTGACGAGGCAGGCCGTGTGCAGGAACTGGCCCGCATGATCTCTGGCGACAAGATCACGGACCTCTCCCTTGCGAATGCACGCGAGATGATGCGCCTGGCGAGGGACTGACAGAATCAATTTTTGCAATTTTGCGCGGCGGGAGACAATAAATCCCGCTGTTTCCCTCGCCAAACAGGTAAAATGGATTTCTGCGGCTTGACAGCGGGGAGACTTTTCGCTATAATAAACACCAACAAATGCGGCGATGGGGAGAAGTACCCGCGGCAGCACTGGCAAAGAGAGCCCCTGGGCGGTGGGAAGGGGCGCAGGGAGCGCGGCGAATACACCCCGGAGCAGCGGGCTGAACAAACATTGATTTCAGTAGGCTTTGCCGGGCGCGCCCGTTATCGCGCATGTGTCGGGAAAGACACACAGAGGCCGTATCTGTGAGGGTATGGTAAACAGAGGTGGTACCGCGTTTCTTCGCCCTCTGCCAAATTCATTGGCAGGGGGCGTTTTGTTTGCTCTTTGCCGCATACAAACAGGAGGAAAGAAAAGTATGGAAAATGTATTCGACCTATTCAAAGAACGCGGATTGCTGGCGCAGGCGACC
>CANCXY010000197.1 GCA_947381875.1 uncultured Clostridia bacterium | reverse complement strand
TACACGTCTCGCAACACTCTTTCCCTACACGACGCTCTTCCGATCTATAGACGCGGGGAGCGGGGAGAGCGGCAGGAAAAGGCTGATCCTGAAAACTGACTACGCCACCCGCCGTCAGGCCCCGCTGTGCGGCGTGGAGGGCTGCCCGCATGCCGATGAATCCTGCCCGGCCTATGTGAAGGAAAATGTACTGTCAGCGCTCACCTGTATCGGCGATAAGATATACCTGCTGCGGGGGGCAAATTCTATCTCCGCGCAGGAGGACAACGGGCGCGCCCAGCTATGGGAGGTCGACCCGGCTGCCGGGAACCGCAGGGAACTGTACGTTTTCCCGTTGGACTGTGAGGTATACGCGGACAATTTTACCTGTACGGATGGTTCAATGCTCTATGGCACCATATACGATTCCGGCGGGGCGGGGAATACGGGTGTGCGCATCGACCTTGCCACGGGCGCCGGCACCTGTTTCCCCCTGCACGGTGGCAGGGCAGGCAGCCCGCAGGTCCTCGGCGCGGCAGGCACAGGGCTGATCGTTGTGTTCTATCAGATCCCGTTTGACAGCGCCTTGTGCCCGTCCGCCGCGTCCATCGAACCGGACAGGCTGACGGAGGATCTTTACACACTGTCAAACATGAGGTTCATCTACTATGATACTGTTTCGGGCCTGCGCCGGGAGTTGGCGATACTCCCGGAGATGCTGAATGGGTCGTTCACAGGCGGCGAGGCTTTGCATGATGGGAAGCTCTACTGCACAGAGCGCGTCTACAGGGAAAAGGATACCATGATGGATTACCGCGTCTGGCAAGTTGACCTGTTCACCGGGGAACTGCGCATGATGGAGGAGTTTTTGGATATAGGCCCGCGTACCAGTATTTCGGTGGCGGGCATGCTGCCCGCTGTGCGCGAGGGGCAGGAACCCTATCTGAAAATCAGCCTGACAGAGGAAGGCAACGGGCGTATGAAGAATACGATCTATCTGTTGAACATGGAACGTGCCGAGACGCTGGCGTTCCCTTCCGAACAGTGGGAAGCCTATCTGCCCAACACCGGCCCCATTGCCCAGACGGGCGACGGCGACTATATGCTGATTACCACCGGGCCGCTGGAAACCACCTGGGACGACACCCGCCAGTCTTACGCCATCGTTTCCCGTGCCGCGCTGCTGAAGGGCGCGGACGAGCAGGAACCCATCGAAATGTGGACGCCGGAACCGGCGCTGGGCTGACACTCGCTCGCCGCCGTGCGCCGTGGGTTGCCCGGATCGTTCTGTTTCCATGTGTGCCTCGCCCGCAGGGTAACACACAAAAATGCGTCGCTTTGGACGAGTTCTTTTCTGCCCTTTGCCCAAAGCGGGGAAAAGCCTTTATGGAGGTATGCCATGCTGAAACGCCGTGATTTTATCCTGATCGGCTCGCTCCTGCTTCTCTCTCTGGCGCTGCTGTTTGCGGTGCGGATGGGTGGAAAACAGGGCGGGGAGGCCGTTGTGCGCGTGGGGGGCGAGGTGCAGGGGCGCTATCCGCTCTCCGTGGACGGCGTGTTTGTGCTGAACGGCGGCACGAATACGCTGTGCATTGAAAACGGCGCGGCGCGCATCATGGAAGCCGACTGTCCCGACCAGGTGTGTGTGCGTCAGGGCCGGGTGAATAAAACGGGACAGGTCATCACCTGCCTGCCAAACCGCCTCACGGTGTCCATCGAGGGCGGGGAGGAAGGCGAAGTGCTGGCGGGGTAGAACGTATAAGAAACAAGATGGGTTTCCAAAGGGGCTGCGCCCCTTTGGCGGAGTCTAAAGTCAGAGCCTCTGGCAGGTCCGGGCAGTGCCCGGCGGTGTTCCAGTTGCATTTCCCCACACCCTGTGCTATACTGTAAACGCGGCTGCCGCTGTGCGCCGCAAAACGCCCGTATGCTTCCCGTCTCCTGTCCGAGGCGGGAATCCTTTTGGCCGTGGGGAGGTATACCATGCTGAAACGCCGTGATCTTGTCCGAACCGGCCCGCTCCTGCTTCCTGTGCTGGCGCTGCTGCTTGCGGCGCGGCGGGACAGGAAAGCCGCTGCGCGCACGCAGGATAAGCCGCCTGCGGGGCGGCGCGTATGAGATGGAAAAAAGTCAGCCTGCTGGGGCTGTGTACGGCGCTGGCGATGTCGCTTTCTTTCGTGGAAAGCCTTGTGCCGCCTTTGATGCCGGGGGTCAAGCTCGGCCTGGCGAATATCGCCGCCGTCTTTGTGCTGTACCGCGTGGGCGCAAAGGAGGCCGCCGCCGTCAGTTTGGCGCGCATCACGCTTGTAAGTTTGCTGTTCGGCTCCGTCACGGGCTTTGCCTACAGCCTCGCGGGCGGCGCGCTCAGCCTGCTGGCAATGGTGCTGCTCAAGCGCGGGGAACGTTTTTCGTGCGTCTCCGTCAGCGTCGTGGGCGGGGTGTGCCACAATATCGGGCAGATAGCTGTGGCGTGCGCTGTCACGGGGACGCGGCAGCTCATATGGTATCTGCCGGTGCTGCTCGTCAGCGGCATTGCGGCGGGGATTGTGATCGGCCTGCTGGCGGGTATTATTTTGCAGCGGATAGGCGGCGGCTCCTGAAAACGCCCGGAAGGGCGGCATTTGCCGGGGCCTCTGCCGCCGCCGGATCAGCGGCGGGACAGCGGCCCCTTTTTGAGGGGAAAGAAGGAAAACAACATGAACCAGGATTTGACAGTGGGCAAATCATCTTCCGTGCTGTGGAGGTTCTGCCTGCCTCTGTTCGGCAGTATCATCTTTCAGCAGCTTTACAACATCGCGGACAGCTTTGTAGCGGGCAAATGGATCGGCGAAGACGCGCTGGCGGCGGTCGGCAACAGCTATGAGATTACGCTGATTTTTATCGCGTTTGCTTTCGGGTGCAACGTTGGCTGTTCGGTGGTCGTTTCACAGCTTTTCGGCGGCAGGCGCTTTGCCGAGATGAAAACCGCCGTATACACCACCTGCCTCGCGGGCGGCGTGCTGTGCCTTGCGCTGATGGGCGGGGGTGTCCTGTGCAGCGCCCAGCTCCTGCGGCTGATCCACACCCCTGAGAACGTGCTGGCCGATTCCGCGCTCTATCTCGACATCTATGTGTTCGGCCTGCCATTCGTGTTCTTTTATAACATTGCAACGGGCATTTTTTCCGCCATGGGCGATTCCCGCACGCCGTTCCTGTTCCTGGCCTGTTCATCACTCTCCAATATCGCTGTGGACATCCTGTTTGTTACCGCGTTCCGCATGGGTGTGGCGGGCGTTGCGTGGGCGACGTTTTTGTGCCAGGGGGTAAGCTGTATACTGGCGCTCGTCTTTGTGTGGCGGCGCTTGGGGAAAATCGAGGCCGGCGCGCGCCCAGCGGTGTTTTCCTGGCGACTGCTGCAAAAGATCGCCGCCGTCGCCGTGCCCACCATTTTGCAGCAGAGCTTTGTTTCCGTGGGCAATATCATCATCCAGAGCGTGATCAACACATTCGGCTCCGCTGTCATGGCCGGGTATTCCGCCGCCATCAAACTCAATAACCTTGTCATCACCTCGCTGACTACGGTAAGCAACGGCATTTCCAACTTTTCTGCTCAGAACCTGGGCGCGGGCAAACTGGGCCGTATCCGCGAAGGTTTCACAGCCGGGCTGAAGCTGACCGGGGGGATGGCCGTTTCCTTTTCGGCGCTCTATCTGCTGCTGGGCCGTCCGCTCATGCGCCTGTTCCTCAACGGCCCGGCGGGGGAGGCTATGGACACGGGGCTGTGGATCCTGCGCATCCTCACGCCGTTTTATATTGTGCTGGCGAGCAAGTTAGCAGCGGACGGCGTTTTGAAGGGCACCGCCAGGATGAAGCCCTTTATGGCCGCTACATTTGCCGACCTGTTCCTGCGCGTGGGCCTTGCGAAAGCGCTCGCCGGGCCGTTTGGTACGGTTGGCATCTGGTCGGCATGGCCGATTGGATGGATCGTGGGTGCGGCCATTTCGCTGTATTCCTACCGGAGCGGCACATGGAATAAAGCGGGGGAGGGTACATAGAGTGTACAATATACACAAAAAAATATCATATTTATAAAAAATACTGGTTTTTTCGCTTTTTCTGTGCTATACTGAATGTACCCCCGGCAGGAACGCGCATACGCCCTGCCGGAGAGAACGCGCAAGGGAGGGCCACAGATGAAACTGACATTTTTGGGGGCCGCGCATGAGGTGACAGGCTCCAGTATTTTGATAGAGGCATGCGGGCGCAGGCTTCTGATTGACTGCGGCATGGAGCAGGGGCCGGATATCTATGAAAACCAGCCGCTGCCCATCGCACCGGGGGAGCTGGACGCGATTCTGCTCACACACGCGCACATCGACCATTCCGGCCTAATCCCGCTGCTTGTCAAACAGGGCTTTTCCGGGCCGGTCTACGCGACGACAGCCACGTCCCAGCTTTGCGATATCATGCTGCGCGACTCCGCGCACATCCAGGAATTTGAAGCCGAGTGGCGCAACCGCAAGGCAAAGCGTGCGGGCGGGGAGCCGTATGTGCCCATCTACACGGTCGAGGACGCGCAGGCGGCGGCGCAGCTTTTTGTGCCCAACCCTTATGGCCGCGTAGTGCATCTGTTTGACGGCATCGACATCCGTTTCAATGACGCGGGCCATCTGCTGGGCAGCGCCAACATTGAGGTATGGGTGACGGAGGAGGGCAAGACAGAGCTGATTGTCTTTTCGGGCGATATCGGCAATATCAACCCGAAGATCATCCGCGACCCGCAGCCGCTGCATCACGCCGATTATGTGGTGATGGAATGTACATATGGCGACCGTTTGCACGGCCCGAACATTGACTACATCCCGCTGCTGGCGCAGGTCTTACAGGAGACGTTCGACCGGGGCGGCAACGTGGTGGTCCCGTGCTTTGCTGTGGGCCGCACACAACTCCTGCTCTATTATTTGGAGCAGGTAAAAGCGCAGGGCCTTGTGAAGGGGCACGACCATTTCCCGGTCTACGTCGACAGCCCGCTCGCGAACGAGGCGACCCATATATTCCATAAGAATATATGGGACTGCTGTAATGAACGTGCGCTGAACCTCCTGCGCCAGGGCATCAACCCCATCTCGTTCCCGGATCTTGTCACAAGCGTGAGCAGTGACGATTCCCGCGCTATCAACACCGACCGCCAGTGCAAAGTGATCCTCTCGGCCAGCGGCATGTGCGAGGCCGGGCGTATTCGCCATCATTTGAAGCACAACCTCTGGCGGCCCGAATGCACGATTCTGTTTGTCGGCTACCAGACGCACGGCACGCTGGGCCGCGCCCTGCTGGAGGGTGCGACGGAGGTAAAGCTGTTTGGTGAGACGATCGAAGTGCGCGCCCAGATTCGGAAGTTAGAGGGCATGAGCAGCCACGCCGACAGCAAGGGCCTCATCAACTGGCTGGGCAATTTCGAGCAGAAGCCGAAGAAGGTATTCGTCGTGCATGGCGACGACGCTGTATGCGACTCCTTCACCGCGCGCCTGAAAGAGGAATTCGGCTACGATGCCAACGCCCCCTATCCCGGCGCGGAATACGATTTCACGCTTGGCCGCTGGGTATCGGAGGGCAACCGCAAGCGCAAACAGCTGCTTGTCACCACTCAGCCCGGCGAACACCCGCTCAGCGCTGCCTATCAGCGCCTTGTGGCCGCCGGGAAGCGCCTGCTGGCCGTCATCAGCCGCAACAAAGGCGGCACCAACAAAGACCTTGGCCGCTTCGCCAACCAGATCGACGACTTGTGCGAGAAGTGGGACAGATAGCGTCGGGCTGCCGCCCGAACCCGCCGGGCGCTGCCCGGACCTGCCAGAGGCGCTGCCTCTGGACTCCGCCAAAGGGGCGCAGCCCCTTTGGAAACCCATCTTGTTCCAGTTTATGAGACGTGGGAGAACAGTCTATGGCCCGGTGGGAGACATACCCGCCGGGTTTTTTCTGGTACGCCAAAAGAAGTATAGAAGATAACATATCTGTATATGATATGCGGCAGCATTTTCTTGGAGATTTTATACCCCCATGTGCTGGAGGAAGGAATGGTATGATCCTGTAATGTGGACAAAACAGCTTGCGGAACGCCGCAAAATAGGGTACAATAGAAGCAGGAAAGAAGGGGGAGCGCCATGCCCAAAATGAAACATACAGCCAAAGACAGTGTTTTCAGCTATATTTTCCGTGAGCCGGAAAACATGCGTCAGCTATATCTTGCGCTGCACCCGGAGGATACGGATATCACAGAGGAGGAATGCCATCCCATCACGCTGGAAACATCCTCACCAGCGGCATGGTGAACGACCTGGGTCTCCTCGTGCGGAACACG
>CANCXY010000196.1 GCA_947381875.1 uncultured Clostridia bacterium | reverse complement strand
CAGTGCGCTTTTCAGGCTCATGCCAATCGAGAACAGCCCGATGATGACTGTCAGCGGGAACACATACCCGCCGTAGGCGGCCAGGTTCCGTACCGCCGCGCCGATATCCTCCATCAAAAGGTGCCCTGTCAGGTCATACAACAGCATCACGCCCAGCAGGAACAGGCCCGAACCAAGCAGGCTCATAATTAAATACTGCGTAGTGGCGACCAGCGCCTGGCCGCTGCGGTAATTGAGCATAATCAGCGCGCAGGCCGTGATGGTGTTGATCTCCACAAACACATATGCCGTAAAAAGGTCGTTGGTAAACACAAGCGAGGTCAGGGAACTCATCAGCAGGCAGGACGCCGAAAAATAGAGGTTCACTTTCTTCGGCTCGCAGTCCTCTAAAATATGCGACATACCGCCCATCAGGGAGAGCAGCATCACGCCGCAGAAGGCCGCCGCCATCAGTGTTTCCAGCGGCCCCACACGAAGCTCATTGCCCCACGGCGCGGGGCAATGGCCCATCCAGTATACATACGCCTCGCCTGTACGCACCGTATAGGCCAGCGTGGCGCCCATCAGGACCGTGGCCGCCGCGTTCAGCGCCAGGCAGTACCATTTCGCGACCCGCGCGCTCATCACGCTGCACAACACGCCGCTTGCCAGGTACACCACAATGACGGCGAAGGGGAAATTTTGTACCAGCGCCATATCTTATGCCTCTCTCCCGGCCAGACGCAGGATCTCGTCAAGGTCCAGCGAGTGGTACCGCGCGTACAGCCGGATGCTCAGCGCCAGCAGGAACGCGGTCACGCTCACGCTTACCACAATGCCTGTCAGCACCAGCCCGGTGGGGATCGGGTTGATATACGCCTCCGCGCTCGTCACGCCGTCGACCACGATCGGCGTCTTGCGCCCCGCGATAAAGCCCTTCGCCGCCAAAAACAGGTACATGCCTGTGTCCATCAGGTTGAACCCGATTACCTTTTTCAGCAGGTTCCGGTGCAAAAGCAGCGTCGTGAAGCCGATGCCGAACACAATCATGGCGGCGGCCTCGTAATAGTTTGTCAGCAGGTTAGGTCCCATCGCCAATCCCTCCGTTCCGAAACAGCCCGTAAAAACTGTACATGGTGCAGGCCACCACGCACCCCACACAAACGTTCAGCGGCATGATAAGCCCCCCGCTGAAAATTGCCCCAGGCTCCCCAAGCGGGATGCCCGACGGCAGGTGGTTCGCGCCTGTATAAAAGGAATACCCTTTCAGCCCTGCATAGGTGATAAGCGAGACGAACGTAATCCACTTGCACACCTTCGCGGAAAAATACCGCTCCACCTTTTCGCGCCCGAACGCGATAGCGAGCAGGATCAGCAGCGCGCCCAGTACGGCCCCGCCGGAAAATCCGCCGCCCGCCGAGAGGTGGCCGTTCAGCACAATATAGACGCCCACCATCAGCAAAACGGGCGCAAGCACGATTGCCATGCCCCGCACGATACAGTCGTCCACCGTGCGCCCGGCGTGAATTTCCAACTGCGGGATCACGGCTTTCCTCTGTTTGCCTTTCCCCACATAGTCTGTGCGCAGGAGGATGGTGACGCTGCACATGGCGGCGAACAGCACATTGGATTCACCTAATGTGTCGAACGCGCGGTAATCCAGGATCATGCCGCTGACAATATTGGTGGCCCCCGTCTCGGCAAGCCCTTCCTCAATGTACCGACGAGGTACTTCGTTGTTGGCGGGGTTGGCAGGGTTGCCAAATTCCGGCAGGAAAGAGACAGTTTCCAGCAGTACAAGCGTCATGCACACGCACAGCACCACCGCGCACACTGTATAGATACTGCGCAGTGCTTTTCGGAACGCGTTGGAGTTCACCCACCGCCAGAACCGCGCGGGCACGCCAATGTCCCTGCCCTGTTCGCTCATCAGCCAGTTATCCGAGGGGGCGGGGCGTACCGTGCCTGGCCCTTCCGGCGCGGGCGGCGCTTTCGGGGCCTGCGGGTAGACATCCTCGCCCTCGGTCCAGTTGACGAGCTTGTGAAACAGTTCCGCAATCATTTCTCCGCCCCCTCTTGTGTATTTTCCGCTGGGGCAGGGGGTGCTTCATATTTTTTGTCGATCAGCCGCAGGCGCTGTAATGTGACAAAAAACAGGATGCTTGTTACACCCGCGCCTACCGTCGCTTCCGTAACGGCTAAATCCGGCGCTTCCAGCAGCAGCCAGATCACGGACATGATAAGGCTGTATCCCATGAAGATCACAAGGGATACAAGCAGTTTCTTAGAAAGGCAGGCCGCCGCCGCGCAGATTACAAGGAACAAAAGCAAAATCCAGGCAACCGTACTCATTCCGCCGCATCCTCCTCCCACGCGTGCGCCGCGTCGCCCGCGCATAACTCCGTGCGCAGCAGCAGATGGCTTGCCACCGGCCCTGTACACCACAGGAACAGCAAAATCAGGATCAATTTCAGCGAAAACACCGTGAAGCCGGAAAAGACCATCGCCCCGGCGAACAGCAGCGCCAGCCCCAGGGTGTCAGCCAGGCCCGCCGCGTGCATGCGGTTCAACACAAAATGGAAACGGTAATTGCCAATCACTGCTGTGATAAACACAAACAGCCCCGACAGCACCAGCGCCGCGCCCGCGGCAAAACGGATCCATTCCCATACGCTCATACGCTCCGCCCCTCCCCGCTCTGTTTTTTGGCCGCACGGATCTTCCGGATCCGATGCTCATAGATGCCGATATAGATTTTGGTCAGGCACACGACGGCCAGGAAGTTCAGAAGCGCGTATACAACACCCACGTCGATGAACGTCTCCTCGCCCCGCAGCACCGATACCAGCGCAATGGCCGCGATGACCTGCGTGCCGATCATATTGATACCCAGCATGCGCCCCGAAGTGCGCGGCCCGATGATCACGCGGATCAGGCACAGGATCGCCAGCACGCCCAGCCCCGCCAGGCAGACCAGGAGGAAAATTTGCACCAGGCCCTCATACGTCATGCTTTCCGCCCTCCGTTTTTTCCAGCTCCCGAAGGATTTCTACAAACCTGCTCTGATCCAGCCCCTCGGCCATACTCTTGTCCAGGCAGTGTACGGTATACACGTTCCCTTCCAGCCGCCCCGTGATGGTGCCGGGCGTGAGCGTGATGCACTGCGCCAAAGCGACGCGCGCGGCCTCGCTGTGCAGGTCCGTTTCAAATTGTACAATCTGCGGCTCTAACGTATGCTTCGGGTGGTAGATCCAGCGGATTACCCGCCAGTTTGCCTTGGCGATCTCGATCAGCAGCACGCCGAGCAGACGCACAGCCGCGGGCAGTTTTTTGAAAAGCCGCAGGTCGAGGTCCAGCCCGGTCCCGCAAAGGCGGCAGAAAAACACATAGCATACCGCCGATATCCCGGCTCCCAACGCCGCGACCTCCCCCGTGATCCGCCCGTTCAGGATGACCCATAAAAGGAAAAACGCCAAAAACACGCCGAATCCCTCCACTTCAGTTCAACATAATAAAATAGCACAACCGGGCGTGAAAATCAATAAAAGATACGAAATTTGTCTCAATCCAAAAATATTGGAAAAATTTTTGAAAAAAGGGTATTGACAAATGCGGCGGAAATTGATATTATAATAGAGCGCTCTGAACTGCGCGGCGTAAAGCCGGACAGGGAAGGGGCGGGGGCCGTGTGAGGAAAGCAGGCGGCTTGTTGAGATGCTGGTGTAGCTCAGCTGGTAGAGCAGCTGATTTGTAATCAGCAGGTCGGGGGTTCAAATCCGTCCACCAGCTCCAATTTTATATGGGAGAGTTCCCGAGTGGCCAATGGGGGCAGACTGTAAATCTGTTGCGTCTTCGCTTCGATGGTTCGAATCCATCCTCTCCCACCATATTTTAATAGAAAATACGCCGCAGAATCTGCGGCGTATTTTCTATACAACAAACCCGTAACAGATTGTAATGGTTTGAGAATGGAAGGGGGATTTCCCTATGTCGAATAAGATATTGGAAACGGAACGGCTGTATCTGCGGGAGATAACGCCCGCAGATTTTGGAGCGCTGTGTTCCATTTTGCAGGACGGACAGGCAATGGCCGCCTATGAAGGGGCATTCACCGATGCGGAAGTGCGGGAATGGCTGGAAAAGCAGATGGCCCGGTATCAAAAATGGGGGTTTGGGCTGTGGGCGGCTGTGTTGAAGGAGACAGACGCCATGATCGGCCAGTGCGGCCTGACCATGCAGCCGTGGAAGGAAAGGGAAGTGTTGGAGATCGGCTATCTTTTTCAGCGGGCGTATTGGCATAAAGGATACGCTACAGAAGCCGCCGCCGCTTGTAAAGCATATGCGTTTGATGTTTTAAAAGCGGAGGAAGTTTGTTCTATCATCCGGGATACGAATACCGCTTCCCAGAAGGTAGCCCTTCGGAACGGCATGCACAAAGCCGACCGATGGGTAAAGCATTATCGGGGCGTGGATATGCCGCATGATCGTTTTGTGGTAGTTTCGGGCTGAAAATTTTTCGCGGAGGGTTGACATACACAGGTGATTGATATATAGTACAATTAGAAGATGGCACCAGCGCTATGCCATTGCGTGGTTAGGCTTGAATTGCTTCCGACAGTTCAAGCCTTTTTAGTACGCAGACGGCGAAAAGTATACGGCAAAAGCAAACTGACAAAAAACGGCCACAGTCTCCGGGATTTTCCGGGCGCTGAGGCTATTTTTTACGCCACGATTTTACACTTTAAGCGTATTGAATACGATAAAAGCACATCGTTAAATTTTTGTCTTTCATGATTTTGCAAAAAACCCCGGAATTTGCCCCAAAATTCCGCTTTTCCCGATATTGTTGTGAAATTGCACAAAAGCCTGCAAACGTAGGCAGACAGCCAAAATCCGGCATTCTGGGGAAAATAGAAAGCCACAACAAAGCGGTGTTTTTTTACATGAAAAAAGACCTGCAAATGCAGGCCAGTAGCCAAAATTTAGGATTTACAAAAAAGTATACTTTTTTGTAAATCCTGCCCAAAGATACCCAAACATTACGCACAAAGCCCGAAGGGAACGCCGCACACACCAGCCAACAAAGCAGACGTTTCCCCGCATGCGAAAGGAGTTGCAGAGATGCTTGTGCTTGGAAGGAACATTGGCGATACCATCGTCATCAACGACAACATTTATATCACCATTTTTGAAACGAGCAGCGCGGGCAATCGGTTCAAGGTTGCCATTGACGCCCCTTCGGACATGAAAATATCCCGCGGCGAACACTATGCCGACGATGCCGAGCGGTGGGCAAAAATCGAAGCTATGAAAGCCGAGAGCCTGCGGCGGAGCAAAAAGGTACTCAAAGCTGAAAAAGCTGCGCAGAGCGAACCGCCTGTATATCGGAAACCGCAGGCGGCGCAAACCACAACCCAAAAACCTGCGATTGGGTATTGAAGGGGATTGCAAAGCCCCAGTTCTTTTTCTTTGGTTTCACTCTTTTTCGTCTATGGTTCACGGCTGAACGCGCTGCAGAGCTGGAGGCGGCGGGCTGTTGGGCGGAGAAGATTGGAATAAATAAAAATTAAAAAAGCGGGCACTGCCCATAAGCCCAACAAGACGTTTGGCTTGGCACTGAACCGCAACAGGAGGATTTACTCATGGGTATGGTAGTAAGAACAAATACGATGGCGCTGAACGCCTATCGTCAGCTTGGCATGAACAACAGCGCAGTCGCAAAATCTCTGGAAAAACTGTCCAGCGGCTTCCGCATCAACCGTGCGGGCGACGACGCGGCAGGTCTGGCTATCAGCGAGAAGATGAAAGCGCAGATCAAAGGTCTGGAAACCGCTTCCGCGAATGCACAGGACGGCATCAGCTTGATTCAGACGGCAGAAGGCAACTTGGGCGAAGTACATGACATGCTGAACCGTATGGTGGAGCTTTCCACAAAGTCTGCCAATGGCACATACACCAACACAGAACGCCAAGCGTTGCAGGATGAAGTCGACCAGCTTTTGGACGAAATTGACCGTATCAGCCAGTCGGCGAATTTCAACGGCACAAAGCTTCTGGACGGCAGTTTGGCGATTGAGCAGCCTGTTACAAAGATCGAGGTTGGCGGCAATGCAAAGACCTATAAATCTACAGGTAGCAAAGCAGCTTTTGAGACATCTGTTGCGCTGGTGAACTATGGCACTGATGGTACAGCCGGCAAGGCAGCAGAGGTAGGAGATGTCATCACCTTTAACATTGGTTTTGACGACAATACATCTACTTCTGTCAGTTTCAAGATTGCCAAAAATCCCGATAGATCGGAAGAGCACACGTCTGAACTCCAGTCACGCACGGACATCTC
>CANCXY010000195.1 GCA_947381875.1 uncultured Clostridia bacterium | reverse complement strand
TTGGAAACCCATCCTGGGCCGATTCATTTTTCCTGTTTCAAGCAGGCGGCGCTGTCCCGCTGCCGTTTGAATAAAGGGGAGGCTTCCTATCGGGGCTTCCTTACTACCCAATGAAATGGAGGAAAACGTTATGAAAAAGATCTTTGCGCTGCTGGTGGCAGTCGCCATGGTCCTGTCGCTGGCCGCTTGCGGCGGCGGCACGTCCTCATCGTCGGCGTCCAACACCGGAAGTACCGCGGGCGGAGATTCTTCCACCGCGGGGGATAACAGCACATCACAGCCCGCCAGCGCCGCCGACCTGGAGCCGGTGACACTGAAAATGTGGTTCCATGGCAGCAACGTCACCCCGGAGGCTTCCGAGAAGGTCATGGCGGAAGTGAACGCATATCTGAAAGACAAGATCAATGCGTCCATCGATCCTATCTGGGGCACTTGGGGCGACTTTAACGACAGCGTTGTGACAGCCCTTTCGGGCGGCGACGATGTGGATATCTACTTCACCTGCAACTGGTCCGGCGACGAGTATAACAAGTACGCCCGCAACGGCTACTGGGTGAAGCTGGATGACATGCTGCCCCAGTACGGCGCGGACCTGCTGGAGGCCATCCCCCAGGCTATCTGGGACTGCGCGAAAACGAACGGCGCAGACGGCAATGGCGTGTACGCGGTGCCCGGTTTGAAGGATACCGCTACCCAGTACTGCATCGACGTGAACGGCACACTGCTGGCAGAGCTTGGCTATGACGTGGACGCGGTATGCGCCGCCGGCCTCGACATCTATTCCGATGAATTTGAGGAAATGCTGAAAAAGGCGAAGGAAGTAAAAGGATCAAACTTCTATCCGCTGGTAATGGAGCCTGTCGTTATGGAGCGCATTGGCACCACTACGTCGATCATCACAGGCGCAAGCACGCTCCTCTCGTATTACTATGACGCCGAGCATCCGGGCAACGATACAGGCGCGAAGCTCGTGAACAAGTATGCGACCGAGGAATTTAAGAAATACGCGGACCGCATTTACTATCTGTCGCAGCAGGGCTATATCTCTCCGAGTACGCAGAGCGTCGCTACTTCCAATGATTACCGCAACTCTGTACAGGCCAGCGGTGACTATCTGTTCAATACCCAGCCCTACGCGTTTGGCTGCGAGCTGGACTACTCCAAAGCCCGCAACCTGGATGTGCGCATGGTCCCGTGCGACCAGCCGTTCATGGATGCGACCTCCGGCCAGGGTGCGATGATGGCGATTTCCGCCACCTCCAAAAACCCGGAGCGCGCGCTGATGTTCCTGAACCTGTTGAACACCGACCCCGAACTGATGACGATGGTCAACTATGGCCTGGAAGGATACACCTACACCAAGAATGACGACGGTACCATCACATTCATTGACGACGCCCGCACGAACTACACCCCGTGGACAAACGGCGTAGGCAATGTGCGTATCCTGCCCCCGACGGACGCCCAGGGCGCGGATTTCTGGGACCGCTTCACCGCGTACTATGACACCGCGGAAGCGCTGCCCATCGGCGGTTTCGTGTTCGATCCGAGCGATTATGAGCAGGAGATGGCCGCTATCTCCAGCGTGTATGAGCAGTACGGCTTCAACATCATGGGCGGCGCGGTCGACCCCGACACAGCACTGCCTGAGTTCCTGAGCAAACTGGAAGAAGCCGGGATCGATAAGATCGTCGCCGGCGCGCAGGAGCAGCTTGATAAGTATCTGGCAGGCTAAGCATTCCCCTGAATTTTTCTTATCCTTCCCTCAAACGCCGCGGGGCTTTTCACAAGGCCCCGCGGCGTTTTCTGTATAAAGTCAGGATTCTTCGTCCTCATCCGGCTTATCGGGCGCGAAAGCGTCGTCAGGGAGGAAGGGGGCAAACACTTTGCGGAGCAAAAGCGCGCACAGGTAAGCGGCGGCGGAAAAATACAGGAGCAGCCAGAAAATGCCCGTCTGGGCAAAGGTGACAGGCGCGCGCAGCACCAGTACGAGCGGGGACAGATTCACCGCCGCGACAATCAGGGAGCGCGGCAGGTGCCCCATGCCCAAAACAAGGGCGTTTTTCAGCGTGCCCAAAACGCTGTTGCCAAACAGGGCCGTGAGCGGGAACACATACCCCGCCGCTAACAGATACACAACGCCCAGCAGCGCGAAGGGGAGGGAGAGGAACCGCAGCCAGCCCGACAGGCCGGAGAGGAAGTACAGGTTAAAGATCAGCGCGCCGCCTGTGAGGAGAAGCAGCAGCCAAAGGGGGAGCGCCTGCCGGAAATTCTGCCGGAAAGCATGGAAATAGGGGCGCACGACGCCCTGCTCCCTGCGTGTGCCGAGACGGAACGCGACGGCGTACAGGGCGGACGCGCTGGGGCCTATCGTAAAAACAGGGATACAGGTAAAGAGGAACAGAAGGTTCAGGATCATTAAGTCCGCCGCGCGCCTTACGGCGGTCATAAAGCGGGAATCGGGCGAGAGCATGCCGGATGCACCTCCGAAAACAAATGGGATTTGTACCATTGTAGCACATTTACGGGGAAAAGCCCAGAGGCACCGGATTATTTTCACGGAAATCAATGTTTGTAATTTTGCGCGGCAAGAAGCGACAAATCTTGAGGAGAGGGCGCATCGTTGAGCTATTGCCGTGTATTTCCCCGTCTGTAGGGCGGGGAAATACACAAAACCTCCCGTTTTGAACACTCCCCAATCCAGTTGTTTTCCCTGCCTCTCCGTCAGGGGAGAAACAGGCAAAAGGGTCTTTTCAAGCTATTTTTACTTTTTTTGTCCACTTTCCCTGAAAATCTGCTTGCGCGAAAGCGCCAGGGGATTTATAATAAGGGACGGGCCGTTCCCCTTGTGAGAGGCACGTGCAGGCCGTTTTTCGGAAGTGTCCAGGACGCAGGGATATTCCCCTGCGTTTCTCCGCCGCAGGCGGGAAAACACGCAAAAATATTTTGCTTTGGACACTCCCCGTTTCCAAGACAGGGAGGGAACCTTTTTGTTCCAGGTGGTTTTGATTGGCAGCAAACCTGCCCTTATGGCAGAGCTACGCGAAAGGATACAGTGGGCAGAACATGGCTGCGAGGTATGCGGTACGGCTGACAGCGCGGCTGCTGGGACGGCGCTGATCCGCCAGACGCGGCCGCATATCGTTTTTGCGCAGGCGCGGATGCCGGACGGTGACGCATTGGAGGAGTTGGCGGGCCTGCGCGGCGAGATGCCGGAGATGCGTGTCACCGTATTGGCGGACCGCTGCGATTACGTGTGTGTGCAGCGCGCCCTCCGGCTGGGCGTGATACGCTTTTTAGTGGATCCGCCCATAGAGGAGCTGTATGAGGCGCTGCGGGCCATGACAGCCCAATTCAGACAAAAAGAATATACCCCTCCCCCCTATAGTGTAGAGTTAGAAGAAGATGCAGGAGCAGGCAGCTTTGTGGTGCGCCAGGCGATGATATATATGGAACAGGAGTACGCGCACAAACTGACGCTCCAGGATGTGGCCGACCACTGTTTTGTCTCCCCGTGGTATCTTTCAAGGCTAATCCACCGGTATATCCAGAAGAATTTTTACGATGTTCTCAACGCCATCCGTATCCGGCAGGCCAAGCGGCTGCTGGCAGATTCAGAATTGAAAATCGGGGAGATTGTGGAGAGCGTGGGCTATTCCGACAGTACGCATTTTGCGCACACATTCAAAAAATCCGTGGGCGTGAGCGCCAGCCAATACCGTAACCAGTACCGCACTCAGACTGCCGGGCCGCGAAAACCGGAGATACGATAGCGCCGGGGGAAAAGCGTTTTTGCATGTTCTCCTATCCCGCGGGCGGGGGAATATACGGAACTATCGGCGGGGATTTTGGGGAAAAGGCAGAGAAAATGCCTGTTTTGGGGGCGGATACGGGGATTTCGCCGGAAAATGCGCAAAAAATTTGTAGAGTAATATGCACAAAATCGGTTTTCAAATTTTGATAAATATGCTATACTAAAGATAACAGGAGGGTGTGCCACGCCGCAGAGGTGTTTTCCGCGTATTTCCCCACCCCTATTGGGCGGGGAACTATACGGGAACGCTTTGTTTTGGTTACTCCCTCATGGGGATGTTTTGCAAGAAAAGGAAGAAAAAAGGGGTGTCCGCATGGCAGAGGCAGTGCTGGAGCTGGACAGCGTAGATATTGCGCTGGACGTTTTCGGCAGTGGGGATGAAAATATCCGCTTACTGGAACAGGCGTTTGAGGTGACGGCGGTCTGCCGGGGTACAGAGGTAAAGCTGAGCGGCGCGGACGAGGCGGTGCAGTGCGCGCGCCGCGCCATTGAGGCCATGCTGCGTCTGCGCGCGGGGGGTACGCCGCTGGAGGAACAGACGGTGCGCTATTGTATCTCCCTGGCGGGCAGCGGCGAGGAAACGCGCGTGCAGGAGTTGACGGGCGATTTCGTCGCCATCACAGCGAAGGGCCGCCCCGTGCGCCCAAAAACACTGGGGCAGAAGGCGTATCTGGAGGCCATTGCCAAAAACCCTGTGACGTTTGGCGTAGGGCCTGCCGGGACAGGCAAAACATACCTTGCCGTTGCCATGGCGGTGAAGGCGTTCAAGGCGCGGGAGGTAAGCCGCATCATCCTCACGCGGCCCGCTGTGGAGGCGGGGGAGAAGTTAGGCTTTTTGCCGGGCGACCTTCAAAACAAGGTCGACCCCTACCTGCGCCCGCTGTATGACGCGCTGTTCGACCTTCTGGGCGCGGAAAATTACCAAAGGCTATTGGATAAACAGTTGATCGAGGTCGCGCCGCTGGCCTATATGCGCGGGCGCACGCTGGACGAGGCATTCATTATCTTAGACGAGGCGCAGAACACCAGCCCCGAACAAATGAAAATGTTCCTCACGCGCATGGGGGCGGGGTCGCGCGCGGTCGTGACGGGGGATATCACACAGATCGACCTGCCCGACAAGGCGCGCTCCGGCCTTGTGGACGCGCTGAGCGTGCTGAAAAACATCGAGGGCATCGCGATGGTGCGCTTTTCAGAAAAAGATGTGGTGCGCCACCGCCTGG
Organism: uncultured Clostridia bacterium; assembly: GCA_947381875.1. Classification (GTDB taxonomy): domain Bacteria; phylum Bacillota; class Clostridia; order Oscillospirales; family Ruminococcaceae; genus Ruthenibacterium. The sequence continues at coordinate 1,288 of CANCXY010000195.1, read as the reverse complement.
TGCAGGAGATTATCCGCGCATACGACCGGGCACAGGCGGCGCGCGCAAGGCGATAGGGGGAGTGCCCAAACTGCGGAGGGTTTTTCCGTGTACTTCCCCGCCCTGTGGGCGGGGAAGTACACAAAACGCTTAGCTCTGGACACTTCCGCGACAGGCGAAACGCCGCCCGGATTGCGGCGGCATACAAACCAAAAAGAAAGGGATGTGTTGTTCAATGTCACACAAGGTTTATATCGCAAATAAACAAAAGGCAGTGAAAGTACCGTCGGGGCTGCGCATCCTGATCCGCCGCTCCTGCCACGCGGTACTGGAAGCGGAACATTTTGAGGGGTCGGCGGAGATCAGCGTCACCTTCGTGGATAACGCCGAGATCCAGCGCCTCAACCAGCAGTACCGCGATAAAGACATGCCTACGGACGTGTTGAGCTTCCCGCTGGGTCAGGACGGGAAATATGACGTGAACCAGGAGACGGGCGCTTCCATGTTGGGCGATATCGTGATCTCAATGGAGCGGGCGGTAGAGCAGGCGGAGCTGTATGGCCACACGCTTCAGCGCGAGGTCGCGTTCCTGACAGTACATTCCATGTTCCACCTTTTGGGCTACGACCACGAGGCCGGCGGCCTGGAAGCCGTGCGCATGCGCGAAAAGGAAGAAGCGGCGCTGATAAAACTGGGCCTGCCGCGCACTGTCTCCTACAGCCAGGTAGAAGTGGAGTAAAGATGAAAAGCCGCCGTTTTACAGACAGCTTCCGCTACGCCGCAAACGGCATCCGTGCGGCGATCCGAGAGGAGCGCAACATGCGCTTTCATCTGTGCGCGGCGGTGTATGTCTTTCTGTTTTCCCGGTTTTACGATTTCAGCAAAATAGAAACCATGCTGCTCGTGCTGATGGTGTGCGGCGTGCTGGCGCTGGAACTGATCAATTCCAGCATTGAGCGCGCGGTGGATAAGCCTACGCGCGGGCACTACTGGTCGGCGGGCGCGGCCAAGGATATGGCGGCGGGCGGGGTGCTGGTGTTCAGCGCCGGGTGTGCCGTATGCGGCGTGATGCTCTTTTGGGACATCGCCGTATTCCAGCGCATTTTCGCGTTCTTCTGGCAGTACCCGCTGGCACTGGCGGCGCTGGCGCTGTCGTTTGCGGCGGCACTGCGCTTTATCTACGGATGGCCGAAAAAGGAATAAATGGTTCCCCTGTTTTCCCGCCCTTTGGGCGGGGAAACAGATGATGGCTTTTATCCGTGATTGGAATGAGATGGGTTTCCAAAGGGGCTGCGCCCCTTTGGCGGAG
>CANCXY010000194.1 GCA_947381875.1 uncultured Clostridia bacterium | reverse complement strand
GCCTGGATGTGGTTATGGGTTCCAATTTTATCCGGGATGCCGTGGTGATCGCCTTTATCGCCAATGAAACCATTTCCATCATTGAGAACGCCGGGTTGATGGGGATTCCCATTCCCGCCGCTATCATGCGGGCCATTGACATTCTGAAGAACAAGGCGGAAAGTGAGGGAGAATAAATGGCAAAGCTGCCCCCCAACGCCACATATACCATGAACGGGGTAACAATCCATGAAAAGATTATCCCCGATGGAACCCGTTGGAAGGATGCGGCGAAAGCCGCCAAAGCCGGTTTTTCGGCGGGGAGCCTTTACAAGAAACAGCAAAAATTGAGCGGCGGAACCGGCAAGGTTCAGTCTGTCACCGTCCACAACACCAATGACCTTGCCAACGTCTATGACGATGGGGAACAGTACACACGGGCCACCTACAATGAGAACATGAACAGTTCCAGAGTTCATTTTTACATTGACGATACCGGCGCATGGCAAAACCTGAAAGCCGGAACGGGCCTTTGTGCCGCTGATCCCGTGGGTTCGGCTGAAGTCAGTTGGCATTCCGGGGACGGCGCAACCGCCACCGGGGGCAACATGACAAGTCTTTCCCTTGAAATTATCATGGGCGAAACCGCCGAACATGATCAGGCCGCCAAAGACAACGGCGCAAGGATCGCCGCATGGCTGTTGTGGAAACACGGCCTTTCCATCAACGATCTTGTAACCCATACCTATTGGGTGAACAAGAGCGCCGGGAAAACGTTCACGGATCGGGATGTTCAGTGTTGCAACCCGATCAAGGGGAAGAAGTGGTGTCCCACCTACATTTTCGGAAGCAACAATTCCGCTGTGGCCCTGAAAAACTGGAAGGCATTCAAACAGCTTGTTAAAGGCTACCTGGACGGCCTTCAGGCGGGTTCCAGCGTGGAGGGGTACACTACCATTACCGGCACCGCCAAAGCTACTGTGGGCCAACTGAGGGCCTATATCAAGGCCAAAAATCCCAACGTCCCCAAATCCGTTCTGGATATGGCTTCCCTGTATCTGACAGAGGGAGCCGCCGAAGGGATCAGGGGGGATGTGGCCTTTGCCCAATCCTGCCTTGAAACCGGGAACTTTGCCTTTGCCGGTTCCGCTGTCACCCTGGATCAGAACAATTTCTGTGGAATGGGTGTGACCGCCAACGGCATGAAGGGCAATTCGTTCCCCACCCCGGAAATGGGGATCAGGGCACAGATTCAGCATTTGAAAGCATACGCCAACGCCGATCCCCTGAAGGGCGGATGTGCCGATCCCCGGTTCCAGTATGTGGAACGGGGAAGCGCCCCCTATGTGGAATGGCTTGGGCAGAAAGAGAACCCCAAGGGCAAGGGTTGGGCTACCGGGGCCGGATATGGTGAAAAAATCCTATCTATCCTGAAGGCCATTCTTGCCACCAAAGCAGATGCGGAAAGTGAGGTGGAGGAAATGCGCTATAACAAGATCGCTGATATGCCCGCCTATGCCCAGCCCACCATTATCAAGATGGTGGATGGCGGCTTCATTGGCGGAGCCGGAACCGCAAAGGACGAAAACAACCGGCCCGCCGATCTGGATTTGTCCATTGACATGATCCGGGTTTTTGTCACCAATGACCGGGCGGGCCTGTACGACAAAAAGCCCTGATTCCCCGTGTTATTAGTTTGTTACTAATAGTGGGAAATGTAATGGCCCGGTGAAGCCCCTGAATATTGAACTTCCAACGGGTTCAATAGGTTGAAAGCCCCGATTTTTTATGGCGTATTACTTTATCTATAGAGACCGTCTATGTCCCTGTACGCATGTACGGCACGACCGACCGCCCCCTCCAGCAAATCCCCTCCGACGCCGTCCAGCCCGACCATTACCACGCGTTCGACCGCGTACCAAAAAAGCCGGCCTTTGTCCTCATCACCATTCAAAAAGATATCGAAAAACAAAGAAAAAGGATGCACGTCAGCGAGCATCCTTTCGGTACGGTCAAACACTATGACGGCGCTTCCTGGTTCCTGTGCCGGGGCAAAGCGAAAGTCACCGCCGAGGTCTGCCTTGCGTTCCTCAGTTACAATATCCGCCGCGCCATATCACTTTGCGGGGATGTTGAAAAACTGATGCAGAAATTCAAGGGGATACGTGCGCCCTTTTTTAAGGAAAAGGGGAATTTGATGGGAAATCCAGCCTGAATTCGGGGGCTTTTTGGTTCTTTTTTCTGATGTTTTTTCTTTTTTGTCCGCATTTTCGCGGGCTTTTTCTCTTTTTCAAGGCATAAAAAATCTGCCTATAACAACATCTTTCGTTGTTTTTAGACAGACTATGGTGGACAGTAAGGGACTCGAACCCCTGACCCCCTGCACGTCAAGCAGGTGCTCTACCAGCTGAGCTAACTGTCCATATCCTTCCCTGAAGCCGTCCATCGCTGGAACGATATTTATTATACCAAACAAATCCCCCGATTGCAACTGTTTTTTTCAAATTCGCCAAGAATTTTTCCCGTCCGCCCTTGCAAAGCACAAAAAATATGGTATGATGGGGGAAATCAGGCGCACAGCGGCGCAGACCCGCCCGCGCTGTCAGAAACTTACCACGAAAAAAAGGAGGCCGTTTCCCATGCCCCAGTGGCTGAATGATGCTGTATTCTACGAGATCTATCCCCAGAGCTTCTGCGATACAAATGCCGACGGCATCGGCGACATCCCCGGCGTCATCGAAAAGTTGGACTACATCCAGGGCCTTGGCTGCAACGCCATCTGGCTGAACCCCTGCTTCGACTCCCCCTTCAAGGACGCGGGCTACGACGTGCGCGACTACAAAAAGGTCGCCCCGCGCTACGGCACGAACGAGGACCTGGCCCGCTGCTTCGCCGAGGCCCACCGGCGCGGCATGCGCATCCTGCTCGACCTCGTGCCCGGCCACACCTCCGAGGAGCACCCGTGGTTCGTGGAGAGCAGCAGATCCGCGCAGGGCGAATATGCCAGCCGCTATATCTGGACGAACCACTGGTACGAGCGCACCGCCCCCCTGCCGGGCATCGGCGGAGAGAGCGAGCGCGAGGCCATGTATGCGCTGAATTTCTTCAAATGCCAGCCCGCGCTCAACTACGGTTTCTGGCATGTGACACAGCCCTGGCAGCTCCCCGTCGACCACCCCGCCTGCATCGCCACCCGCGAGGCCATGAAGGACGTGATGCGCTTCTGGCTGGATATGGGCTGCGACGGCTTCCGCGTCGATATGGCGGGCAGCCTTGTAAAGGCGGATGACAAGCATTTCAGCGGCACCAGCGCCATCTGGCGGGACGTGCGCGCCATGCTGGACCGCGAGTACCCGGAGGCCGCCCTCGTCTCCGAGTGGGGTCAGCCGGAATTTTCCCTTGCGGCGGGCTTCCACATGGATTTCTATCTGAGCTGGAGCGGCAACGGCTATACAAGCCTGATGCGCGATTACGGGGACGCGGACGGCGCGGACAACAGCTATTTCAAAAGCACCTCCCACACCTCCATCGTCCCCTTCCTGGCGGACTACATGCCGAAATACCGCGCGGCGCTGAAAGCGGGCGGGCTGTTCTGCCTGCTCACCTGCAACCATGACACCACGCGCCCGCGCTTCAACCTGTCGCCCGAAGAACTGAAGCTGGCCTATGCCTTCCTGTTCACGATGCCCGGCGCGCCCTACCTCTATTATGGGGATGAGATCGGCATGCGGTATTTGGACGTACCGACCAAAGAGGGCGGCTACACGCGCACGGGCAGCCGCACGCCGATGCAGTGGCAGCCGGGTGAAAACCTGGGCTTCTCCGCCGGGGACCCTTCGGCGCTGTATCTGCCCGTAGACCCCGCGCCGAACGCCCCCACCGTGGCCGGGCAGGACAACGACCCCGCTTCCCTGCTGAATACCGTCCGCGCCCTGCTGGCGCTGCGCCATAAGTATGACGACCTCAGCGCCAGCGCACCGTTTGAGATCTACGAAGCCAAAGCCGACAGCCGCCTGTTCGTCTACCGGCGCGGCTCGCTTCTGGTCGCCGTCAATCCGGGGCTGTCCCCCTATTCCTTTGACGCGCCGGACGCGGGGCATATCCTGTATGCGATCGGCTCCTGTACAGGTGCGCCGGAAAAAGGCCGCGTGGAATTGGGCGCGCAGTCGTTCGCGGTGCTGGCACAGCGGGGATAAAAGCCCCGCCGGGAACCTGATTGGGCGAGCCAATGCGCATATGTCATATGTTCCGCTAACGCTGACACGAGACGCCACCGGAAAATGCTGGGAATGGGCGGGAAAGCTGCTTCTATGCTTTCCCGCCCATCAGCTTTTTTATTACATCCACTGCCGGACATCCCTGTCGGCCCGCTTCATCGCCACCGCCGCCCCATAGATTCTATATTGCCCCGGTGCCCGTACACCTCGGCAGTATCAAAAAAGGTACAGCCGAACATATGCGCTTTCTGGATCGCCTCTATGGAATATTCCGGCTCTGGGAGCTTGCCGTACCCGTGGGAAAGCCCCCAGACATCCCATGCCGATCTCCGATACTGTCAAATTGCCGAGCTTCCTTTTCTGCATTGGAAACAACCCCCGTTATTTTTCAAACTCCTTCGCCACATCCTTTAGCAGCTCCCGGACAGGCAGGTGCTGCGGGCAGGCTTTTTCGCATTTGCCGCACTGGATGCAGTCGCCAGCTTTGCCGCCCTGCTTCGTATGTACCTGGTTATAGTAATAGTCCGCGTTCCAGTCGTGATAGATCATTTTTGTATTCATCACGGCGAACAGGTCGGGGATGGAAATTTTCTTCGGGCAGCCCGCCACACAGTACCGGCAGGCTGTACAGGGGATGAGGCGCATGGAATGGAAAATTTCCCGCACCCGATCCACGGCCTCCCGCTCCTTTTCATTTAGGGGCTGGAAGTCCTTCATATAGCCGATGTTGTCCTGCATCTGCGCAAGGCTGCTCATGCCGGAGAGGACCATCATCATCCCCTCGAACCCGGCGGCAAAGCGGATGGCGTAGCTCGCGGGGCTGGCAGTGCCAAGCGCCTTGAACGCCTGCATGGCCTCCTCCGGCAGGTTCACTAAGTTGCCGCCCTTCACCGGCTCCATCACAATGACAGGCTTTCCGAATTTCCGGCACACTTCATAGCACTTTCTGCTCTCCACCGCCGGGTCGTCATAGTCCACATAGTTGAACTGGATCTGCACCACTTCTACCTGCGGGTACTCTGTCAATATCTGCTCCAGTACCTCCGCGCGGTCATGGAAAGAGATGCCGAAATGGCGTATTTTTCCTTCCGTTTTCAGTTCCAGCGCCGTCTCATAGGCGCGGCATTTTTTGAAAAAGGCGAAATTCTCCACACCCTGCGCGTGCATCAGGTAAAAATCGAAGTAGTCCACACCGCAGGCTTCCAACTGGCTCTGGAAGAAGGGGCGGATATCCTCCTCTTTTTTGAAAAAGAAGTTTGTCAGTTTGTCGGTAAGGATATAGCGGTCGCGGGGGTAGCGGCTGGTGAGGCACTCCCGCAGCGCCAGTTCGCTCTTGCCGTTCAGATAGCCGTGCGCGGTATCGAAATAGTTAAAGCCAGCCTCTAAAAAGGTGTCTACCATCTGGCAGGTCTGGGGAACGTCCACTTCCCCGTCCTTCATGGGCAGGCGCATAGCCCCAAAGCCAAAATTCTTTTTGATGCGTTCCATCCTCAAATCTCCTCCTTGTTCCAATTCAGTTCCCCTGTTTTCAGGGCGTTTTGATACACTGTGATCTTGTGATCCAACCGTTCCAGGGCTGCGCTGGTCCGCCGCTGCTGCTCCTGCAACGTCCCGCGCTGCTTTTCCAGCAGTGCCAGCCGTTCCGGGATGGTGCCGCCGCCCAGCCGCGTGAGCCGCACATACTCCGCGATCGCCTCTATCGGCAGCCCCGCGCTGCGCAGGCACAGCGCCAGTTCCACCCAGCGCAGGTCCTCGTCCTGATAGATGCGGATGCCCCCGGCTGTGCGCGTGACGGGCGGAATCATGCCCATCCGTCCATAATAGCGCAGGGCGTCCTGGGACAGCCCGAACCGGCTGCTGACCTCTTTGATCGTCGTAACGCTCACCGTCCTTGTGTTTTCTATAGTTGATTTTATCGTGGAACTATTTGAAAATGAGTAAGGCTTTCTATGTTTCCCTGCCCTCCGGGCGGGGAAACATCAAAATTTTATTTGTTTTCAAGTGGCTTCACTGTATCATTATACAATCTGGAGTTTACTTCAAGTCAAGAGGCAATTACAAAAAAATTTCACTTGCGGGAAACAGGCTTGACAGGGACCCCCTTTTCCGTTTATACTGCGCCTGTATCTGTATATTGGGCGTGTCCTGATC
>CANCXY010000193.1 GCA_947381875.1 uncultured Clostridia bacterium | reverse complement strand
TTTAGCTAAGCTATTTTTTCTGGCTATTCCAACTTCGTGGTGGATAGGGCGTTTCAGGACGCCCTTTCACACCGCTTCTTTTCTGCCGCTTGTTCAGCCTCCATGCCTGCCATAAAAATCAGCAGTTTCTTTATCTGGTCTACAGGCATTTCTTTGATTTTCTCGGCGGCCACGTTTCTGCACACTTCGGTCATTCTAACCCTCCTCCCTTGCTGTTGAATGGTTCAAGTATAAATCAACTCATTCCACTTGTCAAGATATTTTTCTTGACTTATTCAAGTTTTTCTGATATAGTGCGGTTCATAGGAGGTGCTACTATGAACCAATGCGATAGGTTAAAGCTCATATTGCAAGAGAATAAACTAAAACAAAAACAAATGGCTACTGAATTAGGTGTAACAGAAAGCTATATATCTAAACTTTTAAAAGACCCCAATATCCGGCTTTCTCAATCCCTTGCAACACTGATTGAAGAAAAATACGGTTATCACGCTGATTGGGTACTCAACGGTGAGGAACCAAAACTAAAGCAAATTAGCAAAAACAAAGCGTTATCTGAATTTCATCAAAGGGCACTTGCACAGCTGGAAAAGATGAATGACGAACAAGTTAAAGCCGTACTTGCCTTTATCAATTCACTTGATGATATAGAAAAGTCCTTCTCCGCTGACAATAAAACGGGGGAATAATCCCCCGTTTTGGAAGCGGTAAAAAGAGGATTGATTTAGGTGCTATCCACCACAAAATTGGAAGAGCCATTTTTCTGTTGACATTTGCATTTTTTTTGGTACAATGGAGATTGTTAGGGAATGGAGGTGAACCATGAATAAGAGGATTTCAGCGCTGATAGAGACGCTGCAAATGAAAAAGAGTGATTTTGCGAAAACCATAAAGGTATCGGCTCCATTTGTGTCAGAGCTATGCTCAGGGGCAAAGCGGCCAAGTGATAGAACGGTTTCCGATATCTGCCGTGAGTTCAATGTCAACGAGATGTGGTTGCGCACGGGTGAGGGCGATATGTTCGTCCAGCGTTCCCGCAACGAGGAAATGGCAGCGTTTTTCGGGGACGTGCTAAGCGGGCAGACGGATTTCCGCTACCGTCTCATCTCGGCTTTGTCCCGTATGACAACAGAGCAATGGGAGGCGCTGGAGCAGGTCGCTGTGAATTTAGCGGAGGATATAAAAAAGGCCGACCCTTAGAGGGTCGGCGCAGGGGGCAGGCGCTTATCGGGAGCAGTGCAGGGCAAATTGATACACGCTTTTAAGCTGTTCCGTGGTAAGGTCTTTTAAGACACGCTCTATAGATGTGAGGATGTTTTCCTTTTCTTCCATGCTTTTCCCCTTTCCCCCGCACGAAATTCCTGTAAAGCCAATTATACAACTGATGGTTGTAAATTCCAATGGGCATATTCCACAAAAAATCTTTTTCTTTTTGTGAAAAGAGGTGAGTTGCCATATGAAAGACGGAAAAGGCCTTGTCAAGGGGCTTGTGATAGCGGCAGGGGCGCACGCCGCGAACCAATGGTACCAGTAGTATCCAACAGGATATGCCGCCGGAATCACCGTCATTGCCCGTATCCATAGCAGAGCCTGCGCCAGACAGCACATCAAGTATATCGCCTGGTGAGGCAGAAAGCGCAACGCCGGGGAAAACACCCTTCCAAGGATATGATAGGGAATGTAAAGAAGGGTATTTGCTGGGGAGCAGGGATTCAGATAAATACCATGATAGGGAATGTTCTGCAGCGCGAAAAATAACGCCAGAAAATGAAATATGGTTTGAAAGCGAGGAAGCCGCAAAAGAAGCGGGATATAGTCGTTGCGGCATATGCAATAGGGGAGGTTGATAAAATGGCCTTTGGCTTCAGTTGGAAACGTGCCCTTGGAATTACTTCGGCAAAGAGGAAAATCGCCAAAATCACAGGTATACCGACAACGAAGGCAGGGCGCAGGAACAAAGCCCGAAAGCTGTTGGTTAACGCATTAGTGGGAAAGCCTAAACGGCGTAGAAAATAAAAAAACCGCCCCTGGTGTTGGCGCACCGGGGGGCGGCAAGGATACCACAGGGACAAGCCCCGTAAAATGATACCCCAAGCACTATCATTTTACCACTTGTCCTTGAAAAAGTCTACCTTTTTTGAAAGGACAGGTGATTTTTTTGCGAAATCCGAATGGATATGGCACCGTCGCACGCTTATCCGGCAACCGCCGCCGCCCATTCATCGTCAAAAAGTTGTCTGGATGGAAGGACAACGGGCAGCCCATGTACAGCATTATTGGCTATGCCGAGACCCGCGAAGAAGGAAATATGCTGCTGGCAGAGTACAACCGCAACCCCTGGGATGTGGACAGGGCGAAAATTACATTGGCGGAGCTGTTCGCGCTGTGGAAGGAAAAGAAAGCGCAGAAGTTAGGCGAATCGAACCGATTGTCGCTCTTAACCGCATTCAAGCACTGTGCCGCGCTGGCTGATCTGCCGTATAAAACAATCAAGGCATACCAAATGCAGGATACGATTGATAATTGCGGGCGCGGGTACAGCACGCAGGCAGCGATAAAGAACTTCTGGGGGCACCTCGACCACTTCGCGCTGGAGCTGGATGTCGTCAGCCGCTGTTACTCCGACCTGCTCACATCCGCCCCTATCCCGCCCACCACGCGCGACCGATTCTCAAATGAAGTGATTGCGCGCATATGGGCACACCAGGAGGAACCATGGGTAGACACTATACTTATTTTCATTTATTCCGGGTGGCGCATCAGCGAGCTGTTGGACATGAAGAAGGCGGATGTGGACCTTGCCGCAGGCACGATGAAAGGCGGCACAAAAACCAAAGCTGGGAAAAACCGTGTGGTGCCCATCCACTCCGCAATCTGCCCTTACATAGAGCGTCGGATGCTGGAACCAGGAGAGTATCTGATTCAACAGGAAGGACATCAGATCCCCTCGAAGCAGTACAGAAAAATATGGGGCATCCTTGCGGCGAGACTACAGATACCCGGCACACCCCATAGCTGCCGCCATACATTTGAATCCATGTTGGACAGTGCCGGGGCAAACAGGAAGTGTATTGACCTGCTGATGGGTCACGTCTCGAAGGACACCGGCAACCGCGTGTACAACCACAAGACGCTGGAGGAATTGCGCGCTGCTGTGGAGCTTATAAAAGCGCCCAAAAATACCGCGAATGAACACTGAACAAACAACACAATAGTAACAAAAACGGCAAAAAGGCCAGACAGACAGCGCCTTTTTGCCGTTTTGGGATTTATTGTACCACAAATTCCGTCAAATTCAACAAAAAATATTTTTACAAGTATACTCTCTGAATTTTTATATTGACGAGCCGCGAAAAAAGGGGTATAATATGGAAAAATGAAGAAAAGGAGGTCCTATCGTGCCAATTCGCTTAGAAGTTCGGGGGGAGTACGCATGCTTCACAAGGCCAGAGCTGAAAACGGAACGTGTAAGCTATGATGTAATGACGCCCTCGGCAGCGCGCGGGTTGATAGAATCCATATTCTGGCATCCCGGCCTGCGGTGGATCATAGAGCGTATCCATGTCTGCGCCCCGATCCGCTTTGCCGATGTGCGGCGCAACGAGGTTCACTCTGTTGTCAGCGCCCGCACGGCCCGGACAGTGATGGAGCGGGGAAAAGGGGAGCTGTATTTGGCCGCTTCTGAGGATATCCGGGCCACCCTGATGCTACGAGATGTGCGCTATGTGATCGACGCGCATTTTGTCCTTACGGAAAAAGCGGCCTTAGGGGATAACGCCGGAAAATTCCAGGATATTATCCAGCGGCGTATCCACAAAGGGCAGTTCTATCACCAGCCCTATTTCGGCTGCCGGGAGTTCCCAGCCCAGTTCCGGCCATGTGAAACGCCGCCCCTCTGTCCATCAGAGCTTGCGGGAACAAAAGATTTGGGCTATATGCTTTGGGATATGGATTACACCGATCCAGAGAACATCAAGCCTCTCTTTTTCCGCGCCGCCCTGCATGACGGAGTATTGGAAGTCCCCGCGCGGGACAGCGGGGAGGTGATTGGATGATCCTGCAATCGCTTACGGCCTACTATGAGACGCTGGCGGCACAGGGGAGGCTTGACAGGCCGGGTTGGGCAGGTGCGAAGATATCCTATGCGCTGCAAATCAACGGCGAAGGGGAGTTGGAACAGGTGATCCTGTTGAAGCATGAGCAGGAGCGGGGGAAGAAAAAAGTCCTCGTGCCAAGAGAAATGTCTCTGCCTGCCCCCGCGAAGCGCACGGTGGGTATCGTCGCCAACTTCCTCTGGGACAATGCCAGCTATATCCTGGGGGTAGATGACAAAGGAAAGCCCCAGCGCAGCCACAAATGCTTTGCCTGCTGCCGCAAACTGCACCATCAGCTTTTGGATGGTGTGGATAGCCCTGCCGCCCGTGCTGTGCTGTGCTTCTTCGACCGTTGGGAGCCGGAAAAAGCTGCGCTCCACCCCGCGCTGCAAATAGACTGGGAAGATATCCTCGCGAGCGCAAACCTGATATTCCGTTACAACAGCAGTTTTGTACACGAAGACCCCTTGCTGCGCGAGGCATGGCAGGCGCATTATGACGCTGCGGGAGACGGGCCGGAAACAGTGTGCCTCGTTACAGGCAAAAAAGGAGCGGCGGAGGCTGTACACCCTTCCATCAAAGGGGTCGCGGACGCGCAGTCCAGCGGTGCGGCGCTGGTATCCTTTAACGCGCCGGCGTTTTGTTCCTATAGACGGGAACAGAATCTGAATGCCCCGACAAGCAAATATGCCGCCTTTGCCTATACGGCTGCCCTGAATTATCTGCTGGCCGACCGGGAACATACATTCTGCATAGGGGATACCACAGTGGTGTTCTGGGCGGAGGACGGCGGGGTTGCATACCAGGACTTCTGGGAGGGCTTTGCGCTTGGCACTTCCAGTTACAGCGTAGAGGATCTGTCAAAGATGGCGAAGGATCTTTCCGAGGGCAGGGATGTCCTCTATGATGAAGCAAGGCTGGACCCGGAGATGGATTTTTATATCCTTGGGCTTGCGCCGAACGTGGCCCGTTTGTTCGTGCGCTTTTTCCTGCGCAATACCTTTGGCGGCTTTCTGAAAAACGTGCGGCGGCATCATGAGCGGATGGAGATCGTCCATCCAGCCAGTGATACATTTGAGACGATCCCTTTATGGAAAATGATGGAGGAAACGGTCAACCAGAAATCTAAGGTGAAAAGCCCAAGCCCGCATCTGACAGGCGAAACCCTGCGGGCCATCCTCACGGATACCCGCTATCCCGCCGGCCTGCGGAACGCTGTAACGCTGCGCATCCGGGCCGACAGGGAGGTCACGCGGGGGCGCGCGGCGATTCTGAAAGCATTTTACCTGAAAGCGCCCCATCCCGATATCCCCAATCCAGAGGAGGTTTTTACTGTGTCCCTGAAAACTGACAGCACAAGCGTACCCTATAACCTGGGGCGGCTGTTTTCTGTCCTGGAGGCTGTACAGTCGGCGGCCAATCCCGGCATCAACGCCACGATTCGGGATAAATATTTCACTGCCGCATCAGCTACCCCCAGCCGTGTGTTTCCCACACTTATTTCCCTGGCACAAAAACATATGCGCAAGATGGACAAAGGGCTTCGGATCAGCTATGAAAAAAAGCTGACGGATATACTTTCCCATTTTGAACAGGCATATCCCGACCGGCTGAGCCTGCCGCAGCAGGGGGCTTTCCAGCTTGGGTATTACCATCAGACACAGGCCCGTTACCAGACAAAAAAGGAGGAAAAAGAAAATGGCTGAACCGATCAAAAACCGTTATGAATTTGTTATCCTGTTCGATGTGGAAAACGGCAATCCCAACGGCGACCCCGACGCGGGCAATATGCCCCGTGTAGACGCGGAAACCAACCTGGGGCTTGTCACCGATGTATGTCTGAAACGAAAGATCCGCAACTATGTACAGATGAAAAAGGAAGGCGCGCCCGGTTGGCGCATCTACATCCAGGATAGCGTGCCGCTGAATCGCCGCGACGCGGAGGCGTATACGGCGCTGGATGTCACGGAAAAAACTGTGAAGGAGAAAAAGAAAGTGGATCCGGCTCTGGACGAAAAGATTCGGGATTGGATGTGTGCCAACTTTTATGACATCCGCACCTTTGGCGCGGTGATGACTACTTTTGTCAAATCGGCGCTGAACTGCGGCCAGGTGCGCGGGCCGGTGCAGCTGGGCTTTGCCCGCAGTGTGGAGCCGGTCATGCCGCAGGAAGTGACGATCACCCGTATCGCGATCACCACCGAGGCGGACGCGGAGAAAAAGAATACCGAGATGGGGCGCAAATATATCATCC
>CANCXY010000192.1 GCA_947381875.1 uncultured Clostridia bacterium | reverse complement strand
TGCCTCTGGACTCCGCCAAAGGGGGCAAGCCCCCTTTGGAAACCCATCATGGCGCGGCAATTTCATTGCCGCGCCCGCCTTTTTATATAGGATGTCAGGCGTTTGGCGGGCCGCCGCTGGGCTTGAAATGCGCTTTGTCGGTGATGTCGTAGATGTCACGTCCGGCGATTTCCTCAAAGTGCTGTTTCAGCGCGCGGTTCTCCGTTCGTTTTTCCGATGGGTAGCAGCCATAGCGGCGCTGGATATCGTCCATGCGCGCTTCTATGTCCATCACGCCCTCCGCGCCTGCCAGTGCGTCGCATAACTGCACGAGCCTGTCATATTCGTCCATATGGACGGCGCGCAGTGCGTTTTCGATAAGCGCTTGTTCTTCCGGCGTCGTGTCGAACCGCCCGATGTAGTCTTCGATTTTCCCGCGGGGGAAGGAGTGCGTCAGGCAGATGCGCGCGGCCTCGTCATAGCCCAGGGACAGCATATAGGAGTAGCCGTCCGAAACATGCCCCAAATGCCGCACGCCGAATTTCCTCCCGATGTCGTGCAAAAGCGCCAGGATATACGCTTTCTCTGCGTCCAGGCCGCATGCCTGCGCGATCCCCTCGGCGCAGTGCGCGGCTGTCCGGCTGTGGTTGCCCCATGGTCCGGGGTTGCAGCTTTCCGCCTCCCGCAAAAGCGCCTCGGCTTGTTGTCTGGTTGGCAGCATGATCGGTTTCCCTCCTGTTTTGGTGTGCTTTCCCGCCCTTCAGGCGGGGAAATACATGGAAAAATTATCGCTCTACATGCAGCAGGATATGCGAGGGCGTGTCCCCGCCGTGCCAGACGCTGTTGTGCGCAATCCGCGTTTCTATGCTGTTATAGCCGTTTTTTGTGTTGCTGTTCGGGAACACGAAATTCTTTGCGCCGGATGTGACGCTCACGCGCAGCCGGTGGCCGGGCTGGAAACAGTGCGACACCTTAGAAGTGCGGATCACGAGTTTTTCCACCTTGCCGGGTGTCAAATATTCCGACTTTGCGAACCCGTTCCGAAAGCGTGCCGCCAAGATGCCGTCCGCTATCTTGACACTGCGTCCGTTTTCATCCACATCACACAGGCGCACCATAAAGTCCGTGTCGGGTGCGTCGCTGGAAATGTACAGCACAGCCCGTGCGTCCCCTGTTACGGTCAGCGGCTCGCGCAGGGGAGGGGTAGTGTATAAAAGGTAATCGGGCCGCTTTTCCTCCTCGGTATAATCTTCAGGCACGGCGATCTCATTTTCACACATATCAATAATATGCGTGCCAGGATTCTTCGGGTCATAAGCGTAGGAGAGGTGCCCGGCACTGCCGCTGATGGGGAAAAGCGTGCCGCCCTCGCCGAAATAGAACGGTGTGTCGTCCGCATGCTCCACCGGCCATTGCGCGGCGGTTTTCCATTCCCCTGTGCCCATTGTATAGTATTCCACAGGTGCTGTGTGTTCAACGCCGTTTTCCTCGCCGCGCAGGAAGTGGTCGAACCATTGAAGATAGATAAAGTCCAAGTCGAAACGCAGCGCGTTTGCGCCAAATGAGAGCGCGTGCAGGTCGTACTGACTGTTGCCGCCGTGCTGCCACGGCCCCAAGATGACCTTGCGCATGCCCGCTGGATAACTCGCCGTCAAATCGAGCGCCTCTGTGGTGCCCATGCCGTTATCGTCAAACCAGCCGCTTTGGATCAGGACCGGTACTGTCTTGCCTGCATTGCGTTTGACCCAGTTGCCGTGCAGCCAGAAATCATCCTCGCAGGGGTGCGCCAGCGTCTTTCGGATGAAGGGCACATCCTCCCCAAGCGCTTTCGGGCCAATATCCTCCAGCGGGCGGATATCCAATACCTCGTCCCAGTCATCGCGCTCCATGCGTTCCGGCGCGTAGCGCTGCTTTGTCATGGAGAACATCCACGCAAAGCCGCCGCTGCCCAGGCACCCGCCGTGCATGGGGCTGTCTGTCATGGCTGTGCCCGCCGTAACGACGCTGATCATCGCTTTCAGGTGCGGGTTCCCCAGTGCCGCCGCGCACCACTGTGTATAGCCCAAGTACGACCCGCCCAGCGTGCCGACGCTGCCGGTACACCAGTCCTGTGTGCCTACCCAGGTGAGTGTGTCGTCGCCGTCCTCTATCTCGTAGTAATGCGGCAGCCATTCGCCGCCGCTCTCATTGCGCCCGCGCACATCCTGGACGACTACGGCATAGCCGCGCCGGACGTAGCGGAAATACGTTTCGGCCCCGTCGTCGCGGTCATACGGCGTGCGCACCAATAGCGCCGGGACAGGCAGCGGCGCGCCAGCGGGCAAATATACATCCGTCGCAAGCCCCACGCCGTCGCGCGTTGTGACAGAAAAGGTGTGCGGTCCATCCACGCCATACAGCGGACGGTCGGCATACCCTTTCCACAGCGCGAGCGGCGTTTTTTCCTCGTATCCGTCGCACACAAGGATGTTGGCCTGCTCCCGGCAGGGGCAGAGCCATGCAATCACCCGGCCATTTTCAAACAGCGCGTTGCTGGGGTATTTGACGCCGCGATGGATATAGGAAAGAAGCCCGCCGCAACCCGCGCGCGTGTAGCGCATACCGTCCACGGTCCATTCCTCCGGCGCACCCTGCGCCGCCGCCTCGAAAGAAGCGCGCAGGGAGAGCAGATGGAAAGGCCGCATCTTAAAGGAGGAAAATGCCTCGTCATCCGCCGCCGACATGGGGGAGGGGGGAAGAAAATCCAGCCCGCGCATATCGCGCACCGATTTTGTGATGTTTTCCCCCTGCACCGTGAAGCGCGCCAGCGCAATGCCGGAGGAGTAAAGCGTAAAGGTTTCCATCAAAGCACCAGCTTTCTGTTGATCGCCCGCACCGTCTCCTCATCCAGTTTGCAGACAGCGCGGTCATAGGTATACAGGCCGTTCACTTCCAGTTCCACATCCGTGAGCTGCGTGTAAATGGAGACGCACAGCCCCTTTGACAGCAACGGGATGATCTGTTCTTCATGCAGCTTGCGGTAGGCTTCCGTGAGCGCCTCTTTTGTCGGGTACATCCGATAGCCGAAACTCTTTTCCTGATCCCAGACGTGCCCTTCTAAAATCTGGCTGTAGCCGCCGTATTCCGTCAGCGCGAATGCCCGCCCTTCCGAACGCACCGGCTTCACGGACAGGATATATTTGTGGATGCTCTTGTAATCGCCCGCGCCCTGATCGTGCCAGCCGCTGGCGTGGTCGACGGGGCGCGTGGGGTCCATTTCCCACAGCAGGGCGGCGGCAGCGGCAGCGTCAAACTGCCCCCACCCTTCGTTGAAGGGTACCCAGGTGCTGATGCACACCGCGTCGCGCAGCGTCTCCACCATCTCGCGCAGTTCGGCGGTGAATTGCGCGCGCGCTTCGGCATTTTCCCGTTTGAACCGCTTATAGTTTTTATCGGCCAGATGCACGCCCGCGTTCGGGATTGCCACGGCCACAGCGTCGCCGGGGTAGGCCGCGCCGCTGGGCATATCCTGCCATACGAGCATCCCTAAGGTATCGCAGTAGTAGTACCAGCGCGCCGGTTCCACCTTGATATGCTTGCGCAGCATATTGAAGCCGAGCGATTTGGCGTTTTCGATATCGGAGCGCAGGGCCTCGTCAGTGGGCGCTGTATACAGGCCGTCCGGCCAGTAGCCCTGATCGAGCAGGCCCCTTTGAAAGTAGGGCTGTCCGTTGAGGAAAAAGAGGGTCCGCCCCTCGCTGCCGGTGTGTACGGAGAAAGTACGCAGGCCAAAATAGCTTTTGGCGCTGTCGGCTTCGCGCCCCTCGCACAGCAGGCGCACCCGCACTGTGTAGAGGAACGGCGTTTCCGGCGTCCAGAGGCGCGGCGCGTCAAAGGTGACGCGGTGCGAGGCGTTGGAGGAAAAGGAGTGTTCTCCCAAAAACTCGCCGTCGGCAAAGATATCCAGTTTCACTTCGCCCGCGCAGGCAGCGTCGACATACACCTCTACGCTGTCGAGTGCGGGCGTGAAATGCACGGCTCGGATATAGGCGTTGTCCACCTGTTCCAGCCAGACAGTCTGCCAGATACCGCTGACAGCCGTGTACCAGATACCCTTTGGCTCCAACACCTGTTTGCCGCGCGGTTCGTCGCACTGATCGGTGTCGTCCGATACGCGCACTGTCAGTTCGTTTTCCCCATCATGAACGAGCGCGGTGATATCCAGCGTAAACGGGCAGTAGCCGCCCCGGTGCCCGCCCGCCTCGTTGCCGTTGACATATACCGCGCAGGCGTTGTCCACCGCGCCGAAATGCAGCAGTGTCCGCTTGCCCGCGTCGAAATGCTCCACGACAAAGCGGCGCGTATACCACAGCGACTGGCCAGGGCGCAGGGACTTCCCCACGCCGGAAAGAGCGCTTTCCAGCGCAAAGGGGACACGAATATTGCCCTGCCACGCGGCGGGTCTTTCAGGCGTTTCGGTAATGGCATACTGCCAGGCCCCGTTCAAATTCTGCCACGCGCTGCGCCGGAGCTGCGGGCGCGGGTAGGCGTTCAGGGGAATATCCTCCACAGGAAAAGCGGTAGACAGCCGGTTCATAAGTAGCGCCACCCTTTCAATGTTCAATATTGGTACATTGTACCACACCTGCGGCGCTGGTACAAGCGCCTGGGGAAAAAAGGCATGGAAATCAACGCGTTTTCCCAGAAGCGCTGCCTTTGAAAACCCATTTTGAAAATGAAGCGCCCGCCGCCCCAAAGGGGCGGCGGGGCCATGGTTCAGCCTTTGCAATACGCCGCGATCGCGTCGCTCATCTTCCGCGCCGTGCCAGGGCCGTATTTATCCAGATTTTCGGCAAAGCGCGGGTCGTTCACATACATCTGCCCAAGGCACGCCAAAATGCCGATGGTGCAGTTGTAGTGGTATTGGGTGATATGTTCCTGCCAGCGCTTTACAAGTGCCTGTCCTTCCTCGCTAAGCGGGTCGGCACACGCGCCGAACGCCTGAAAAATTGCCTCCATATCCTCGCGGATGGCCGCTTCCTTTTCCGGCGTATAGCCCGCGTGCTTTTCGCGGCTTTCGAGGAAGGCTTCTGTGTTGCCCCAGCGTCCGGCTGCCTCGGCAGCATATTGGGCTTTAATGGCTTCCCAGTCCTGTTGGGTGGGGTTGGGTCTGTCTTCGTACATGGCGATCCCTCCAATCGTTTCGTCTACCAGGCGCAGCATGTCATCCAGCCGCCTGCGCCGCATGAGCAGCAGCGTCCGGTGCTTTTGCAATGCTTCGTTCCGGTCATTTTCGGGGGCGGAGAGGATATGCGCGATCTGCCCAAGCGGCACATCCAGTTCCCGGTAAAACAGGATTTGTTGCAGAGCCGCCATCGCCGTGTCGTCGTAAAAACGATACCCGGCGGGCGTAATCTCCGACGGTTTCAGCAGCCCTATTTCATCGTAATAGCGCAGTGTCCGTACACTGACGCCTACCAGGTCTGCCGCTTTGCTGATCGAATACCGCATTTCATCGCCTCCGGGAAAAAGGATACACCATGACGCCGCGTGAGAGTCAAGTGTTTTTTATATATGTTATTTCCCCGCCCTTCGGGCGGGGAAATAACATCGGTTTTCGGGCCTTCGGACGGGGAAACAGCGTCGGTTTTCGGGCCGCATTGACGGGAACTTTATAATTCCAAAACCATTTTCCGCCCGGAGGGCTGATAGGGCGTATAGCGCACGCCGACCATATCAAACATGCGCTTACTGGCAATGACGGAATCGGAGTCGGGGTACTTGTCCGCGTAATAGATCACCTCGCTGATGCCGCTCTGAATAAGCGCTTTCGCGCATTCATTGCAGGGGAACAGGGTGGTGTATACGCGCGCGCCCCGCAGGCTGCCGGTGCTGGAAGCGTGGTTGAGGATGGCGTTCAGTTCGGCATGGCATACATACATGTACTTTGTCTCAAGCGGCGCGCCCTCGCGTTCCCAAGGCATTTCGTCGTCCAGGCAGCCGATGGGCATGCCGTTATAGCCCATCGAAAGGATCTTGTTCTCGCGGCTCACAATGCACGCCCCTACCTGCGAGGAGTTGTCCTTGCTGCGCTGGGCTGTCAGAAGCGCCACGCCCATAAAATATTCGTCCCACGAGATATAGTCTGTACGTTTCATACGGTTTTCCTCCTGTTATAGTGAAACTACTTATAAATAGGCAAAGGCTTTTTGGTGTTTCCCCCGCCCTCCGGGCGGGGGAAACACGGAAAAATCATGCGCGTTTTCAAGTGGTTTTACTATATAAAATGAAACTACTTGAAACTGAGCAGGGCTTTTCTGTATTTCTCCGCGGCTTCGATACTCCGCGCCCACCCATCCCCGAAATAGGGTGCGCGGCAATGAAATTGCCGCGCGTGATGGGATTCCAAAGGGGGCTTGCCC
>CANCXY010000191.1 GCA_947381875.1 uncultured Clostridia bacterium | reverse complement strand
CCCTCTCACAGCGAACGATATTGGTACGCCGGACTGGCCGACGCGCAGCGAGGTGATCGGCGCGGAAGTGCGGCGCATGGGCGAGGTGGACGCGGTAGGCGGCGACGCCGAGGGCGCCCCGCCCGACGCCCAGCGGGCGGCCCAGCAGCAGGCGCAGGGCGACGGTACACAGCCGGAAGAATAAGGACGTAAGAACATTATAAAAATAGATACAATTCAGAAACGGGAGTGAAGTTATGGAATCGAAAGAGCTTGCCATGCAGATTGCAAAGCTGCTCGACAGCAAAAAAGCCACCCGCGTCAAAGTGCTGAAGGTGCGCGACCTCACGGTACTGGCAGATTACTTTGTCATTGCCAGCGGCACATCCTCCACCCATGTCAAAAGCTTGGCGGAGGAAGTGGAGTTCAGCATGAAGGAAAAGGAAGTCTCGCCCATCCGCACCGAGGGCTTCAAAACGCAGAACTGGTTTATTCTCGACTATGGCCATGTGATTGTACATGTGTTCAGCCCGGACGCGCGCGATTACTACGATCTGGACCACCTGTGGGCGGACGGCGAAGAAGTAGCAATGGAGTTTGAGGAAGCGTAATTATGAAATATGACTACAGTTCGATTGAAAAAAAATGGCAGGATATCTGGGACGTGGAACAGACGTTTGCCGCGCCGCAGGATTTCACCAAACCAAAATTTTATGCCCTGGTAGAGTTCCCGTACCCCTCCGGCGCGGGCTTGCACGTCGGCCACCCGCGCAGTTATACGGCGCTGGACGCCGTTGTGCGCAAAAAGCGTTTGCAGGGGTACAATGTGCTGTACCCGATGGGCTGGGACGCGTTCGGCCTGCCCACCGAAAATTTTGCGATGCAGAACCATATCCATCCCGAAAAGGTGACGGAGAAAAACGTTGCGCGCTTCAAAAGCCAGATGAAAAGCCTTGGCCTTTCGTTCGACTGGACGCGCGAGATCAACACGACCGACCCCGACTATTACAAGTGGACACAGTGGATTTTCCTCCAGCTTTACAAAAAGGGCCTTGCGTACAAAAAGGAAATGAACGTCAACTACTGCACGGGTTGCAAAGTCGTATTGGCAAACGAGGAAGTCGTGAACGGCGTGTGCGAGCGCTGCGGCAGCCCGGTGGTCCACAAGACGAAAAGCCAGTGGATGCTGAAGATCACCGCCTACGCCGACCGCCTGATCGACGACCTGGACGGGCTGGACTATATCGAGCGCGTCTCCACTCAGCAAAAGAACTGGATCGGTCGTTCGTATGGCGCGGAGGTGAATTTCACCGCCACTACAGGCGACCCCATCACGGTGTACACCACCCGCTGCGACACGCTGTTCGGCGCAACCTATATGGTGCTTAGCCCCGAACACGCGCTGGTGCGGGCGTGGCTGGAGAAAGGCATCCTGACAAACGCGGACGAGGTGCGCGCCTATCAGGACGCCGCCGCGCGCAAATCCGATTTTGAGCGCACCGAGCTGAACAAGGAGAAAACAGGCGTGCGCCTTGCGGGCGTCGAGGCTGTGAACCCCGTCAATGATACACATATCCCCATCTTTATTTCCGATTATGTGCTTGCCAGCTACGGCACGGGCGCGATTATGGCCGTGCCTGCGCACGATACGCGCGACTATGAATTTGCGAAGGTGTTCAATCTGCCCATCATTGAGGTAGTCAGCGGCGGCGACGTGACAAAAGAGGCGTTCACCGACTGCGCCACCGGTACGCTTGTCAATTCCGGGTTCCTCAATGGACTTTCCGTGGAGGACGCGAAAGAGAAGATGTTCGCCTGGCTGGAATCGAACGGCAAGGGGCACCGTCAGACGAATTTCAAGCTGCGCGACTGGGTGTTCAGCCGTCAGCGCTACTGGGGCGAGCCGATTCCGATGGTATACTGCGAGACCTGCGGCTGGCAGCCCCTGCCCGAAAGCGAGCTGCCGCTGCGCCTGCCGGACATCACCGATTTTGAGCCGGGCGAGGGCGGCGAAAGCCCGCTGGCGCGCCATACCGAGTGGGTCAACACGAAATGCCCGTGCTGCGGCGGCCCCGCGAAGCGCGAGACGGACACCATGCCGCAGTGGGCGGGTTCGTCGTGGTACTTCCTGCGCTATATGGACCCGCACAACGATACACAGCTTGTCAGCCCCGAAGCAGTGAAATACTGGGGGCCGGTCGACTGGTACAACGGCGGCATGGAGCATACGACGCTGCACCTGCTCTACAGCCGTTTCTGGCACAAATTCCTGTATGATATCGGTGTAGTGCCCTACAGTGAGCCGTATGCCAAGCGCACAAGCCACGGCATGATCCTCGGCTTCAACCCGCACAGCTTTGTCAATATGCCGGCGGAGGAGCAGGAGGCGCTCATTAAAGAATTTGGCAGCGAGGCCGCGGCGAAAAAGCATCTTGTAGAGAAGTACGGCGAGATGGCCGACCACCCGGTCGTCAAGATGTCGAAATCCTTGGGCAACGTCGTGAACCCGGATGAGATTGTGCGTGATTACGGCGCGGATACGATGCGCCTGTATGAAATGTTCATCGGCGATTTTGAAAAGAGCGCGCCGTGGAACACAGCGTCGATCAAGGGTTGCCGCCGTTTCCTGGAGCGCGTGTGGGGCCTCACGGAAATCCTGACAGAAGGGGACGGCTATTCCGCCGCGCTGGAGGGCGCGATGCACCGCACCCTCCGAAAAGTGACAGGCGATATCGCCGCGCTGAAAATGAACACAGCCATTGCCGCGCTGATGAGCCTGCTCAATGAGATATACGACAAAAAGGCCGTCACGCGCGGTGAGTTCCGCACACTGCTGATCCTGCTCAACCCGTTTGCGCCGCATATCACCGAGGAGCTTTGGCAGCAGAGCGGATATGAGGGCCAGATCGCCCACACGACGTGGCCGGAATATGACGAGGCCAAGTGTGTGGAGCAGATGATCGAGATCGTCGTACAGGTGAACGGCAAGCTGCGCGCGCGCCTGAATGTTCCCGCCGATACCACGAAAGAAGACCTTTTCGCCGCCGCGAAAGCCCAGCCGAATGTCGCGAGGGAGATTGCGGGGAAAACGGTGGTAAAAGAGATCCATGTGCCCGGAAAACTTGTCAATTTAGCTGTAAAAGGAGGATAAGCGATATGAGACTGGTAACACGTTCCGATTTTGACGGCCTGGTGTGCGGTGCGTTGCTGCTGGAAGCGGGCGTTATTGACCACTGGAAATTTGCCCATCCGAAGGATTTACAGGATGGCCTGGTGGAGGTCAACGAAGACGACTGCCTCGCCAACGTGCCCTATGTGGAGGGCTGCGGCCTCTGGTTCGACCACCATTCCAGCGAACATGAACGCCTGGCGCTGGCGGGGAAGTACAAAGGCGAGAGCCGCATTTCGCCGTCCTGCGCGCGCATCATTTATGAATATTACGGCGGGGCCGAGAAGTTCCCGCAGTTCGGCGAGATTATGGAAGCCGTGGATAAAGTGGATTCCGGCAATTTGACAATCGACGAGGTGCTGAATCCCACAGGTTGGGTGCTGATCGGCTTTTTGATGGACCCGCGCACGGGGCTTGGCCGCTGGCGTCAGTTCACGATTTCCAACTATCAGCTTATGGAAAAACTGCTTGAAGCCTGCCGCACCATGAGTACCGCCGAGATTTTGGCGCTGCCCGATATGCAGGAGCGCATCGACGTTTACTGGGAGCAGACGGAGAAATTCAAGGAAATGGTAAAAGCCCACACGCGCACAGAGGGCAATGTCATCATCACCGACCTGCGCGGCGTGAACCCGATCTACACAGGCAACCGCTTTTTGATTTACAGCCTGTACCCCGAACAGAATATCTCGGCCTGGATTGTCAGCGGGCGCGAGGGGAAGGGTTGTTCGGCTGCCGTAGGGTACAGCATCCTGAACCGCACCGCTACACTCGACGTGGGGAGCCTGATGCTGAAATACAGGGGCGGCGGCCACAAAAAAGTGGGTACCTGCCAGTTCAGCGATGAGACGATGGCCGAGGAGCTGCCGAAAATGCTGTCCGAGCTTTGCGCAATGGCGAACGGATAAAGCCGTCCGGGAGTGTCCGAGCCGTGGGGAGATTCCCGTTTGTTCCCCTGTACATAAGGAGGGGAAAAACACAAAAAATCTCTGCCGCAGAAGATTTCGTCAAAAAGCAAGAATTTATCTGTTGACAGGACCATGCTTTTTATAGTATAATAACAAAAGTCAGTTCCCGATACTATTTCGGAGCCGGCGCCTACCTTGGGGTTAAGGGAGGGACAAAGATGTCGGAAATCAGAGTGAAAGACAATGAATCGCTGGACAGCGCGCTGCGTCGTTTTAAACGCTCCTGCGCACGCTCCGGTGTACTTGCTGAAGTGCGCAAACGCGAGGCTTACGAGAAACCTTCCGTGCGACGCAAGAAAAAGTCCGAAGCTGCCCGCAAGCGCAAGTACAAATAAACAGTCGTTCTCCGACGTACACATTTCGGCGAAAGCCAATCAAGCGGGCCACATGGTCCGCTTTTTTACGCGGGAAGGGAATATGGAAGCCGCAGAGATATTTTCCGTGTATTCTCCGCTCTGCGGGCGGGAATATTCGAGAACTCTGTCCCCGCGGGAAAGGGGGTGCCCATGCCATGCTGCTGTTCCAGCCGACGGTAATCTTTCGGCGCGTCTGCTGCATCACACCCGGATACCTGCGCGCCCAAGGCATCCGCGCGCTGATTTTGGATGTTGACAACACGCTCACCGCGCACGGTTCCCAGGAGCTGCCCGCCGACGTGGCCGCATGGCTGGAGACCATGCGCGCCGCCGGTGTGCGCATGGCGATCGCCTCCAACAATATGCCAAAGCGCGTCGCGCCTTTTGCGCAGCGCGTGGGGCTGCCGTACCAGGCGTTTTGCTGTAAGCCGTCGCCGTTCGGGCTGGCCCGCGCGCGCCGGAAATTGGGCGTGCCGCGCCGCGCCATAGCGCTTGTGGGCGACCAGATCTTTACGGATACCCTTGGGGCCAACCTTTACGGTATCCCGATGCTGCTGGTGGAGCCGATGCACGAGGACAATAAACCCACCATACGCCTGAAACGTATGATGGAACGCCCTGTGTTGGCGCGGTACGACAGGCGCGGCGGGACGCGCTACAATACAGCGCCGCCGGAAAACGCGGGCGGGGGAACGCTGAACAAAGGATGATAAAAACCATGAAACAACGCACAGAAAAACTCATCGCCGCCTTGCCACAGGGGTTTGAGGCGGCGCTCATCTCCACCGATGTGAACCGTTTCTATTTTTTGAATTTCGATTCCGGCGACGCGGGCACCGTGCTGATTCTGCCGGGAAAAACCTATTTTATCATTGATTCGCGCTATATCGAAATTGCCGAAGCAAACGTAAAAGAGGCGGAAGTCATCCTGGAAAAGGAGGCCTTGGAACAGGTACGCGACCTGCTGGCAGAACACGGCGTAAAACACCTGTACATGGAAAACAAGGCCACAATCGCCTATGAGAGCCGCGTGCGCAAGGCTCTGCCCGGCGTCGAGATCGATGCGTCCGAGACGCTCACCAACGCCATTGAAGCGGTGCGCGCCGTCAAGTCCGAGGAGGAGTTCGACGCTATCCGGCGCGCGCAGGCCATCACCGACGCGTGCTTTACCCATATGCTCAGCTATATCAAGCCGGGCATCCGCGAAATCGACGCCGCGCTGGAAATGGAAGTGTTCATGAAGGGGCACGGCGCGGGCAAGTTAGCGTTTGATACTATCTTCATTTCCGGCGCAAAGACGAGCCTGCCGCACGGCGTACCCGGCGACAAACGCATTGAAGCGGGCGATTTTGTCACGATGGATTTCGGCGCGAACGTCGATGGCTACTGCACCGATATGACGCGCACGGTCGCTGTCGGCGCGGTGACGGACGAGCAGAAACAGGTCTATCATACTGTTTTGGAGGCCCAGCTTGCCGCGTGCGCGTTCGCAAAGGCCGGGTACAAGGGCTGCGAGGTAGATAAAGTGGCGCGCGACATCATCTATGGCGCGGGCTATGAGGGATTTTTCGGCCACGGCCTGGGGCACGCGGTGGGCATTGAGATACACGAAAACCCCCGCTACAGCACCAAGTGTGAGGATATCATCAAGGCCGGCATGGTTATGACGGTCGAGCCGGGGATTTATCTGCCGGGCAAGTTCGGCGTGCGCATCGAGGATACCACCTTTGTGCGGGAAGACGACTGCGAGATCATCGGCAAAAGCCCGAAGGAATTGATTATCCTGTAAAAAGCGGGGCCAAAATTCAGAAAAGCCCGGAAAATCCGGCAAAACCCCTTGAAAAAAGCATGGGGATTGTGTACAATCATTATAGAACTATGATTAAGCAAAAAATACCCGCCGCGCAGGCTTTGCCGGCGGAAATATGGGAGGATTCATCAATATGGTATCTGCGGGCGATTTTCGC
>CANCXY010000190.1 GCA_947381875.1 uncultured Clostridia bacterium | reverse complement strand
ACCATAAAGTCGATCTCGGCGGGCAGGTCGATCTCGCGCATCAGGTCGGCCATGAATACCACTGACCCTTTCAGCACGCTTACCAGCATCAGGTTTCCGCCCTGGTAATCTTTGGTGATCTGCGCGCCAAGCTCCGCCACGCGCGCATGGAGCTGTTCCTCTGTAAGCAGGACGCGCAGGACATCCTCTTGCATTGTATTGTTCATGTCATTTCCTCCGTTCGCCGCGCGCAGATTGTCACGGCCCTTTTTGTGCAGGTGTCCACAGCGGTCCCCTCCGCGCACCCGAACCCGGCGGCCCACAGCACTGTATCCCCGATTGCCAGGACTGGCAGGAATGGGCGTGCCGCAAGGGGGATCTTCCGCTCTGAATACCATTTTTTCAGCGGTTTGGACACACCGCGCCCCACAGGCCGGAAGCGGTCGCCGGGGCGTATGGTGCGGAAAATTGCGTCATCATGTATTCTATCACAATCTGCGGAAAATTTTAAGAGGTTTTGCGTATCTTTCGCAGATTTTATCATTTCTTCACAATTTCGCCGCTCCACCAGCAGCGTATAGCCGCCGGGAAGGGGGAAAACGCCCTCCGCAAAGGGCAAAATCCAGCCGTTTCCGCCCTCCGGCGCTTCCCGCGCCTCTGTTTCCAGGGAAAGCCGCCCTTGGGAAACGAACAGGCACATGTTCCGGGAGAGCGCAAGGCGGCCATGTCCCGCGAAAAGCAGCGCTTCCGCCTGCGGCACAAGGCTTGTTTTCTCCTGCGGGACCCCGGCGCTTTCGATCAGCCGGGCCAGCGCGGCGCGCCGCACGGGGACGGGGGACGAGGCGAGGGACTGTGCGCGCCAGAAGCGGCCCGACGGGGAAGGGGAGGGCAAAATTTCCGCCTGGGAGAGCAGCGCCCGCGCCTGTGCGTCCAGATATGCCGAAACCTCCCGCATTTCCTCAGCAAAGCGCGCCAGATTGCGCGAAGCGCCCGCATGCACTTCTTCCAGCAGCGGCAAAACGCCGTGCCGGACGCGGTTGCGGGCATAGGCGTCCGTAAGGTTGGTGGAGTCGGTGACGAAGGGGACGCCGTTTTGCGAGAGGAAGGAAAGCACATCGGCGCGCTGTGCCCAGAGCAGCGGGCGGACACAGCACCCGCGCACCGGTGGGATGCCCGCCGCACCCCGCACGGCGCTGCCGCGCGCCAAACGGAACAGCACGGTTTCGGCGTTGTCGGAGGCGGTGTGGGCCGTGGCGATTTTCGCCTGCTGCTCCCGCGCGAGCGCCTCGAAAAAGGCGTACCGTTTCCGCCGCGCCCAATCCTCGCTGGCGTGCGGGGGCGGGGAGAGGCGCGTTTCCCGGAGCGGGACGCCGTACCGCGCGCAGATACCGCGCACAAAGGCCGCGTCCGAATCCGATTCGGCCCCGCGCAGGCCGTGGTGTACATGAACTGCGCCTACATGGATGTCCAGTTCGGTTTGGGCGCGGGACAGCGCGTGCAGAAGCGCCATGGAATCGGCCCCGCCGGAGAGGGCCACAAGAACAGTATCCCCCGCATGAAGCATTTGATGTTGGCAAATATAGCCCCGCATGCGGGCAATAAAATCATTCGTGGACATAGTCGATATTCATAAAGCGCGTATGTTCGCCGTCCCAGCCTAAATCGACCTTGCCCACGCCGCCGTGGCGGTTCTTGGCGACGATACACTCTGCCGAATTGGAGTCGACCTCCTCGCCGTCGTCGTAGTAGGCTTCGCGGTACAGGAACAAAACGACATCGGCGTCCTGTTCGATGGAGCCGGAGTCACGCAGGTCGCTCAGCATAGGGCGGCGGTCGGCGCGGTTTTTCTCGGCGCTGCGGGAGAGCTGGCTCAAAGCGATAATGGGCACATTCAGCTCCTTCGCCATAATCTTCATATTCCTGGTGATCTCGCTAATCTCCTGCACGCGGTTTTCCGTGCGTTTGCCGGTGGACATAAGCTGCAAATAGTCAATGATGATCAGCCCAATCTTGGGCCGCGCGGGGTCCTGGTTGACGCGGCGCACTTTGGCCTTGATCTCAGGGATGGTGATATTGGAAGTATCGTCGAAAAAAATGTGTGTGCGCGCCATCACTTCGGAGGCACGGGCCAAGTCCTCCCAGTCGGCAGTGGAGAGGGTGCCGGTGCGGA
Source organism: uncultured Clostridia bacterium (assembly GCA_947381875.1). Classification (GTDB taxonomy): domain Bacteria; phylum Bacillota; class Clostridia; order Oscillospirales; family Ruminococcaceae; genus Ruthenibacterium. The sequence goes on along the minus strand of CANCXY010000190.1, from coordinate 4,314 downwards.
ATGCTTTGCTGTCGATGCCCGCTTCACTGGAAAGGATACGGCTGACGAGCTGATCCTTTGTCATTTCCAAACTGAAAAAGGCGACGGGGATATCCTGCCGTTTCGCCACATTGACGGCGATATTGAGCGCAAAGGTTGACTTCCCCATCCCAGGCCGTGCCGCAACAATCACCAGGTCGGAGCGCCCCAGCCCCGTGAGCATGGTATCGAGGTAGGTGAATCCGGTGGGCAGGCCCAGATATTTGTCCCGGTTCGGCCCGGCCAGCTCCTGCATATGGGCATAGGTATCCATGATCACGCTGCTGATCGGCGTAAGCGCAGAGGTATCGCGCCCGGCGCGTATTTCATAGATTTTCTGTTCCGCGCCCTCCAAAAGCAAATCGGCGTCCGTCTCCTCGGCAGACTGTTCTAAAATGTTTTTCGCCGCCGTCATCAACTGGCGCACACGATATTTTTCGACAATAATACGGATATAGGTATCCAAATGCGACAGGGAAGGAACGGTCTCGGCAAGCTGTGTCAGGTACACCTTCGCCGCGTCCTGCGTATCGAAAATACCCGCATTCTGCACGGCCTCCAGCAGCGTGATAAAATCCACCGGCGCGCCGCCCGTAAAAAGCCGGACAAGCTCCGCGAAAATCTCCCCATTTTGCCGCGCGTAAAACATCTCCGGGCGCAGTATCTCCACCATACGGGCGACCGTCTCCGCGTCCAGCAGCGGCGCGCCCAGCACCGCCCGCTCCGCCTCCATGCTGTAAGGCAAGCTGACGCCGAGCGTCTCCAACGAGAGGTTCAGCCCCCCCGAAGCGCCCCGGTTTTCCCCTGCCATCCGCAAGCCTCCCATCCGTCGGGCTGCCGCCCGAACCTGCCCGGACGCTGCCCGGACCTGCCAGAGGCTATGCCTCTGGACTCCGCCAAAGGGGCGCAGCCCCTTTGGAAACCCATCATGTTTTTCTCTTTCTCCCCGCCTCCGGCGGGGAGAAGCCGGCAAGGCTGCCGCTGCCTACATTATTCTTCTACTTTTACCGTCACATGCGCTGTTACTTTGGGGTAGATTTTTACCTCGACATTGTAAGTGCCAAAGTTTTTGATATCGCCGTTCATAACGATTTTCCGCTTGTCCACGGCTTCGCCCGCCTTTTCCGCCAGCGCCTGGGCCACGTCGCGCGAGGTGACAGAGCCGAACAAACGGCCGCCCTGACCCGCCTTAGCCTTGATGCACACGCCCAAGCCGTCTAACTTCTTCGCCAATGCCTGTGCGCTCGCCAGTTCAGACGCGGCGCGGTGTTCACTGGCGGCGGCCTTTGTGCGCACCTCGTTCACGGCGGCGGCGTCCGCCGCGACAGCCAGCCCGCGCGGTAACAGATAGTTGCGTGCGTATCCGTCCGATACCTCGTGCAGCTCATCTTTTTTGCCGATGGATTTTACATCCTGTTTCAATACTACTTTCATAACAATAGGGCCTCCATGAAATAAGAATCGTGTCTGCGTTCCTGGTCTTCTGCCTGCGGAGGGGAAGGGAAATGCAAGCACCTGGATTGTTGTATTATGCGATCTTAGGAAGTTCCGTGCGCTGCTGGGCTTCGCGGTAATCGGAGATTGCGTCCAAAAGCTGCCTCTTGGCTTTCGCCAACGTCGTGTTTTTCAACTGCGCGCCCGCCATTGTCAGGTGCCCGCCGCCGCCCAGTTTCTCCATGATGACCTGTACGTTGACCTCGCCCATGCTGCGCGCGGAAACGGAAATCTGCGTGCCGTTGTCCACCGCGACAAAGCTCGCCTCCACGCCGGTGATCGTGAGCAGATCGTTTGCCGCCTGCGGAACTACCACATTCAGCTCCGGCGGCACACTGTCGGAAAAGACCACCGCACAGCCCATGTACATTTCTGCGTCCGTCACAAGCTGCGCCTTATAGGCGTAGTTCTCAAACGAGGAATTGAACAGCTTTTTCACCGCTGCCGTCTGTGCGCCCATGCGCCGCAGCCAGGCCGCCGCCTCAAAGGTGCGCACGCCCGTGTGCAGCGCGAAATCGTGCGTGTCCAGCATGATACCCGAAAGCAGAGCCTGTGCCTCCAATGGCGTCAGCTTCTTTTCGCGGGGCGTGTCGATGTACTGTAAAAGTTCGCTCACCAGCTCCGACGCGCTGGACGCGGACGGTTCATGGTAGAATACCACGCTGTCGTCGATATGCCCCACGCACTTGCGGTGGTGGTCGATTACTACAACGGTCTTGGCGGATTCATAAAGCGCTGCGCTCTCTAACAGTACCTTCAAATGCGTGTCCACAATCACAACGAGCGTGTTTGGATCCATGTATTTTTCCGCCTCGTCCGGCTCGATAAAATCTTCCCCCAGCCCCGCCCGGCGGAACTCGTCTAAAAGACTGCCCGCGAGCGTCTGTTGGCTGTTCACGACGACAGCGGCGGGCTTCTCGCAAATCTTCGCAAACCGCAGCATGCCAATGGCCGAACCCAGCGCGTCCAAATCGGAGGCGCGGTGCCCCATAATCAGCACGCTGCCGCATTGCGCCATTAAATCGCGGATGGCTGCCGCCACGATGCGGCTTTTTACCTTGCTGCGCTTTTCCACACTGCGCGACACGCCGCCATAAAAAGCGAACCCCTCGGCGCTTTTCACAGCGGCCTGGTCGCCGCCGCGCCCCAGGGCCATATCCAGCGCCTGCATCGCCATCACTTCGCCCTCGCGCAGCGTCGGGGCCAGCCGCCCCACGCCGATGGAGAGCGTCACGCTGCCGGCCTCATTGCCGATTGCGCGCACGGTATCCAGCACGGCGAACCGACCCTTGACGATCTCCTGCATATGCCGTTCTTCCACGACGGCGATATAGCGCGAAGCGCTGATCTTGCGCAGAAAGCCGGTGGTCGCGCCGATAAACCCTTCCAGCGCCACTTCCAGCGCGCCAATCACACTGGCGCGCTCGCTCTCCTTCAGTTCGCGCAATATCTCATCATAGGTATCCACGGCAATGATCATCACCGCCGGGCGCGTGGCAAGATATTCGCCCGCCTGCCTGCGCAAAGCGGTGTTGTTGATGAAATAGGCGACGAACAGATCGTCCTGCCCCTCTGGCGCGCTGCCGTATACGGTGTACCGCTGTCCGCCGTACTCAATATTCTGCCCGTTTTTTTCCTGCACCTGCTGCACGGCGAGGGCGGGTATGACCTTGTTTACCGGCAGCAGGCAGACATCCTGCCCCTCCATCACATCGTCCCGGAATGCGTCGTTGTACCACGCGACACTCCCGCTGGACAGGATCAGCACCGGCACGCTCAGCGTTGAAAAACTGTTCTGCGTGGCCGATTCCCTGGGCGTGCCGCGCAAAACGCGCGCCAGGCGCTTTCGGAACCAGCGGATGTTGATCCACACCACCACGCCCACCACAACAAGCACGAGCGCGGCGAAAGGCAGATAGTGCGGCTCCGCCAGCACAAGCGCGGTACACAGTACGGCGCAGGCCGCAGACAAGATGACGATCGAGGCGTCAAAAGACGCAAACCGTTTTTTCATAAAAGCGCCACCTTCTGTCAGGAACCCATACCCGCAGCATGTCTGTGTGCACAGGCCCTGAAATATGGGAAACAGGATGGGCATGCAAAGGGCATGTGCCCATCAAAAAAGGGGGGTGCGCAGCAATGAAATTGCTGCGCGTGATGGGTTTCCAAAGGGGGCTTGCCCCCTTTGGCGGAGTCCAGAGGCAGAGCCTCTGGCAGGATTCCAAAGGGCGGCGCCCTTTGGCCTGCCCAGCGGGATGCTGGGCAGGTGCGGGCGGCAGTCTGCCAGTCGTTACACGACCATGAGGATGGGGAGAATCATGGGGCTGCGGCGCGTTTTGCGGTAGAGGAAGGCGGAGACGGCTTCGCGGATGTTGGTTTTCAGGGCGCTGAAATCGCGCAGGTCGGCGGCTGTGGTACGGGAGAGGACTTCGCGCACCTGCGCGCACGCTTCCTCCAAGAGCTTTTCGCTTTCGCGCACATAGACAAAGCCGCGCGTTACCAGTTCTGGCCCGGCCAATACCGTGCCCCTGCGCCCGTCGACCGTCACCGCCACAATCACCAGGCCATCCTCGGAGAGATGCCGCCTGTCGCGCAGAACGATGCTGCCCACGTCGCCGACGCCCAAGCCGTCCACCATTACCGCGCCCGCCGTCACCGGCTCGCCGATGCTCATGCCGTCCGCCGAGAGGATGATGCAGTCGCCGTTGTCCCCAATATAGATATTTTCTTCCGGGATGCCCACCTGCGCCGCCGTTTAGATCGGAAGAGCACACGTCTGAACTCCAGTCACGCACGGACATC
>CANCXY010000189.1 GCA_947381875.1 uncultured Clostridia bacterium | reverse complement strand
GCGGAGTCCAGAGGCAGCGCCTCTGGCAGGATTCCAAAGGGCGGCGCCCTTTGGCGGGTCCGGGCAGCGCCCGGCGGCGGCTGTCACAGATCCCCCCTGTTCTCCTTTTTTGCGCCCCCTTTTCTTCTCCTGCCGCTCCAGCTCCTCCATCAGTTCTTCTTCCAGCAGATCTTCCTCTAACAGGTCTTCCTCCAACAGGGGCAGGTCCTGTTCCAGGTCCGCCTCATAGCGCCGCACACGGTACAGGAAGCTGGAAAGCGCCATGCCGCATATCTGCGCGGCTACCGTCGCGCTGAACGCGCCGTTTTTCCAGCGCTGGTATGTCACATAGAAATTTTCCGGCAGCGGCTCGCTCGGCCTGCCGAAACGCACGCCGCGCTGCTGCGCCGCCGCGATCCCCTCGGCCTGGCGCTGGCGGATGGAGACGCGCTCGTTTTCCGCCACGAAAGACAGGATCTGCAACACTACGTCACTGAGGAACGTGCCCATCAGGTCCTTGCCGCGCCGCGTGTCCAGCAGGGGCATGTCCAGCACCACGATATCCACGCCCATATCCTTTGTGAGAAGCTGCCACTGGCACAGGATATCCCCATAATTCCTGCCCAGGCGGTCGATGCTCTCCACAAACAGCACGTCCCCTCCCCCGCATGTTCTTCAGCATATGGCCGTACTGGGTGCGATGGAAATTTTTCCCAGACTGCTTGTCTATGTACAGGTTTTCGTCCGGCACACCCGCTTTTTCCATCGCGGCTATCTGCCGTTCCACATTCTGGTCCCGGGAAGATACCCGGATATATCCATATATCATCGCCGCCCCACCTCAATCTGGCCTCCATGCCATCCCTATGGACGCACTGACGTATCCGGTTTTCCCAAAGTTACCGGGGTCCCCTCCCCGCCAAAGACAGGGAGGGAACCATCAATCAGAGGTCCCCGATAAGAACACTTTACCACAAAGGACGGGCTTACCGGGAGAGTTCACGCAAAAAAAGATGGAATTTTCGCGTTTTTTGGATGACTTTTGTACAGAATGTGCTATAATGGGGAAAGATGGGAGTGGAAAAACAGGGATCGCATGGAACAGGGCGCTCCCGCACCATCAGGAACATGGAGGGAAAAAGCATGCTGGATGTAGCCGTCATCGGCTGCGGCATCGTGGGGGCGAACGTCGCTTTCCTGCTGTCGCAGCACAAGCTGCGCGCGGCGGTACTCGAACGGGAAAATGATGTCTCGATGGGCACCACGCGCGCGAACAGCGCCATTGTCCACGCCGGGTACGACCCGGAGCCGGGCACGCAGATGGCGCGCCTGAACGTGCGCGGCAGCGCATTGACAAAAGAACAGTGCGCCGCGTTCGATGTGAAATATGAGCAGACTGGCAGCCTTGTGCTGGCCTTTTCGGAAGATGAGCTTGCGACGGTGCGGCATCTGTACGAAAACGGCCTGGCAAACGGCGTGCCGGGCGTGCGTATGCTGACAAAAGAGGAGACGCTCGCGATGGAGCCGAACCTCTCCGCCGAAGTCACGGGCGCGCTCTACGCGCCAAGCGCGGCCATTGTAGAGCCGTGGGACCTCGCCCTCGCGCTGGCGGAAGCGGCGGTGGAAAACGGCGTGGCGCTGCACCTCGATACCGCCGTCACGGGCGCAGAACCGATCGAGGGCGGCTGGCGGCTGCACACCACAAAGGGCGATATCGAGGCGCGGGCCGTGGTGAACGCGGCGGGCGTGGACGCGGACACCGTGGCGGGCTTTGCGGGTCCCGCGGGCTTCACCACCCTGCCGAACCGGGGCGCATACTACCTTTTAGATAAGAGCGAGGGGTCACGCGTGCGCCATGTAATCTTCCAATGCCCGAATAAGGACGGCAAGGGCGTCCTTGTCGCGCCCACGGTCCACGGCAACCTGCTGGCGGGGCCGAACGCCGAACCTGCCGCGCGCGGGGACGCTTCGGCCACGGCGGACGCGCTGGCGTTCGTGCGCGAAAAGGCCGCGCGGAGCGTGCCGGGCATCGCGTTCCGGGAGAATATCCGCAACTTCGCGGGCGTGCGCGCCAATTCCGACCGCGACGATTTCATCATTGAGGCCACGGCCCCCGGCTTTATCACGTTGGGCGGCATCAAAAGCCCCGGCCTCTCCAGCGCCCCGGCCATCGCCGAGGAGGCCGCGCGGCTGCTGGCGGAAGCGGGCATCGCGTTTGAAAAGAAGGAACAGTTTGTATGCTCGCGCACGAAAAAGCGGTTCAACCGCATGAGCGCGGCGGAAAAGGCAGAGGCCGTGCGGGAAAACCCGCTGTATGGGCGCGTGATCTGCCGCTGCGAGACGGTGACGGAGGGCGAGATTGTCGACGCACTGCACCGGCCCATCCCCCCGCATACCATCGACGGCGTGAAACGGCGCTGCACGGCGGGCATGGGGCGGTGCCAGGGCGGTTTCTGCGGGCCGCGCGTGCATGAGATTATCGCGCGGGAACTGGGGATCCCTTTAGAGGACGTGCTGAAGGACCGCGCGGGCAGCTATATCATCACAGGCAGGACAAAGGAAGGGGGCGGCGAGGCATGACGCGGGAAAGCTATGATGTGATCGTGATCGGCGGGGGGCCTGCGGGGCTGGCCGCCGCCGAGGCCGCCGCGCAGGGCGGCGCAAGCGTGCTGATCTTAGAACGCGACGCCGTATTGGGCGGCATCCTCAACCAGTGCATCCATAACGGCTTCGGCCTGCACTATTTTAAGGAAGAACTGACAGGGCCGGAATACGCGGGGCGGTTCATCGCCCGCGTGCGCGAACAGGGTATTGCTGTCAAGACGGACACGATGGTGCTGGCTGTCACGCCGGAGAAACGGGTGTGCGCCGTCAACACGAAGGACGGGTATTTTGAACTGGATGCAAAGGCCATCGTGCTGTGTATGGGCTGCCGCGAGCGCACGCGCGGAGCAATCTCCATCCCAGGGCGGCGCCCGTCGGGCGTATTCACGGCGGGCGCGGCGCAGCGCTACCTGAATATAGAAGGGTATATGGTCGGCAGGCGCGTTGTGATCCTCGGTTCGGGGGACATTGGGCTGATTATGGCACGGCGCATGACGTTAGAGGGCGCGAAGGTGCTTGCGTGCGTGGAAGTGATGCCGTATTCGGGCGGCCTGACGCGCAATATCGTACAGTGCCTGCGCGATTTCGACATTCCGCTGTACCTCTCGCATACGGTGACGCAGATCGAGGGCGAAAGCCGCCTGACAGGAGTCGTGGTGCAGGAGGTGGATGGGAACCGCGCGCCCATCCCCGGCACGGACATGCACTTTGACTGTGACACGCTGCTGCTCAGCGTGGGGCTGATCCCGGAAAACGAGCTTTCCAGGGGCGCGGGCGTGGAGATGGACCGCCGCCATTCCGGGCCGATGGCATATGAAAATATGGAAACGAGCGTGCCGGGCATTTTTGCCGCGGGCAACGTGGTGCATGTACACGATTTGGTGGATTTTGTGACAGGCGAAAGCCAGCGCGCGGGCGCGGCGGCGGCGAAGTACGCCCTGGGCGGGCCGGCGGCGGAGGGCCGGACGGTCGAGGTAAAGAACGGGGAGGCGGTCAGCTACACGGTGCCGGGGAAGATCCGGCTTGCGAACGTGGAAAAGGCCGTGGAGGTGTTCTTCCGCGTCAACCGCGTATGCGGCCCGTCCACCGTGCGCGTGACGGACGCGGGCGGCGCGCAGGTCGCGTCGTTCAAGCGCGAACGGCTCGCGCCGGGGGAAATGGAGCGCGTCGCCCTGCCAAAGGTGCTGTTGGAGAAGGCCGAGGGCGCAATCACTGTCAGCGTAGAGGAGGCGTAAGGAAGGATGGCGGAGATCATCTGTATCACCTGCCCGAAGGGCTGCCATTTGCAGGTGGATGAAGGGACACTGGCCGTCACAGGCAATAGCTGCCCGCGCGGCGCGGACTACGGCAGGAACGAACTGACGCACCCTGTCCGCGTGGTGACAAGCACCGTGCGGGTATCGGGCGCACCCATTGAGCGGTGCCCGGTCAAGACGAGGGGCAGCGTGCCGAAAGAGTCGATGTTCCAGGTGATGGCGGCGCTGGACGGGGTGTGTTTGCAGGCCCCGGTCACATGCGGCGATGTAGTGCTGGCCGATGTGTGCGGCACGGGCGTCGACGTGGTGGCGACGCGCACGCTGGAAAGGGTATAAAATATGGGGCTGCCGCATATGCGGCAGCCCCGCTGCTTTTGGCGCACAGTTCCCAGAGGCTCCGCCTCTGGACTCCGCCAAAGGGGGCAAGCCCCCTTTGGAAACCCATCTTGGCGGAGGGTCCGTCCTTTATTTTTTCCCGACTGCCTGCTGCTGGAAGAAAGCGTCGATCTTTTCCTTGATCTTCTCCGGGGAAAACTTTTTCAGCAGATATCCCGCCGGTTTCAGCGCCATGACGCTCCGCACGCTCTCCGGGTCGCCGCGGCTGGTGAGGAAGATAACAGGCACATCCGCGAACGCCTTTTCCGAACGCATCATTTCCAGCGTTTGGCGGCCGTCGCAGACGGGCATCTCATAGTCGAGCAGCACAAGGTCCGGCTTGTCGAGCGTGATGGCGCGGATGGCGGCCACGCCCGACCCCGCTTGCAATACCTCGTAGTCCTCCGCCATCATCTGGCTCAAACTCTGGCGAATCGTCAGGGAATCATCCACCAGCAGCAGCTTCGGCTTCGCCGCCTCCCGCTGGAGGCTCTCTTCGCGCTCTTTCAGGTATTCCTCCACCTGCGAGGCGGCGCTTTCGCGCAGGAGCGGCTTGCCCACGCCTACTTCCAGCAGGTGCGGCGCAATGGTGCAGTAGGAAAAATAGCCCGCGCCTGTATCAAACAGCATGCTGACCTGCGGGGCCGTTTTCTGGAACACCTGCTGGAATTCTTCATATGTAAGCAGGCTGTCTTCCTTTAATTCATATCCGTCCAATGAGGGGAAAGTCTTCATCACGCGGCCCACAAACTGCTGCGCGGTATAGCGGGACGCATGTACCAGCATCGAATCCAGGTAGGTAGTCTCAATGCCTAAGATCTTGCCGACGGTATTGATCAGCAGCGTTTCCTCAAACGCCAGGAGTACCTCGTATTTTTTATCGTCCTTTTTCCTGCCGTATATCAGGTGGTAGTATACGCCGCGCCCGAATTTTTCGCCGCTGTACATATCGCTGATGATCTTGGCCTCTAAATGGAACATATCGAACTGCATCCGGGTGACGACCTTTTTCAGCGCTTTGATCTCCTCCTCCGGCAAAAGGCTGTCCCAGCGGCGCGCCCCCCTGCCCGCGATCGCTTGATCCTCGGAGATCGTATGGCCCACCATCCAGCCCGCGCATACGCCTAAGAAGTGGTCGACAGCGTCCGGGGAATACTCCTCGGCTTCCAGTTCCTGCTCCAGCGCGGGCAATATGTTTTCACGAAAATTCTGATGTACACGCCTGTGCTGCTCCAGCCCTTTGTACCCGATGGAGACCATATAGGCTTCTTCTTCCCCAAAGTGCTTGAGAACATGCGTCTTAAAATATTTTATCCCTTCCCGACAGGTCCACTGCCTGTCCTTTTCCTGCTCGCGATATTCAAACAGCTTATTCACGATGCGGAAAAGCTGCTGATGCTCCCTGTCGATCTCCTTTACACCCAGGCAATATTCTTCCCGCCATTCAAATTTACCTGCCATTGCTTTATCCTCCTCCGCCGCGCCGGGGTGCGGCTTTCTCACTTATTCTTTTTTAATTATACTCCATCCTCGCAAGTAAAACAACTGAAAATTCACCATTTTTGGAACAAAATCCTTGTGGGAATTTACAAATTTTACCTCATAGCGAAAAAAAAACGGCGGAGCCGCCCGCGGAACCAGGGTTTATGGTATACTGAAAATGGAAGTGGCCGCAGGGATATTTCCATATATTCCCCCTAACAGGCGGGAAACTACACAAACGAACATACAGGAGGGATATACCATTGAAGATCGTGATACTGGACGCGGATACCGTAGGGCGCGGCGCGGACCTTTCCGGGTTTTCCGCTTTGGGCGAAGTGACGCGCTATGACGCCACCGCGACGGCAGAGGAGGCGGCGGAGCGCATCCGGGAGGCAGAGGCCGTGATCGTCAACAAAGCGCCCATGACGCAGGCGGTGCTGTGCGGGGCAGATCGCCTGCGGTTCATCGGGGTACTGGCGACGGGGTACGACAACTGCGACATCGCGTACTGCCGGGCGCACGGCATCCGCGTGACGAACGTGGCGGGCTATTCCACAGCGATGGTGGCGCAGCACACTGCCGCGCTGGCGCTGGCGCTCTCGCAGAAACTGATTCACTACGACCGGTATGTAAAATCCGGGCAATACGCGGCGGACGGAAAATTCACCAATTTTGATGAGCCGTTCTGTGAGCTGGACGACAAGACCTGGGGCATTGTAGGGTATGGGGCCATCGGACAGCGCGTGGCGTGCATCGCCGAAGCGCTGGGGTGC
>CANCXY010000188.1 GCA_947381875.1 uncultured Clostridia bacterium | reverse complement strand
AAACATCCTCACCAGCGGCATGGTGAACGACCTGGGTCTCCTCGTGCGGAACACGCTGATTATTTTGATAGAGGCGCAGTCGACATATTCCGTCAATATCACCCTGCGGCTTTTGATGTATCTTGCAAAGACGTATAAGGAATATGTACAGGAGCATGAATACAACCTGTACAACACAAAGCCCATCCCCATCCCGCGCCCGGAGCTGTACATGGTGTATGTAGGTGAGCCGCGCGAGCTGCCGGAAGTGCTGCATCTGTCTGATCTGTACGGGGGCGGGGAAGGCGACGTGGAAGTAAAAATCCACGTTCTGAAAGATACCGGGAAGAAAACGATTATTGACCAGTATATCCGCTTTTGTGAGATCTGTGATGAACAGCGTAAAATATATGGTTACACAGAAAAGGCGGTAAAGGAGATTCTGCGCATCTGTCGAGAAGAAGGTATATTGATGCCGTTTTTGCTGGCGAGGGAAAAGGAGGTAGAGGATATTATGGTGACACTGTTTGACGAGGAGTATATCGCCAAAACATACAGGCGGGATTTGCTTTCCCAGGGCAGGGAGGAAGGACGACAGGAAGGTCGGCGGGAAGGACGGCAGGAGGGCATACAGGAAGGGTTATCCGGTGCCCTGCGGAATTTAATTGCCGCTACCGGCTATTCTATAGAAAAGGCTATGACAATACTTGGCATCCCTGAATCCGATCGCCTGACCTATCGTGAAATCCTGCGGGAACAGTAACGGCTGCCCATTTTGCAAATCACACACCAGGAAAAACAATGGCTTTTACGGCCCTTTTCCCGCTTTCGGCGGGGAGGGGGCCGTAATTGATTTCCCTCAGACTGCGAAACTTTTTCTTGTGTATGGTGGATTTGGGAGTTATAATAGAGATTGACAGGATATAGGTCGGGCGTTCGCGCCCAGTGACATGAAAAAGAAAAGAGGTAGGGTTTATGGCTTCATCCAGGGAGGGCAGAGAGGCGGTATTTGAGAGCTATTCCATTCCAAAGGCTGTGGTGACGCTGTCGGTGCCGACGGTACTCAGTTCGTTGGTTTCGGTGCTGTACAGTTTGGCGGATACATATTTTGTCGGCCTGCTCAACGACCCCGTGCAGACAGCCGCCGTCACGCTGGCCGCGCCGGTGCTGCTCGCGTTCAACGCCGTCAACAACCTGTTCGGCGTGGGCAGCTCCAGCATGATGAGCCGTGCCTATGGCCGCCGCGATTTCGATACCCTGCGCCAAAGCTCCGCATTCGGGTTTTACGGCGCGCTAATCTGCGGGGCCGCTTTTTCGCTGCTGTGTACGGTGCTGCGCAGTCCGCTGTTGGGTCTGCTTGGGGCCGACGCCACCACGCGCACCGCCACAAACGGCTATCTCAACTGGACGGTCACGCTGGGCGCGGTGCCCGCGATCCTGAATGTTGTGATTGCGTATATGATCCGTTCCGAGGGCGCGGCGCTGCATGCCAGCATTGGCACCATGAGCGGGTGCCTCTTAAACATCATACTCGATCCCATCTTCATCCTGCCCTGGGGGCTGAATTTAGGTTCCGTGGGCGCGGCGATGGCGACGTGCCTTTCCAACTGTTGCGCGCTGGTGTATTTCCTGGTGTATCTTGCCACGCACCGCAAAACGACGCTGGTGTGCGTCTCCCCCAAAGCGTTCACCCTGCGAAAGGAAATCGTGGGCGGCGTGTGCGCGGTGGGCGTGCCCGCCTCCATCCAAAACCTGCTGAATGTGACGGGCAGCACCATCCTGAACAACCTCGCGGCCCCCTACGGCGCGGCGGCGCTCGCCGCAATGGGTATCTGCTCGCGCCTCTCGATGGTGCCAATGTATATAGCGATGGGCATTTCACAGGGCGTGATGCCGCTCATCAGCTATAACTACGCCAGCCACAACATCCGCCGCATGAAGGGGACGCTGTTCTTCGCGATGCGCATTTCCGAAACGTTTCTGGCGGCTATGGCGGTGGTCCTGTTCTGTTTTCCGGGTGTGTTCGTGCATATGTTCATTGACGATGCGCAGACGGTGGCCTATGGCATGCGCTTCCTGCGCGGCCTGTGCTTCGCCGTGCCGCTGCTGGGGCTGGATTTCCTGGCCGTCGGCACGTTCCAGGCGGTTGGAATGGGAAGGGAATCGCTCATTTTTGCCATCCTGCGTAAAATTGTATTGGAGATCCCATTCTTGTACCTGCTGAATTTCCTTGTCCCGCTATATGGTTTGGCGTATGCCCAACTCTGCGCGGAGTTTGTGATGGCGGTTGCGGCGCTGGTCGTACTGCGGCGGTTCCTGAAACGGGCAGAAGCAGAAACAGCGGTGAAGGGGGCGTAAACGGTGGGATATATCATCAAACCGATGGAAACGCCGGAGGAGATGGATGGGAAAGGTACGGTACACTGGCAGTCATGGCACGAAACGTACACGGGCCTGGTGGATGCGGGATATATGGCGGGTGTCACCGAGGCATCCTGCCAAGCTATCGCGCGCCGCTGGCCCGACGGGCTTCTTGTGGCGAAGGACGGGCCGCGCGTGGTCGGCTTTGCCGGGTACGGTGCGTACCGTGACGGCACCCTGCCCGACTGCGGCGAGGTATACGCGCTGTATGTGCTGGCGGAATACCAGAAAAAAGGCATCGGGTATGCGCTGATGAACGCCGCGCGGGAACGGCTTTCGGCGTATCCGAAAATTGCCCTGTGGGTGTTGGAGGGCAATGAACGGGCTATTCATTTCTACGAACGGTACGGCTTCCGCTTGGATGGGACGCGGCAGGAAATCCTGTTGGGCACGCCGAACACGGAACTGCGGATGGTATATGAAAGATGATTGCGAACGGAAAGGATTTTTCTGTTGCGTACAGGGCGGCAGTTGTGGTACAATACCTTTGGAACAGGGGAAGTGCCCAACGTGAGGCGCTTTGTGTATTTCCCGCCCGCAGGGCGGAGAAATATATGGGAAAGTATCCCTGCGGATAGGACATTTCTAATTCAGAAAGGCGGAGAAAAACATGGTTTTGGAGTATATGGATTTTGTGGCACAGCACGACCCGGAGATTGGCGAGGCCATCCGGGCGGAATATCAGCGCCAGCAGGACAACATTGAGCTGATCGCTTCGGAGAATATCGTCTCAGAGGCTGTGATGGCCGCGATGGGCAGCGTGCTGACAAACAAATACGCCGAGGGCTATCCCGGCAAGCGCTACTATGGCGGCTGCCAGTATGTGGATATCGCGGAGAAGGTAGCCCAGGAGCGCGCCTGCAAATTGTTTGGCGCGCAGTTTGCCAACGTACAGCCGCATTCCGGCGCGCAGGCCAACTATGCCGTATATATGGCGCTGTGCAAGCCCGGCGATACGGTATTGGGCATGAACCTCGACCACGGCGGCCACCTTACGCACGGCAGCCCGGTGAACTATTCGGGCATGTATTACGACATGCACTTCTACGGCGTCGACGAGGCCACGGGCCGCATCGACTATGACGAGGTGGAGCGCATCGCCAAGGAATGCCGCCCGAAGATGATCGAGGCGGGCGCGTCGGCGTATCCGCGCGTCATTGATTTCGAGCGCTTTCGCGCTATCGCCGACGAGGTGGGCGCGTACCTGTGGGTGGATATGGCGCATATCGCGGGGCTTGTCGCGGCGGGGCTTCATCCGTCGCCGGTACCGTATGCGCATATCACCTCCACCACCACGCACAAGACCCTGCGCGGGCCGCGCGGCGGTCTGCTGTTGACGAATGATGAGGCGCTGGCGAAAAAGATCAACTCGGCAATCTTCCCCGGTTCGCAGGGCGGGCCGCTGATGCACGTCATCGCGGCCAAAGCAGTGGCGCTGGGCGAGGCGTTGCAGCCGTCGTTTACAGAATATCAGAAACAGGTGCTGAAAAACTCCGCCGCGCTGGCCGAAGGGCTTGTCAAACGCGGCATGACGCTTGTCTCCGGCGGCACGGACAACCACCTCTCCCTGATTGATCTGCGCGACAAGGGCGAATTGACGGGCAAGGAGTTAGAGCGCCGCCTGGACGCTGTGCGCATCACAGCCAACAAGAACAAGATCCCCGGCGACACGCGTTCGCCGTTCCAGACAAGCGGCCTGCGCGTGGGCAGCCCTGCTGTCACGAGCCGCGGCTTTACGGAAACCGATATGGACAAGGTGGCGGAATATATCACACTGGCCGCGACGGATTTCGACGCCAGTGCCGACGCCATCCGCGCCGGTGTGGCCGAGCTGACGGCGGCGCACCCGGTCTATCAGGGATAAAAGCACTGGACGGGGCGGCGAAGCCGCCCCGTGGGCGTGTCCCAAACAAGGTGTTTTTGCGTGTTTCCCCGCCCTATGGGCGGGGAAACACAGAACTATCACAGAAAAAATGATAAGGAGGGGATGGCGTGGCCCATCCAAGGCGCGCGCGCCGCCCAAATCCCGCCCTCACGGCGGCCAGCCGGGGCCTTTCCGCCGTCCGCCTGCTTGCGGGCGCGCTGCTGTTTGTACCGCTTCTGGCGCTGCCTGTATATGTAAACTATTACGTCGACTGCCAGGGGTATTTCCTGGGGGACAGCAAACTGCGCACCATTGCCAACGCGCTGTTCGAGGGGTACGCCGTCGTCGGGTATGACCAGATGAACGGGCGTGACCGCGAGGTGCTGGACGTGATTGTCGCGAACATGGACGAGGATACCACCCCGGAGACGATCGCCCTCGGTTCCAGCCGTGTGATGCAGATCACGCGGGACCTGGTGGGCACGTCATTTTACAACAGCGCCACCACGGGCGGCGATTTTTACGACCTGCTCACATCCTTTTACGTCTATGACAAGCGCGGCAAGCTGCCGAAAAATGTGATCATTGGGGTAGACCCGTGGCTATTCAACACCGACCCCGACGCGCAGGACAAGCGCAGCAACCGCACGCTGTATGCGGAGTTCCTCTCGGAAAAACTGGGCATCCCCACCGCCTATGAGAAAGAGGACGCGCGTAAATCGTGGCAGTTCCTCTACGATTTATCCTATTTCCAGGGAAATCTGGAATTCCTTTTAGAGGGCACGCCCGTAGAAAACGCGCTGGAAGTGATCCCGGAGAGCGAGGTATACCGGCAGACAGGCGAGGTGAAGCGGTCCGACGGCAGCCTTGTCTATACGCCGGATTTCCGGGCGCGCACCCAGGAGGAGATCGATACGGACGCGCTCATCCAGACGGGCGCGATGTTCCGTTTGGAGGGCTACCATGCGCCCGATCCAGGGCGGCTGGAGATTTTTGAAAACTGGGTACAGTATATGCAGGGCGAGGGCATCAAGGTATATTTTTTCCTCTCGCCCTATCCGCCCATTGTGTACGACCACGCCGCCGCCAACGCCGAACGCTACGGCGGATTCTTCGGCGCCGAGGAGGCTGTGCGGACAATGGCGCGCAAATACGGCATCCGTGTTTTTGGCAGCTATGACCCGCACACGATCCCCGCCGAGGGCAGCGATTTTTACGACGGCCTCCACCCGCGCGGCGAGTGCATCGCTCGGTTTTTCCCAGGCGTCGCGTAAGCCGCGCCAGAGGGCTGCCGCCCTCTGGACTCCTGCCCAAAGGGCGCTGCCCTTTGGAATCCTGCCACCTTTGAAAAGGTGGACGAAACTTTTAATTGCCCTCAAATTGCATTTGAGGGCAGAAAATGGGGGGCTTTTGCTTGTTTCACCCCGCCGTGCAGGATCACGGAACTGATTTTGGCAGACTATTCTGTTAAAGGGTAGACAAAACTTACCAAAATCATTATAATAAAACTTGACTATTTTCTCAAAACAAGGAAGGTACGCTTCATGCCAAACGATCGCCCGCCCCGTCCCCAAAACCTGACGCCTGAACAGCAAGCCCAGCGGCGCGTTGCTGTCGCCAAAAAACGCCGCCGCCGCGAGGAACAGCGCCGCCGCGCCATGCGCCGCTATTATGCGTTCCTGGCGCTGTTAGCTGTAGTGGCGCTCCTTATCATATTCGGTGTGTTCAAGCTGGTGCAGAACTTTTTCTTTAAGGATGACGGCTCGTCGTCCGGTTCGTCTTCTTCCACTACCAGCGGGCAGGGCGGATCGTCTGCATCCACAGGCAGCGGCACGGATGGAACGGACAGCAGTTCCGGGGACAGTTCTTCCGCGTCCGCCTCCGCCCCCGAACCGCAGACCGCCAGTGTCGGCCCCGCGGATAAAAACGCTTGGTATCTGTTGCTTGCCAATGCAGAGAACCCGCTGCCGGATGGGTATGCGCCGGAGCTTGTGAGCATTGGCAGCAACGCCCGCAACGGTGATATGAAGGTGGACAAGCGCACGGAACAGGCGTTTCTTGACCTTCTGAACGCCGCCAAAGCCGACGGGATCAGCCTGGTTGTGCGTTCGGCCTACCGTTCACACGAGAATCAGACACAGCTTTTCAACAGCATGAAGCAGCAGTATATGGATCAGGGCATGAGCGAGGAAGAAGCGCTGGCCGAGACGAAGAAGCTGCGCAATGTACCCGGCACATCC
>CANCXY010000187.1 GCA_947381875.1 uncultured Clostridia bacterium | reverse complement strand
AGATGTCCGTGCGTGACTGGAGTTCAGACGTGTGCTCTTCCGATCTCCACATCGGGCACGATATGGGTAGAGATCAGCACAATGCGGTCGTGGGCAAATTCCGAAAGCAGGTTGCGGAAGCGCACCCGTTCGCCGGGGTCCAGCCCGGCGGTAGGCTCATCCAGGATCAGCACTTCGGGGTCATTCAGAAGCGCCTGCGCAATGCCCACGCGGCGTTTCATCCCGCCGGAGAGCCGGGCGATGCGCTTATTGGCGGCGTCGGACAGCGACACCCGTTCCAGCAGCTCCCGGATACGCCGTTTGCTTTTCCGTTCGTCCAGCCCTTTCAGCGCCGCGATATAGTCCAGGTACTCCCGCACGGTGAACTCCGGGGGAAAGCCGAACTCCTGCGGCAGATAGCCGAACACCTCCCGGTATTCCTCCCCTAATGTGCGGATGGGGATGCCGTTGTACAGCACGTCGCCGCGCGAGGGCGGCAGAATCCCGGCGATGATGCGCATGAGCGTTGTTTTGCCCGCCCCGTTGGCCCCCAGCAGCCCCCAGACGCCCGGCGTGAGCGTCAGGCAGACATCGCCCAGCGCGTCCTTGTCCCGGAACTGTTTGGAGACATGGTGAATCTTCAATTCCATCGAAAAACTCCTTCCAACATACAAAATGCGCCAGCTTCTGGCACGTCCCATTGTACCAAAAGCCGGCGCATTTTCTGTTGATAAAACCCTGTCAATTTTTCAGAGCATTTCTTACAAATTCCCGACATGTGTTGGGCTGCCGCCCAAACCTGCCCAGAGGCGCTGCCTCTGGACTCCGCCAAAGGGGCGCAGCCCCTTTGGAAACCCATCTTGTTTCAGATAGGATGTTTTGTGTGCGTTACCAGTTGTTTACCGCGTGTTCCGCAAACGCCTGTAAGTCGTCGATTTTCAGTACAGTGCCGTCGTCCAGCACCGCCTTGCCGGAAAAGCCGCCGAACATCTGGTGGCAGCAGTTGTCGATAAACAGTACCTTTGTGGTTGTGGTGCGGTCATAGCTGGGGGTCAGCGTCAGGTCCAGCCGCCCCTCGTCGTCGTGCAGACGCCAGGGCTTATGATAGGCGGACTTGTCCAGTTCAAAATGTACATGGCCTATTTTGTGGAAGCCGCCGTCGTAAAACAGCATATTTTCCGTGGCTTTGCTTGTATTGCCAAAGCCCGTGCCCAGGTTGAAGCCGAAGATCTTGCCGCCGACCGTCCCGGTGCCGTTCGACCAGTACCATTCGTTGTGGAACGGCCACACGCCGCGCCCCCAGTCCAGAAGGCCGAACGAGTCGTCGCCGAAAGTGTATTCCTTCCCGTTATAGCAGGCACGCCCCCGCGCCGTCATGCAGTTGATTTTGTGGTTGTAGTAAAAAGCCTCTTTATATTCATCAAAGGGGATATGGATAACAAGGGAATACGGATTCTTGCGTTCCAGCGTGATATTGGCCTCAAACCCCTGCGCGGAAAAGGAGAGGTAGCGCGTATCGCCCTCCACTTTGAAGCGCAGATGGAACCCGCCCTTGTCATAGGAGATATCGCTGTCCTGCTCGGCGTTTTCCGGCAGGTGCAGACTGCCGAAGGGGAAAGCTAAGAGGCGGGAGATATTGGCGATCATCTCGCCGGTCCTGAAATTGAACAGCATGGCGCACACCTGCCCTGCGTAGGAGGCGTGGCCGTAGGTGAGCTGGAGGCACTTTTCCCCGTCGGAGACCTGATAGAAATCCCATTCCTTGATGCGGAAGCACGATGCTTTGATGTCCCTGCGCCGGTAGGTGCAGAGCGAACGCTCGGACCAGCCCGGTGTGATAACGCCCCGCGTGTCCAGCACAGGCCCGGAGGCGGTGATGTGATGTTCCTGCATAAAAAACTCCCTCTCGCGCGGTATACCGCACGGCTGTATATATTATTTCAGTATAGCACAAATCGCCCCCGCCGGTACGACAAATTTTGGATGGTTATTTTGGGCACTTTTTTGGGTGAGGGGTTGTTTCCCGACTTGCCGCCCATTTGGGAGGCGGGAGGAGGGCTGCAAGTTCTGTGTGATGCCTTGCAAAATTTGTAAAAAATAAGATTGCAGGGGATAAAATCCTTGCAATCTTATAGTAAGGGTGGCCCCAAGACTATTGCTATACGTTGATATATTGGAGCCATCTCAAAATAAGGAGGCTGAGGGCAGTGACCGAGGAAGAACGGCGGGACACCAGGAAAGCAATGGCACTGGACTTGTGCCACATCATTGACGAAAACCCCACACAAGAGAGCTATACCCCAGAGGAGGTAAAAAAACTTATCATTGTGTATGTTTTCTCATCAGGCCAAAAGTAATAAGAAATGGTTTCCCGCAAATATGCCCCTATCATTTATCCTCGCCCTGCCACCGCGCAAACGCCTGTTCCCAAGTAGGAACGGAAAACGGGCGCTGCCTGTCGCCGATTTCCCTCGCGTATTCCTCAACATAGCGCAGGAAATAGTAGGTGTGTTCCCGCGCCGTCAACAGATCCTGTTCCACGAGCTGGCTCCAGACATGCGCCGCCTCCCATTGTCCGCTTTGCCGGAAACGCACAAGATAGGCGTTTTTATCAAACGGGACGCGCCGCAGCTGGACCGACACACTGCCATCCGCCGCGACGGTCAGCAGCGCATAGGGCATGCTGTCGGCGATGCCGTCCAGCGGCTGCCCGCACGAGCCGGGGTTCAGAATCAGCTTTTTCCCATCCGGGGACGCATAGCACCACTGTACATGCGTATGGCCGAAGATATAAACGCCGTTTTCCAAACGGGAAAGAGCGGCCTGGAACGGCGCGTCGCCGTCAAAGAAGCGCCGCATATCCGTTTGGAGCAGCTCCGGCGTGACGACGGTATCACCGTATTTTTCCACTATCTTTAAGCACGACCAGTCTTTGTGCTCGCATTCGCCGATAAAGGCTTGTGAGGAATGCGCAATATGCATCCGCATGCCATCAAAATCCAGGTCCATTGCCGCGGGGAGCGAAAGCACATAGTCTAAGTGTTCCGGGCGCATCTGCCGGAAACACCAGTAAGTGACCTGCATTTGCCCATCCGTCCATGTGCGGGGGTCTTTTCCGACCAGGTTTTTCAGATACAGCTCTTCATTCCCGCGCACCGCATATTTCCGTTCCAGCGCACAGATACGGGCGATACATTCATCCGGCCAGGGGTTGCCGATACAGTAATCCCCGGCAAAAATAAAGCCGCTGACGTTTTCTTTTTCGGCGTCGGCGATCACCGCGTCCAGCGCAGGCAGGTTGCCGTGTATGTCGGAAATGACTGCGAATTTCATTTTGCGCTCCTGCATCATAGAATCCTTTTGTCGTTCAAGACTGTTCCAGCCCCTGGACGTATGCTTCTAACAGTTCTTTCATCTCCGCCACTGTATATGTTTTATCTGGATTTTTTTCAATCAAACGAAGCAGATCATATACTGTGGATTTCTGAAACATGATGATTTCTTTTTCAGTATACATCTGTGGAGCCTCCTTTTGAAGATAATCCTTAATTCTATTAAATCATAGGGAATATAGATTGTCGAGTTGTTTCCCGAAAAATTCACAAAATATTTACACCATCAATACATCCCGCAAAAGCACAAGCGGCGTCTGCAAATTTGCAGACGCCGCTTGTAAATCTCAGGGCATTATTCCCCGTAATAAGCCTTGATATACAGATCCTTGATCTCCGAAACCAGCGGATACACCGGGTTCGCGGTCGTGCATTGATCCTCAAATGCGCGGTAGGAAAGCTCCTCTACCTTGCTCATGAACTCGGCCTCGCCGACGCCGCAGTCCTTGATGGAAAGCGGGCGTTCGGTATCCTTCATCAGCTTGCGGATGGCCGCGATCAGGCTCTCCACGGCTTCTTCCTTGCCCGCGTCCTGCGCGCACAGGCCCGTGCGGCGCGCGATCTTCGCGTAGCGCTCATCCGCCACATACTCTTTATACTTCGGGAACGATGCGAACTTCGTCGGCTTCGTGGCGTTATAGCGGATCACATACGGCAGCAGAATCGCGTTCGCGCGGCCGTGGGGGATATGGCATTCCGCGCCTAACTTATGCGCCATAGAGTGGTTGAGGCCCAGGAACGCGTTCGTAAACGCCATACCAGCAATGCAGGAGGCGTTGTGCATCTTCTCACGCGCCAGCTTGTCGCCGTTGTACGATTTTTCGAGGAACTCAAACACCATCTCGATCGCGTGCAGCGCCAGGCCGTCGGTGTAGTCGCTTGCCATGACAGAGACATATGCCTCAATCGCGTGTGTCAGCACGTCCAGGCCGGTATCCGCCACAATGCTGCGCGGCATGGAGGCCGTGAACTGCGGGTCAATGATTGCAACATCCGGCGTCAGGCTGTAGTCGGCCAGGGGGTACTTGATGTTCCCGTTTTTCTTATCGGTGATAACGGAGAAGCTCGTCACCTCGCTGCCCGTGCCGGACGTGGTGGGGATGGCAACCAATTTCGCTTTCTGCCCCAGCTCCGGGAACTTGAACGCGCGCTTGCGGATGTCCAGGAAGCGCTGGCGCAGGCCGTCAAAGCTCGTATCAGGATGCTCATAGAACAACCACATACCCTTGGCGGCGTCAATGGCGCTGCCGCCGCCGATGGCGATTACCACATCCGGCTGGAACGCGTTCATCGCCGTGACGCCGCGCATGATGCACTCTACGGAAGGATCGCTCTCCACGTCGGAATAGATCTCGCTGTGGCAGTATTCCTCACGCTTGCGCAAATAGTACAGCACCTTGTCCACGTTGCCAAGCTTCACCATCATGGGGTCGGTGACGATAAAGGCGCGGGTGATGCCCTCCATCTTTTCCAGGTACTGGATGGAATCTTCCTCAAAGTAGATGCGGGGCGGCACCTTGAACCACTGCATGTTGACTCTCCTCTTGGCAATGCGCTTTTTGTTGATGAGGTTGACCGTGGTGACGTTCTGCGATACGCTGTTTTTGCCGTAGGAGCCGCAGCCCAACGTCAGCGACGGGGTGTTCGTGTTGTAAATATCGCCGATAGCGCCCTGGGAAGACGGGCTGTTCACGATGATGCGGCCCACGCGCATGGCGACGCCGTAATCGTCGGCGATCTTCATATCGCCCGTGTGGATGACCGCGGAGTGGCCCAGGCCGCCCAGCTCCAGCATGGCGTTCGCGTAGTCAAAGCCCTGCTGCATGGAGTCCACCACGAAATAGGCAAGGACAGGGGAGAGCTTCTCTTTCGCCAGCGGGTGGTTGTCGTCGGGGGAGGAGAGGGGGGCGATCAAAATTTTCGTCTTTTCCGGCACGCTCAGGCCCGCCTGTTCGGCGATCCAGTTGGCCGATTTGCCCACCAGCGGGCCATATACGCCCTTTTCGGGGTCGGGGAACATGAACTTCGAGAGCTTTTCCGTCTCCTCGGCGTTGAGGAAGTAGCAGTTGTTCGCCTTCATATAGGCTTCAAATTCTGCCGAGATCTCGCGGTCGACAATCACCGCCTGTTCGGACGCACAAATCATGCCGTTGTCAAATGTCTTGGACATCATCAGGTCGGTGCATGCGCGGTGCAGATCAGCCGATTTCTCAATATAGCACGGCACGTTGCCAGGCCCAACGCCCAAAGCGGGCTTGCCGCAGCTATACGCAGCTTTCACCATGCCCGGACCGCCTGTCGCGAGGATGGTCGCGACGCCCGGATGGTTCATCAGCGCGCCGGTGGCCGCGATGGACGGCTCGTCAATCCACTGGATGCAGTATTCCGGCGCGCCCGCTTTCAGCGCTGCCTCATACACGATACGCGCGGCCTCCGCCGAACACTTCTGTGCGGACGGATGGAAACCAAAGATGATGGGGTTGCGCGTCTTGACGGCAATCAGGCTCTTGAACAGCGTGGTAGAGGTGGGGTTGGTGGTCGGGGTAACGCCCGCGATGACGCCCACGGGCTCCGCTACCTCCACATAACCCTCCATGTCGTTTTCATCCAGTACGCCGACGGTCTTTTCCTTCTTGATATCGTGCCAGATATACTCCGTCGCGAACATGTTCTTGATGACCTTATCCTCGTATACGCCGCGGCCCGTCTCCTCTACGGCCATGCGCGCAAGCATCTCATGCTTGTCGAGGCCCGCCAGTGCCATTGCGTGTACGATACTGTCGATCTGCTCCTGATCCAGCGTCAGGAAGGTTTTCAGGGCCTTTTGCGCGTTCTCAACCAGCTTGTCGATCATCGCGCCCACAGGGTCGGCCACGGTCTCTACCGCCTGCGTCTCGGCTTT
The DNA here is from genome assembly GCA_947381875.1 of uncultured Clostridia bacterium. Lineage (GTDB taxonomy): Bacteria > Bacillota > Clostridia > Oscillospirales > Ruminococcaceae > Ruthenibacterium. The sequence goes on along the minus strand of CANCXY010000187.1, from coordinate 368 downwards.
CGCCTTTTTTTCTGCCATCATACTGCCTCCCAAATTGTTTGATTCGTTTGTGAAAAAATAAACAATGTAGAGGTAAACTCCTCTATTGCTTATCATACCAGAAACCGGCTCCCAAATGCAACCTGTAAACCGACGAATATAACAGCTTTTTCCGCATTGTTTTGTGCATTTTCCACAATCTGTACGCTGCTGTTTCGTTTTGGCTGCGTTTTGTGTATAATAGGTGTACAGGACGCAGGGAAGCGGCGAAAGCAGGACGCTTTTATATGTCCCCCGATATTGCCGCTTTCGCTGCTGTCCAGAGCCAACAGGAGTGCGCGGCAATGAAATTGCCGCGCGAGATGGGTTTCCAAAGGGGGCTTGCCCCC
>CANCXY010000186.1 GCA_947381875.1 uncultured Clostridia bacterium | reverse complement strand
GGCAAGCCCCCTTTGGAAACCCATCACGCGCGGCAATTTCATTGCCGCGCACCCCCTTTTTTGAGGGACGGCGCTTTTTATCAAAACCTTTAGAAATTTTTTAGATTTTCCTCTGCGCCGATTTCAGAAACGCCCCTTATACTGAAAAGCGTCAAGACAAAGGGAAAAGAGGGTGTATTCAAGATGACTGAGCGGCAGTTTGAAACGATGGTGCGGGATTATGAAAAATTGGTCTATACCGTATGCTTCCAGGTGGTGCATGACCCCCAGACGGCGGAAGACCTTATGCAGGACACGTTCCTGTCCGCCTGGAGCCACGCCGCACAGTGCCCCGCGGACGCAGTGAAACCGTGGCTGTGCCGCATTGCCCTGAACAAGGCCAGGGATCACCTGAAAAGCGCCTACAGCCGCCGCGTGTGCGCCGCTGAATCCCCGGAGCTGTACGCGCCCGCCGGAGCCGCCGCCTCCGGTGTGGAAACACTGTGCGAGGCCCGCGAGGATGCAAGACGCGCGGCAGCGTGCATCAGCGGGATGGAGGAGCCGTACCGCAGTGTATGTGTGCTGTATTTCGGTCAGGGCGCGCCTGTGGAACAGATCGCCTCCACATTGGGCCGCACGCCCAAAACCGTCCACACCCAGCTCTACCGCGCACGAAAAAAACTGCGCCAGTCCCTTTCCGTCCCCTGCCCCGCCTGAATCGCGGATCTATTGCCGTGTATTTCCCCGCCCAGCGGGCGGGGAAATACACGAAAACACCCCGCCTTGGGCACTCCCCGGAAATATAATCCGCCTGCCCCCGCCCGCAGGGCGGCGCGCCCGCCTGTAACTGTGCGGGTGATGGGATTCCAAAGGGGCCGCGCCCCTTTGGCGGAGTCCAGAGGCGGAGCCTCTGGCAGGATTCCAAAGGGCAGCGCCCTTTGGGCAGGTTCGGGCGGCAGCCCGACACCCCCGGCAGGGGGCTTGCCTGTTTCCTCTCGCTCTGCTACAATATGTTGTAGCCCGTTTTCCTGAAAAACGGCATGAAGTGAAAGGGAAGTGTATTTGCAATGGAACTTCAGCCCAGCCAGGACGTGCTGGATACGATCCGCGCCTTCCGGCTGCCCCGTTACCACGAGATCCCCGACGTGGGGTTTTATCTTCAGCAGACAGCCAAATATATCAATACCTATATGCAGCCGCTTTGCGATATGGAGATCACGGAATCCATGATCAGCAATTACGTCAAAAAACGGCTGGTGGGCAGCCCCGCCAGGAAACAGTACAGCCGTGAGCAGACAGCGTACCTGCTGTTTATCACAGTTGCCAAATCTGTCCTCCCGCTCGACCATATCCAGCTTTTGATCGATATCCAGAAGCAGACATATACCGCGCCCGTCGCCTACGATTACTTCTGCTGCGAGTTTGAAAACATCCTGCAATATGTGTTCGGCCTCAAAAACGCGGTGGAGCCTGTGGGGAAGGACACCACCGAGGCAAAATTCCTGCTTCAGAAAATCATCATCACGGCGGCGCATAAGATTTACCTCAACCAGTGCTTTACTGCATTAAAGACGGAAAAATCCGCGCGTACACAATGACCGCGCAAAGGCGGGGGCGGCGTACCATATATACAGCCCCGCGTTTTTTCCGCTGCGTTGCAGTCTGTCGAAAAAGAGAAAATCGAGGGGCAGCCCTTTTGTCGGTATGCGTAATAGCCCAAAAAAACCTCTAAAAAACCGGCCTTTTCTGGCTGTTCTTCTAAAAATGCACGCAAAAAGCAAAAACCGATTGCTTTTATTGCGTAAATTTAGTAATATAAAGATGTCCCCTTTTGATTGTCGTTTTTGAAGGAGGCGTATCCCGGATGCGTTATGCTTATCCACCGCATACAGTTCTTGCGGGGCAAAGTGTACGCAGACGCGCTTTCCTGGAGATAGTATCGCCGTGGGTCGTGGTGTAGGTGCATCACGGCCCCTTTTTTGTGGGGCGCATGGAGAACCAAAGCAAAGGGCTTTGTGTATTTCCCCGCCTGCGGGGGACAAAAGACACAGTATATTATAAGGAGTAAAAGCCAATGACACAAAGCAAAAAGGTTGGCATCATCATGGGTTCCGACAGCGACTGGCCCGTGATGAAAGCGGCGGCGGCACAGCTTAAAAGCTGGCAGATCCCGTGTGAGGTACACATCATGAGCGCGCACCGCACACCGGGCGAGGCTGCCGCGTTCGCAAAAAGCGCGTCAGAAAACGGTTTCGGCGTCCTGATCGCCGCCGCCGGCATGGCGGCCCATTTAGCGGGCGCGCTCGCGGCCCAAACGACGCTGCCCGTCATAGGCGTGCCCCTCAAAGGCGGCGCGGCGGACGGCCTGGACGCGCTGCTCTCCACCGTCCAGATGCCCAGCGGCATCCCCGTCGCCACGGTGGCGCTCAACGGCGCAAAAAACGCCGCCGTCCTCGCCGCCCAGATCCTCGCCCTCTCCGACCCCGCGCTCGCTCAGCGCCTCGCCGACGACCGCTGTGCTATGGCCGACGCCGTCCGCCAGAAGGACGCCGCCGTTTACGCCGAAGCCGAAGCGATGCGCTGAACCTCCGGGCGCTGCCCGGACCTGCCAGAGGCGCTGCCTCTGGACTCCGCCAAAGGGGCGCAGCCCCTTTGGAAACCCATCTTATACATGTAAGAAGGTTGGCCGCTTTGTTTCCCGCGCGGGCGGGGACAAAAGAGGGAGTGTCCGATGCGGGGAAATACACGGCCAATAGCTCCGCGATGTAGACACTCCCCAAAAAGGGAAGTATTTTGATTCAGGAGGTTTTGGAACATGGAAAAACGGGAACAGTTGTATGAAGGCAAGGCCAAGAAGGTATTTGCTACCGACGACCCCAATCTGGTGATTGTCGATTACAAGGACGACGCCACTGCCGGGGACGGCGCGAAGAAAGGTACGATCCGGGGCAAGGGCGTTGTGAACAACCGCCTTTCCAACGCGCTGATGGCGATGCTGGCCGAAAAGGGCGTGCCCTCGCATCTGGTGAAGGAGCTTTCCGAGCGCGAAACGCTGGTAAAAAAGGTGGAGATCGTGCCGCTGGAAGTGATTATCCGCAATATCGCGGCGGGCAGCTTCACCAAGCGCCTGGGTGTGCCTGAAGGTACTGTGTTGAAGATTCCCACGATTGAGTTCAGCTATAAGAACGACGAGTACCACGACCCGCTCATCAACAGCTACCACGCCCGCGCACTTGGTTTGGCGACGCAGGAGGAGATCGATACCATCACAAAATATGCCTTCCGCGTCAACGAGGTGTTGAGTGAATATCTGCTGAACTTCCGTATCCGCCTGGTCGATTTCAAGCTGGAATTTGGCCGCCTGGCCGACGGTACCATTGTACTGGCCGATGAAATCAGCCCCGATACCTGCCGCTTCTGGGACGCGGAAACAAACGCGCACCTGGACAAGGACCTGTTCCGCCGCGATTTAGGCGGCGAGGAGGCCGCGTATCAGGAAGTTTTACACCGTTTACTGGGGGAATAAAAACGCATGGGAGAAGAAATATTCGGCGAAAAGCTGCATGAGGAATGCGGCGTATTCGGCGTGTTCCGCCGTGAAGATGATTTGGATGTAGTGGCCGCCGCCTATTACGGTCTGTACGCGTTGCAGCACCGCGGACAGGAGAGCTGCGGCATTGCCGTGAACGACGACGGCATCTTCTATAAGCGCCGTGAATTGGGGCTTGTGAGCGAAGTATTCACCAAGTCGGCGCTGGAAGCGATGCCGCGCGGCAATATGTGTGTGGCGCACTGTCGCTACGCCACCACGGGTACGCCCGTGCGCGCGAACGCACAGCCGTTTGTCATCCGCCATATCAAAGGGCCGATGGCGTTGGCCCATAACGGCAACCTGACCAATTCCGCCGAGCTGCGCGATGAATTTGAGCTGTCCGGCGCGATTTTCCACTCTACCTCCGATACCGAGGTAATTGCCTATGCCATCACGCGCGAGCGCCTGCACGCGGGCAGCATTGAAAGCGCCGTCGAACAGGCCATGCCCAAGCTCAAAGGAGCCTATTCGCTGGTGTTGATGAGCCCGCGCAAGCTCATTGCCGTGCGCGACCCGCAGGGGTTCCGTCCCCTGTGCATCGGGAAGATTGGCGAGAGCGATGTAATCGCAAGCGAAAGCTGCGCCATTGTGGCGGCGGGCGGCGAGTTCGTGCGCGACGTGGAGCCGGGCGAGATTGTGGTATTTGACGAGGACGGCTGCCGCTCCATCCGCACGCACTGCGGCCAGAAAGGCGGGCTGTGCGTGTTTGAGTACGTCTATATCGCCCGCCCGGACTCCATTGTGGACGGCGCTTCCGTACACCGCGCGCGCCGCCGCGCCGGGGCGCTGCTGGCATTGGAACACCCGGTGCAGGCCGACGTTGTGATTGGCGCGCCGGATTCCGGCCTGGACGCCGCGCTGGGGTATGCACAGCAGAGCGGCATCCCCTACGGCATCGGCTTTTTGAAAAACAAATATATTGGCCGCACGTTCATCCAGCCGGACCAGCGCCTGCGGGAAAATACCGTGCATATCAAGCTGAACCCCATCGCCGATACCGTCAAGGGCAAGCGCGTGGTGCTGGTGGATGACTCCATCGTGCGCGGCACCACGTCCAAGCAGGTGGTCCAGATGCTGCGCGACGCGGGCGCGACGGAGGTACACTTCCTCTCCTCCGCGCCGGAGTTCCTATACCCTTGCTATTTTGGCGTGGATATCGACAGCCGGAAGGACCTCATCGCCGCGAACCATACGTTGGAGGAAATGCGGGAGATTCTGGGCGTGGACAGCCTGGGCTTCCTGAGCGTCGAGGGCGTGAAGAAAATCGCCGAGGGCTGCACCTGCGGGCTGTGTACGGGCTGTTTCACGGGGGAATACCCCATCCCGAAGCCCGCGCGCACGGAAAAAAGCAAGTTTGAGCATAAAATTTCCGAAAATGCGAACGATTGAATGATTGGTTTTCCCGCCCTCCGGGCGGGGGAAACTGGAAATTTCCGGTGATTCTTTCCCGTCCTCCGGGCGGGGAAAAACGGAAACTTCCGGCGGTTCTTTCCCGCCCTTTCGGCGGGGAAAGAAAACTGGAAAAAGCTGAAAGGCGGGCAGCATATGAAAAGCTATTCCGAGAGCTACAGGGAAGCGGGCGTGGACATCACCGCAGGATACAAGGCCGTCGAGCTGATGAAACAGCATGTGGCCCGCACCATGACGGCGAGGGCCATTGGCGGGCTGGGCGGCTTCGGCGGCCTGTTCGAGCTGGACACAACGGGCATGACGCGCCCTGTCCTCGTCTCCGGCACCGACGGCGTGGGCACAAAGCTGAAAATCGCGTTCCTGATGGACAAGCATGACACCGTGGGCATCGACTGCGTAGCAATGTGCGTCAACGACATCATCACCTGTGGCGCGAAGCCCCTGTTCTTCTTAGACTATATCGCGTGCGGAAAAAACACGCCGGAAAAGATTGCCGCCATTGTCGCGGGCGTGGCCGAGGGATGTGTGCAGGCGGGCGCGGCGCTGATTGGCGGCGAGACGGCGGAGATGCCGGGCTTTTACCCGGAGGACGAATACGATTTAGCGGGCTTTGCCGTCGGCGCGGTGGACAAGGCGAAAATCTTAGACAACACGAAAATGCGCCCCGGCGACGCGGTACTCGCGCTGCCCTCCAGCGGCGTGCATTCCAACGGCTTTTCTCTGGTGCGGCGTGTGTTCCATGTCGACGCGGCGGCACTGGGGCAGTACCATGACGAGCTTTCGGCGACACTGGGCGAAACGCTGCTCACGCCGACGAAAATCTATGTAAAGCCGGTGCTGGCGCTGCTGGAAAAGGTGGACGTGTGCGCCATCAGCCATATCACCGGCGGCGGGTTTTATGAAAATATCCCCCGCGCGCTGGCGGAGGGATGCGGCGTGAAGATTGAAAAGAAGGCGCTGCGCACGCCGCCCATCTTCCCGCTGATTGCCGGGACGGGCAATATCCCTGAACGCGATATGTACAACACGTTCAATATGGGCGTGGGCATGGCTGTAATCGTGCCCGCCGCGCAGGCGGACGAGGCGGTGCGTGTTCTGCGCGGCGCGGGGGAGGAAGCGTATATCATGGGCGAGGTTGTACAAAGTGAAGAAAAAGGAGTAACACTATGCTGAAAACGGCGGTGCTTGTCTCAGGCGGCGGCACAAATTTACAGGCGCTGTTGGACGCGCAAAAGGCGGGTATGTTCCCGCATACGGAAATCGCGCTTGTCGTCGCGTCAAAACCGGGCGTGTTTGCGCTGGAGCGCGCGGCCAAAGCGGGCGTGCCCGGCTGTGTTGTGGCGCGCAAAGCCTATGCCGCGCCCGAAGATTACGATGCCGCGCTGCTGGAAACCCTGCGCGCGCACGGAATCGACGTGGTGGTGCTGGCGGGGTTCCTCTCCATCTTAGGCAAAGCGGTGATCGAAGCCTACCCCGACCGCATTCTGAACGTACACCCAAGCCTGATTCCCAGCTTTTGCGGCGCGGGATACTACGGCCTGAAAGTACATGAAGCGGCGCTGGCGCGGGGCGTAAAGGTGACGGGCGCGACGGTGCATCTTGTGAACGAAATTCCAGACGGCGGGCTGCTGTAGACTGGAAATAAATAGTTGTATATACAATTGATTGTGTGACAG
>CANCXY010000185.1 GCA_947381875.1 uncultured Clostridia bacterium | reverse complement strand
GGGAAGTATTGAGCGTGCTGGTGGATAACCACGCGGGCGTCCTGACGCGGGTGGCGTCGCTGTTCGGGCGGCGCGGGTTCAATATCGACAGCCTGACCGTTTCGGCGACGGACGACCCTGAGACTTCGCGCATCACCATTGTGGTACACGACGACGCAAAGGTGCTGGAACAGATCATCAAGCAGACGGCGCGCCTGGAGGAGACACAGGAGATTTTCCCCTTGAACACCGCACAGAGCCTGCTGCGGGAACTGCTGCTGGTGAAGGTGGCGGCGGACGAGGGCAACCGGTCGGCCATCCGCGAGATAGCGACCATCTATAAGGCAAAAATCATCGACCTTTCGCCGGAGAGCATGGTGATGGAGCTGACGGGCGAGCCGGAGAAGATCGACGGCTTTTTAGATGTACTGGCGGCATATAAGATTGTGGAAATGTGCCGGACGGGCATCACGGCGCTGGAACGCGGCGACCGGCGGCGCACGGCGCAGAAAAACGGGCAGGGCCAGTGAGAGGAAGTGTCCATAATGGAATGCCTGCGGTGCAAAGCGGAGATGTTCCCGGCAAAGCTGAGCGCATATCCGGGCGAACCATATTTGATGAATAAAAAGCCTGGCCTTTTGGAACCTGAAAAAAGGAGCAGGCTCGGCTGCTTTGTTTGCCCGGTCTGCGGATATGTGGAGCTGAAAGCGGAGGAACCGTCAAAGCTGAAGTTAGAGTAAAACCGTTTTCTGCGTTTTCCGGTTTGTGTATTCCCCGCCTGCAGGGTGGGGGATATAGAGAAATGTCCCCGCAGTTTGGAGACTCTCAGGGAATTTCAAAAGTCCATTCTGGAAGCGCCGGCATGCCGGGGTTTCCTAAAAATTAGAGGAGATGGAGAAAATGATTCAGAAGTATTATGACGCAGACTGCAACCTCGGTTTCCTGGACGGCAAGACCGTCGCCATCATGGGCTACGGCAGCCAGGGCCACGCCCACGCGCAGAACCTGAAAGAAAGCGGCGTAAAGGTAGTCGTCGGCCTGCGCAAAGACAGCGCGAGCTGGGCGAAGGCCGAGGAAGCGGGCCTGACGGTCATGGAAGTGCCCGAAGCGGCAAAGGCCGCCGATCTCGTGATGATGCTGGTGCCCGATGAAGTGGCCGCCGATATCTACAATGAGCAGGTCGCGCCCTACATGAAGGAAGGGGATGTGCTGGCGTTCGCGCACGGCTTCAATATCCACTTCCAGTTTGTCAAGCCCGCCGCGAATTTGGACGTTATCATGATCGCGCCGAAAGGCCCCGGCCACACGGTGCGCAGCCAGTATGTAGAGGGCAAGGGCGTTCCCAGCCTGATCGCCGTGGCGCAGGACTACAGCGGCCACGCAAAGGATATCGCGCTTGCATATGCGAGCGGCATCGGCGCGGGCCGTGCGGGCATCCTGGAGACGACCTACCGCGAGGAGACAGAAACCGACCTGTTCGGCGAACAGTGCGTATTGTGCGGCGGTGTCACCGAGCTGATGAAAGCGGGCTTCGATACACTGGTAGAGGCTGGGTACGCGCCGGAAATGGCGTATTTTGAGTGCATCCATGAGATGAAGCTGATTGTCGACCTCATCAACAACGGCGGCTTCGCCATGATGCGCTACTCCATCTCCAATACCGCCGAGTACGGCGACTACCGCACCGGCAAGCGCCTTATCACCGAGGAGACGCGCAAGGAGATGAAGAACGTGCTGACGGAGATCCAGAACGGCACGTTCGCCAGTGAGTTTATGCAGGAGTTTTCCGATAAGGGCGGCCGCAAGGCGAAGTTCCTGGCGACCCGCCGCGTCGAGGCACAGCACCCGCTGGAGAAGGTGGGCGCGGAGCTGCGCAAGATGATGAGCTGGCTGAAAAAGTAATATCGGGGAAAGAGCGCCCGCAAAAGTATAGGAACGTATGCTTTTGCGGGTGTTGCTTTTTTGAGCAATATAGTAAAACCACTTGAAAGCAAATAAAATTTTGCTGTTTCCCCGCCCTCCGGGCGGGGAAACACAGAAAATCCTTGTTCCTTTTCAAGTGGCTTTACTATACAGCATTGCGGAGGAGAAATTGTAAGATGGGACTGCCAGAATTTTTAGGGATTGTAACTGTTGTTTTGCTTTTCATTGTAATTTTTTTGCAGGTTACAGGTCGAAGAACATCTGGCATGGGTGAAATAAAAACTTTATTAAAACGCACGGCGGAAGAACAGCGTAATAGTGTGCAAAGGCAAATTGCGGATGGTACAACGGAACAGTTCAAGCGTTTTGGTTTTATACAAAAGAGCATTCAGGATACCTTGCTTGCGAACCGCAATGAGGTCAATCAACGGCTGATAGAATTCCAGCGGCAGATGGGGGCGCAGTTAGCGGAGATCGAAAAAGCTGGCGTGGACAGCAATGAGCAGATCCGCAGGACTGTAACAGCTTCCCTGCAATCGAGCCGTGAGGAGCAGAACAACCAGCTTCACACATTCAGCGAACAGGTGGACAGCCGCCTTTCCTCTATCCAGCGCGGGAACAGTGAGAATATTGAAAAGGTCAACGCCACGCTTGAAAGAAAAATGGATTCCTTACAGGAAAGCAACGAAAAGCGCCTGGAACAGATACAGGGGGTAGTAGATGAAAAGCTGCAAAAAACACTTGAGGCCCGGCTTGCGCAGTCCTTTGAATTCGTCAACAAACAGCTTGAAAGCGTGGGGCAGGGGTTGGGTGAAATGCGGGCGCTTGCCGCTGACGCAAAATCGCTGAAAAACGCCCTCACCAATGTAAAAGAGCGCGGTACATACGGAGAAGTCCGCCTGGAAAAACTGCTGTCAGATATCCTTGCGCCGAGCCAGTATGAAACAAATGTGGAGATCATGGACGGCAAGCGTGTAGAGTTTGTCATAAAACTTCCCGGCAATGGGGACGCGCCGTTGTATTTGCCCATCGACAGCAAATTCCCGATCGAAGATTATAACCGGCTGCTCGACGCGGAGGATAAGCAGGCGATGGACGAGGCCAGACGCTCTCTTACCGCAAAAATCCGCACCTTTGCAAAGGATATCCATGATAAATATATAGTGCCTCCCAAAACCACCGATTTTGCGCTGATGTTTTTGCCCACAGAAGGGTTGTATGCAGAAGTAGTCCAAAACGCGGCTTTGTTTGAGGAACTCCGTGACAGGTATAAGATTACAGCGGTTGGCGCAACGACGCTTTCGGCGTATCTTGCGTCATTGCAAATGGGCTTTAAGACGCTTGCGATCGAGCAGAGGTCGCAGGAGGTGTGGGATACCCTTCGTGCGGTGAAGGCGGAATTTCTCAATTTTGGCGCTATGCTGGACAAAGCCCAGAAGCAGATACGAATTGCGGATAACACACTTACAGAAATTGTCGGCAGACGCACAAGGGCGATCAACCGCACCCTGCGGAGTGTGGAGGAATTGACAGAAGGAAGCCGCCCCCTGAGGATGCTGGATGATACCGCTGATGAGCAGGAGTGAAAGGCTTTTATTGTATGAAAAAGGTGCTGTTAAGCGCGGACAGTGAAATAAGCGTGTTTTCCGTCCCGGATGAGGTAGCAGATCATTTGCAGCAATACTGTATGGAGTTTTGCTGCGGCTGGCTGCATCAAAGCCCTGATGCGGAAAAGTACCGTGTAAAAAGGGGCGGCATAACGGTTGCGTGCTATAACGAACAAGATTTTATTGATTACCTGAATCAATATATTTGCGCGGAGCGCTCCACCCTGATAACGACCCTTGCAAACGTATATGATGAGGCGCAGGTGCCAAGGGAATATGCTGGCCTGCCCTGTTTCAATTTTTGATAATTTGTTTGTATTTCCCCGCCCGGAGGGCGGGGAAATGCCCAAATTATTAGGAGGATAAAAGAATGCAAAGCGTAAGAATCTATGAAATGCCCGCCTGCAAAATGGTTTCTTCAGGAAAAGGGATGTTCGGGGAAGAAAAGTTTGATAAATTCGATCAATGGCTGTCCGCGCAGAAACGCGGCATGTTCCCAAAGGATTTCTTGTATTGGGCGGACGGCGGATTCTACTGGCTGTATCTGTGGGAGGAGGGCATGGTCATCCCTTCGGAGTTTGAGGTCATAGATTTTCAGGGCGGCCTGTATGCCGTCGCGACCGATATAGACCAGAAGACAGACAAAAAGCTTCTGAACGCGGAAGTGGATACATTCTTAAAAGAAAACGGTTTTGAACGGGAACCCTCGCGCCCGGAACTGGGCAATATCATTACATCACCAGCGGTGCGGGAGATTATGGGGTATGAGCAGATGGACTACTATATCCCTGTAAAAGCAAGGCTGTAAGAAAGCTGTGCGCGGAAAATAAAACAGCAGCGCCGGACAATTCTGCCTGTCCGGCGCTGCCTGTTTTTTGACGGTTTTCGACGCTTTGATTTCTTAGGAAACCATTACCCGATCTCCACCATGACCTTTGTGCCCTCGCGGACGGCGGCGGCGCGCATCACGACGCGAATCGCTTTCGCAATGCGCCCCTGCTTGCCGATCACCCGGCCCATATCCTCATCCGCGACTGTCAGATGATACACGATCACGCCTTCCTCGTCCGGCTCGTCCGCCGAAACGCGCACGGCGTCCTTATCTTCCACCAGACCCCTGGCGACTGTCAGCAACAGATCTTCCATGTGTACCCTCCGCTTTTACAGTACGCCGTTCTTTTTCAGCAGAACGCGGACGGTATCGGTGGGCTGGGCGCCCGTCGCAATCCACTTTTTGGCCTTTTCCGCGTCGATCTGAACCACAGACGGTTCCTTCGTCGGGTCATAGTAGCCGATCTCCTCGATAAAACGCCCATCGCGCGGGAAACGGGAATCCGCCACCACCACACGGTAGAACGGCGCTTTCTTCGCGCCCATGCGGCGCAGCCTGATCTTTACAGCCATTTCTGTCACCTCCTGTATTTTTCTTGCCATACGGGTGAGAGATTGTTTATATATATTCTCCGGGAGCGGCCAAAGTAGAACATACGAAAATATTCCTACCGCCTGGACGCCCGCCGGCCTCCCCCGTACAGCATGGCATTTTGTATATCATCGGGAAAATTTTCCCGTGATCACCGCATATTGTTGAACATGCCCCCAAAGCCCCGCATGCCGCGCCCAAACGCGCGCGGGTTCTTTTTCACCTGGCGCATCAGCTTCCGCATCTGCTCGTACTGGCGCAAAAGACGGTTCACATCTTCCACGCGCGTACCGCTGCCCGCCGCAATGCGCCGCTTGCGCTTGGGGTCGATCAGGTCCGGCTTGGCGCGCTCGGCCTTCGTCATGCTCTGGATAATCGCTTTCATGTGTAGCATCTCGCGTTCGCTCTTGGCGAGGTCGTCGTCCGAAATGCGCCCCGCGCCCGGCACCATCGAGAGCATCGCCCCCGCGCCGCCCATGTTCTTCACCTGCTCAAACTGCGTCAGCATATCGTTCATATCGAACTTGTTCTGCATCAGGCGCCTGGCGGTCTGCTCAGCCAGCTTCTGGTCGGCGGTGTCCTGCGCCTTTTCGATCAGCGTCAGCACGTCGCCCATGCCTAAGATACGGCTCGCCATGCGGCTGGGGTGGAACACTTCCAGGTCGTCTAACTTTTCGCCCACGCCCGCGAATTTGATGGGCTTGCCCGTCACCGTGCGCACCGAAAGCGCGCTACCGCCTCTGGTATCGCCGTCTAACTTTGTCAGGATTATGCCGTCAAGCCCGGTGCTGTCGGCAAAGCTCTTGGCGACGTTCACCGCGTCCTGGCCCGCCATTGCGTCAATCACCAGCAGCGTTTCATCGACCTCTACGTTCTCTCTGATGCGCTGCAATTCGGCCATTAGAGCCTCGTCGACATGCAGGCGGCCCGCCGTATCTAAAATCACAATATCATTGCCGTGGTCCTTCGCGTGCGCGACGGCCTTTTTCGCAATGACCTCCGGCACCTCGCCATCCAGACGGAACACCGGCGCGCCGGCCTTTTCGCCGACAATACAGAGCTGGTCGACCGCCGCGGGGCGGTAGATATCGCACGCGACCAGCAGGGGGCGGCGGCCCTCTTTCAGGAAATACTTTGCCAGCTTGGCGGCGTGCGTCGTTTTGCCCGCGCCCTGCAAGCCGCAGAGCATGATGACTGTGGGGGGCTTTGCCTTGATGCGGATACGCGCGGCCTCGTCGCCGCCCATCAATGCGGTCAGCTCGTCGTTGACGATCTTCACGACCTGCTGGGCGGGGGTCAGGCTGTCCATCACTTCCTGCCCGATGGCGCGCTCGGTCACATCAGCGATAAACTCCTTCGCGACCTTATAGTTCACGTCCGCTTCCAGCAGCGCAACGCGCACTTCGCGCATGGCTTCGCGGATATCCTGTTCGTTCAGCTTGCCCTTGCCGCGCAGTTTTTTGAACACGGACGTGAGCCGTTCGCTCAGGGATTCAAATGCCATTGCCGGAACACTCCTTCATGCCTCGTTGATGCGCTGAATGACGCGCAGCATTTCGTCCGTGAGGCGGCGCACATCCTCATTCACCGCATAGAAGCCATTGTTGTAGAAATTCACGTCGCGCGCCAGATGTTCAAGCTCATCCAGCCCGTCCTGTATCACGCGGTAGCGCCGCGCGAAGCCGATTTTCTCCTCTAACTCCAATACTGTGCCCTCGCCGCGCTTGATTGCGTCGCGCACGCCCTGGCGCGTGATGCCGAAGTTTTCGGCGATCTCCGCGAGGGAGAGGTCGTCGTTATAGTACTGC
>CANCXY010000184.1 GCA_947381875.1 uncultured Clostridia bacterium | reverse complement strand
GCTGAAGAAGTTTTTTGTGAACTCGGTGATAAATATGGCAATGATTTTAATTGGCATATGGTGCCATTATCACAATCAAATGGGTTTTTGGTTAAAGAATTAAAAAAGGAGATTGGGGAAGGACATTTTCTATATTACAAAGAAATATGGGCAGTTGCAAAATGTACATCTAATGATGATGTTTTATACGTTACCAGCGAGGAATTGGGGACAGATGTTTATTATATTTTCCATTTAACATATTCACATCAGAATATTGAGGGATTTCCTAAGTGCGAAAAATTTGCAGATATACAAGCAGTTAAAGAGTTCATAGAACAATCTTTTGCTCAGAACTATATGTAAATTGAACTTTATCTGTCTGATGAAGGCCCAAAGCAGGGCGGTCTTGCCGTTCATCACGCCTTTCAGATAGTCATGCGCCTCCTATGCTTTTCCTTGTTCCATTTTCATAACGCCATCCTTATCCACACGGGCAAGGATTAAGGCAGGACGGGCTGGCGCGGTTTCGGCAAATGTCAGCGAAGCGCGCAGTTTTTCTTCCGCCGCCCGGCATTTTTCCGCGTCCGCCGCGTAGAGCGTGGCAAGCATTTCCCCTCGCCGTACCCTGTCCCCTGCTTTTTTGCGCAGGCGGATACCCGCTGCGTAATCAATGGGGCTTTCCTTTGTTTCGCGCCCCGCACCAAGCAGGACTGTCGCAATGCCAATGCCTTCCGTATCTGTCGCGGCAAGATAGCCGTCCGCTTCGCACAATACGTCCTGCGCATAGGCGGCGGGTGCAAATTTTGTTGTATCGTCCAAAACAGACATATCGCCGCCCTGCGCGGCCACCATGGCGCGCAGCTTTTCATAGCCGCTGCCGTCGGCAAGCGCCTGAGCAGCACGGGCGCGGCAATCGGTTAAGCTCCCCTGCCCTGCCAGGTACAGGAGGTTTGCTGTCAGCGCGAGGCACACTTCTGTCAGGTCCGCCGGGCCTTGACCGCGCAGTGTTTCTACTGCTTCGATCACCTCCAGGCTGTTTCCAATGTTGCAGCCCAGAGGTGTATCCATATCGGTAATGAGCGCCGCTGTGCGCCGTCCGTTGTGTTCCCCTATCTCCACCATCGCTTTTGCCAGTGCAATGGAATCATCCAATGTTTTCATAAACGCGCCGCTGCCTGTTTTGACATCCAGCAGGATACAGTCTGCACCCGAAGCGAGCTTTTTACTCATGATACTGCTGGCGATCAGAGGGATGCACGAGACAGTAGCCGTCACATCGCGCAGGGCATAGATCTTTTTATCAGCAGGAGCCAAATTGCCTGTCTGCCCGATCACCGCGAGGCCAATCTCCTCCACCTGCCGGAAAAATGCTTTCTGGGAGAGGGAGACGGCACAGCCGGGGATTGCCTCCATCTTATCCACCGTACCGCCGGTGTGCCCAAGGCCGCGACCACTCATCTTTGCCAGCTTTACGCCGCATGCCGCCGCAAGGGGCGCGACGACAAACGTCGTTTTATCGCCGACGCCACCCGTGGAATGCTTATCCACTTTTACGCCCGCGATGGGCGACAGGTCGACCATATCGCCGCTGTGCGCCATAGCGGCGGTAAGCTGGGCGGTCTCCTGTGCCGTCATACCGCGCAAGTAAATCGCCATCAGCAGGGCGCTGGCCTGGTAGTCAGGAATCGTGCCCGCTGTAAAACCGTGTACAAAAAATTCGATCTCCTCCTTTGTCAGCGTGCCGCCGTCCCGTTTTTTGGCGATGATATCATACATACGCATAGTTCCTTGCCTCCTTCGTTTTGTGTCTGGTCTGTTTTGATTCTATTATACCATATCGGCGCTTGACGCGCTATACAATCCGCAAAAGTTTTGCAAACCGCATGCCCCCCTATTCCTTTGGAACAAGATGGGATTCCAAAGGGGCGCGCCCCTTTGGCGGAGTCCAGAGGCAGAGCCTCTGGGCAGGTTTGGGCGGCAGCCCAACACAGCCCCTTGTCCATTTGCCGGGATATGTGCTATACTGTTTTTGTGCAAGGGGGAGTTGCAATGAAAATTCTTCTGGTGGAGGATGAAGCGGCTATCCGCGAACCGCTGGCGTGTCTGTTGGCGGCGGACGGCGGGCAATGCCGCCATCCTCATCCTGACGGCGCGCACCGACGAATGGAGCGCTGTGCAGAGTTTGGAGGGCGGCGCGGACGACTATATCGAAAAGCCGTTCCGGGCCAGGGAACTCACCGCACGCCTGCGGGCCGTCCTGCGGCGCAGGGCGCGCACGGAACGTTATCTGTGCCGGGGCTTAGAGGTGGACACGCGCACCATGCAGGCGCGTTTGGAGGGGCAGTCGTTGGAACTGACCGCGCAGGAATACCGCCTGCTCCTCGTATTCCTGACGCACGCCGGGCAGGTGCTGGAACGCGGACAACTTTTGCAGCTATTGTGGGACCAGGGCGGCAGCTATGTCAACGACAACACGCTAACCGTCACCGTCAAGCGCCTGCGGGAAAAGCTGAAAACGTCCGACGAGCCGTTTATCTCGACTGTGCGCGGCATTGGGTACCGCTGGGAGGGTGCCGTGTATGCGAAATCGTGAAGTGGGCTGCTTTGCGGCGGCGCTGCTGGGAGCCTCTGCGGCGGCGTCCCTGCTGGCGGCGGCACTGTGGGGCGTGTGGGCGGCGTTGTTCTGCCTTGCGGCCTGCCTTCTTCTGTGCGCGCTTGCGCTGGCATTCACACGCTGGCGCTACCGGGAGATCGCCAGACTTTCGCGCTACCTGATGGACGTATACCTCGGCAAGGAGCCGGTGGATATCCGCGACGAGCGCCCAGGAGAACTGAGTGCCCTGAAAGATGATCTTTACAAAGTGACGACCGTGCTGGACACCCAGCGGGCCGCGCTGGAAAAGGACCGCACCTTTTTAAGCGATTCCCTGAGCAACATCGCCCACCAACTGAAAACGCCGCTGGCGGCTATCTCTTTGCAGGCGGAGCTTTGGGCCGAGCCGGATACGCCCGCCGAAATGAAATCAGCCTGCGCCCTAACAGTGGGCGAACAGGTGGACCGCGTACAATGGCTGGTGGAACGTCTTTTGAAAATGAGCCGCCTGGACGCAAAAGCCGTTTTGTTCCACCCGGAAGAACAGCCCGCCGACGCCGTCCTTCACCGCGCCTGCGGCAGTTTCCTTGCTGTGATGGGGCAAAAGAACATTGATTTTTCTGTGGACTGCCCCGACGGCCTTATCTGCCGCTGTGACGCGGCGTGGACAGCGGAGGCGCTGGCAAAAACCTTGTCAAAAACGCCATGGAGCATACGCCCGATGGCGGGTGTATCTGGGTGCATGCGGAAAGGACGCCCCTCTGGTTTGTGTTTACTGTACAAAATACGGGCGCGCCAATCCCCCCGGACGAAATGCCGCATATTTTTGAACGTTTCCACAAAGGGCCAAACGCTGCTTCCTCCGCCGCCGGGATTGGGCTTGCGCTGGCCCGCGCCATCGCGCAGGGGCAGGGCGGCGAGCTTACCGCCGAAAATATGCCGGGCAGCGTGCGGTTTACGCTCCGGCTGTATATATGAACCATTGGGAAGGAGTCGTCATGTCAGACAGCCGTCTGTTCAAAATTTTATACCATCTTTTGGAGAAAGGACATGCCACCGCCGCGGAACTGGCGGATGAAATGGAAGTCTCCGCCCGGACGATCTACCGCGATATAGACGCGTTGAGCGGCGCAGGCATCCCCATCTATGCCGAACCGGGGAGGAATGGTGGGATCTGTTTGCTGCCGGATTTCTCTTTGGACCGGACGCTCCTGTCCGAAAAAGAGAAGGAAGAAATATTGTCGGCGATAGAGGGCCTCTCTGCCACAGGGTATGCGGCGGGACGGGAGACGCTGACAAAATTATCCGCGCTTTTTCATATGGACGCGGGAAGCTGGCTGGAAGTGGACTTCTCCCGCTGGGGGAATCCAGGCCGCGATAACGAAAAATTTGAAATGCTGAAAACAGCGGTGATCCAACACCGGGAAATCACGATGTTCTATGCAAACGCGAACGGCGGGAAAAGCAAACGCCGCGTGCAGCCGTTAAAATTATTTTACAAATCAAAAGCATGGTACCTGAAAGCGTTCTGCCTGGAAAAACAGGATTTCCGCCTGTTCAAATTACACCGCATTTCCCATTTGGAAATATCCGGGCAGACCTTCGTGCCAAGGCCCTGCCCGGAGGCGGAAAGCGGCGGGCCGAAGGCGTACACGCAAATTGTCCTTCTGTTTTCCAGGGAAACCGCCTACCGGGTGTGGGATGAATTTGACGAAACACAAATAGAACAGCAGGAAAACGGAGACCTTCTCATCCGCGCAAACCTGCCCGCCGACGCATGGCTGACAGGCTATCTTCTTTCATTCGGGACACAGGTGAAAATCATAGAGCCAGCGTATTTACGGGAGGAAGTGGCCGCGCAGGCTTTGGCGATTTATGAAAAAAATAAACCTTGACAGAGGGTGTCAGGATATGGATGGTATACTGAAAGCACAATAACAGAAAAGAGGTATGTGCCATGTCCAGACCAACCACCAAAACAGACCTTCTGACTGCTGCCGCAACTCGCTATGAAGCATTGAACAAGCTCATTGCGGGCTTGTCCGAACAGGAACTATCCACCGTTTTTGATTTTTCCGATGACGAAAAAAAGAAGGAGGCGCATTGGAAACGGGATAAAAACCTCCGGGATGTCCTGATCCACTTGTACGAATGGCATCAACTGCTGCTGAACTGGGTGCATTCCAACCAGAGCGGCGAAGCCAAGCCATTCCTTCCAGAACCCTATAACTGGAAAACCTATGGGGAAATGAACGTGGGGTCTTGGAAAAACACCAGGATACATCTTTGGAAAAAGCAAAAGAAATGCTGGATGGCTCCCATCATGATGTACTGCGTTTGGCGGAAACTTTTTCCAATGAGGAGTTGTTTTCCAGAGGCGTATACAAATGGGTCGGGGGCAGCCCGTTGGGGTCCTATTTTGTCAGCAGCACCGCAAGCCATTATGACTGGGCGATCAAAAAAATAAAAGCGCACAAGAAAAAGTGCCAGGCAAAATAGTCATTGATCCCCGCCAAAGTGACAGGATTGTCACCCTGCTGTCACGCGGCTGTCACTCTCATCTGCGAAAATAGCCGTATCGGGCGGATATCGGAAACCTGCCCTGTGTGCCTGCCTGGCGGGCGCACAGGGCAAAATTCGCCCCATTCCAACAGAAAAGGCGGGAAGAATATGTCTTTTTTGACAGTTCGTCATTTAACCAAAGAATACACCGGCGGCGGCGCACCCGTGCGCGCGCTGTGCGACGTTTCCTTCTCTATGGAGCAGGGCGATTTCGCGGCAATCGTAGGTGCGTCCGGCTCTGGCAAATCCACGCTGCTCCATTTGCTGGGCGGTGTGGATGTGCCGACGGATGACAGCGTAGAGATTGCGGGGGTCGACCTGTTCGCGCAGAAGGAGGAAAGCCGCACAGTGTTCCGTCGACGGCAAATCGGGC
The DNA here is from genome assembly GCA_947381875.1 of uncultured Clostridia bacterium. Taxonomy (GTDB): domain Bacteria; phylum Bacillota; class Clostridia; order Oscillospirales; family Ruminococcaceae; genus Ruthenibacterium. The sequence continues at coordinate 1,271 of CANCXY010000184.1, read as the reverse complement.
TTGTGTATCAGAACTATAACCTCATCCCCTATCTTACAGTGCGGGAAAACCTGCTTTTGCCGCTGCTGCTGGACGCACGGCAGCCGGATGCGGAACAGGTGGAGGCGCTTGCACTGCGTTTGGGCGTTGCGGAAAAGCTGAACGCCCTGCCCGACACGCTCTCCGGCGGGCAGCAGCAGCGCGTCGCCATTGCGCGGGCAGTGGTAACGCGCCCGGCGCTCCTGCTGGCCGACGAGCCGACCGGCAACCTCGACACCGCGAACACCGCCGGGGTGATGGCGCTGCTGCGGGAGATACATGAGACGACAATCATCATTACGCATAACTTAGAGCTTGCCTTACAGGCAAAGCGCATCATCACCCTGAGTGACGGGCGCATTGTGCGGGACGAGGTGCGCCCATGAGCGTGATACGGAAAATGACTCTGCGCCAGATGCGCGCCGAGCGCACACGCACAGGGCTGACACTGCTGGAAATCACGATTGCAAGCAGCCTGCTTTCCGCCGTACTGATGGGCGGGATATCCCTCGCGGGCACCATCTACCCGGAGGTGCATGACATGGCCGCCTGGAAAGACGTGATCGACCGTTCCCCTCTCGCCCTGCTTGTCCTGATGGCTACCGCCGTAATGGCGGTACCGCTGCTGCTTGCGACCGCCTTCCTGATCCGCAGCGCGTTCACGGTGTCGCTTTCTCAGCGCGTGCGCGCGCTCGGCCAGCTTGCCAGCGTCGGCGCGACGCGGCGTCAGCTCCAGGCAAGCGTGTACTGGGAGGCGCTTTTCCTTGGCGCAGTCGCTATCCCCGCGGGGATGGTGTGCGCGGCACTGGGGCTGTGGATCACCTTTTCTGCCCTGAACCGCGTGGATGCGGTGGCGCGGCTGCTCGGCGACTTGGACGCGCTTTTTGTTGCTGAGATAGGACAGTCCATCCCCAATACGCTACATCTGTCCGTTTCGCCGCTGGGGCTGCTGCTGTGCGCGCTGTGGTCGGGCCTGATGCTGTTCCTGGCGGCGCAAAGGCCCGCGCGCACCGCGTTTCGCGTGGAGCCGCTCGAAACCTTCTCCCCTGCCCGCCGCGCCTTCAGCGCCTATCGCGCGCGGTCATGGCACATGGAACGGCCGGCCGAACCGCAGCTTGCGCGCCGGAGCCGCGCACAGAACCGCACGCGCCATTGGACACTCTGCGCGGGCATGGCGGTTTCCCTGGCGCTGATTGTGACAGCCGCCGGCTTTTCCAGCGGCCTGCGTGAGGCGTACAGGTTGGCCGAACAGC
>CANCXY010000183.1 GCA_947381875.1 uncultured Clostridia bacterium | reverse complement strand
CCGGTGTGTGCATTCCAGCCACACGCGGGCGCTGCCCGGTATTTTTGTACAAAAAATGGGCAAAGTTTTGGCTGTTTTTACATTGACAAACCCTTTTCGACAAGGTACAATTTTATATGCCTGTATGGCTTGAACAGAATCCTCTCTAAAAGGAAGGAATTTTATGAACAGATTGGAAATCATACGCCCCAGCGGCGCCGAGCAGAAGATCAGCAGCTTGTACAGCGACCTTGCGCGGCGCGGCGCGGTGGCCCCGGCGGGCAACTGTCCGGTGGAACAGAGCGCCGCCTTTCTAACCCTGTGCGTATCCCAGAGCTGCGGCAAGTGCGTGCCGTGCCGCGTGGGGCTGCATCAGATGTCCCTCATCCTCAACCGTATCCTTGAAGGGGAGGGCAGGATGGAGGACCTCGACACCCTCGAACGTCTGGCGCGCGCCATCCGCGACAGCGCCGACTGTGCCATCGGCTACGAGGCGGCGGGCAGCCTGTTGGACTGCCTGCACTCGTTCCACGACGACTTCATGGCACATATCCGCTCCAACCACTGCACGGCCACGTTCGTACCCGTCCCCTGTAAATTAGGGTGCCCCGCCCACGTCGATATCCCCGAATACATAGCTCTTGTTAAAGAAAAACGCTACGCCGACGCCGTGCGCGTCATCCGCTACGACAACCCCTTCCCGGCGGCGTGCGCGCTGGTGTGCGAACATCCCTGTGAAAACGCCTGCCGCCGCAATATGGTCGATGCTGCCGTCAACATCCGCGGCATTAAGCGCATGGCGATTGACAACGCGGGCGTTGTGCCCACGCCTGACCCCCTGCCTGCCACCGGGAAAAAAGTCGCTGTGATCGGCGGCGGCCCCTCCGGCCTCACAGCCGCCTATTTCCTGCGCCTGATGGGCCACAGCGTCACCGTGTTTGAGCAGCGCAAAAAATTAGGCGGCATGATGCGCTACGGTATCCCGCGTTACCGCCTGCCGGAATAGTATTTGAGCGCCGATATCGACGCAATCCTCGGCACGGGCGTTGTGGCGCGCACCGAGACGCCTGTCACCGGCGAACTGTACGAACAGCTTCGCGGCGAATATGACGCCATCTATCTTGCCATCGGCGCGCATGCGGCCAACAGCCTCGGCGTGCCGGGTGAAGACGCAAAGGGCGTGCTTTCCGCCGTGGAACTCCTGCGCGCGATGGGTGACGAGGAAAAACTCGATTTGACAGGCAAGCGTGTGATCGTGGTGGGCGGCGGCAACGTCGCGATGGACTGCACCCGCACCGCAAAGCGCCTGGGCGCAAAGGAAGTAAAATGCGTCTACCGCCGCCGCCAGAAGGATATGACGGCCCTGCCGGAGGAAGTAGAGGGCGCGATTGCCGAGAACTGCGAGATGGTCACAATGATGGCCCCTGTCCGCGTGGAAAAGGACGCGGAGGGCAATGTGGCCGCGCTGATTGTGCAGCCGCAGATCCCCGGCGCATACGACCGGGGCCGTCCGCGCCCTGTCAAGGCCGAGCGCGAGGAAGTGCGCATGGAATGTGACGTGATCGTCGCCGCCATCGGCCAGCTTGTCGACAGCGCCACATTCGCCGAACGCGGTGTGCCAATTAGCCGACGCAACCTACAGAGCGACGCGGGCTGCACCGTGTTTGGCAGCGAAGCTGTGTTTGCGGGCGGCGACGCCGTCAGCGGCCCTTCCACTGTGATCCGCGCCGTCGAGGCCGGGAAAACCGCCGCTGTCAACATTGACGCCTATCTTGGGTTCCGCCACGTCCTGCCGCGCCCGGTGGATATCCCCGACGCGCCGCGCACTTCCGTTGGCCCGTGCGGGCGCATTGATATGTCCGAACGCTCCGCCGCCGAGCGCGCGGACGATTTCGAGCTGATGGAACTGTGTATGACAGAGCAGGAGGCAAAGCAGGAATGCTCCCGCTGCCTGCGCTGCGACCATCACGGGCTTGGCGCATTTTTGGGAGGGAGGGATAAGAAATGGTAAATCTCACCATCGACGGCCGCCCAGTTGCGGTCGAGCCGGGTACTTCCATTTTAGAGGCTGCAAAGCAGGTGGGCATTGATATCCCCACTCTCTGCTATCTGAAAGAGCTGAACGAGGTGGGCGCGTGCCGCGTCTGCGTTGTAGAGATCGAGGGGCAGGAGCGTTTGAGCGCCGCCTGCGCCACAGCGGCAGAGGAGGGCATGGTGGTACACACCGCGACGCCCCGTGTGCTGGACGCCCGCCGCATCAACGTACAGTTAATCCTCAGCCAGCACAATGTCTCCTGCACCACCTGTATGCGCAACGGGAGCTGTAAGCTGCAAAAGGTGGCGCTTGACCTGAATCTACAGGAGGAGCCGTTCACCAAAAAGCCATTTTCCAGCAAATGGGACCGCACCTTCCCGCTGATCCGCGACGGCTCGCGCTGTATCCAGTGCCTGCGCTGTGTGAATGTGTGCGAGAAGGTCCAGTCCATGGGCGTCTGGTCGCTGACTGGCACGGGCAAGCATGCCCGCGTGGAGGTAACAGGCGGCAAGAGCATCCGCGATATCAACTGCGCGCTTTGCGGCCAGTGCATCACGCACTGCCCGGTGGGGGCTTTGACAGTGCGCGACGATACACAAAAAGTGCGTGAAGCCATTGCCGACCCGGAGAAGATCGTTGTTGTGCAGGTGGCTCCCGCTGTGCGCGCCGCCTGGGGCGATGTGGTCGGCCTGCCGCCGGAGATGGCGACGGAAAAACGCATGGTCGCGGCCATCCGTTCGCTGGGCGTCGACTATGTGTTTGATACCGATTTCTCCGCGGACCTCACTATCATGGAGGAGGGCAGCGAGCTGATCGAACACTTGAAAGCAGGCAAAAAAGGCCCTATGTTCACTTCCTGCTGCCCAGGCTGGGTGCGCTTTATGAAGCTGGAATACCCCGATATGGTAACACAGCTTTCCACGGCCAAATCGCCGCAGCAGATGTTCGGCGCGGTTGCGAAAAGCTATTATGCGCAGCTTTTGGGCGTTGACCCGGAAAAGATTTTCTGCGTATCCATCATGCCCTGCACCGCGAAGAAGTACGAGTGTGATGTCGAGGCTGTCAACGATGCCGCATCGAAGGACGTTGATATCGCCCTGACGACCCGCGAACTGGGCCGCCTGCTGCGCCATGTGGACGCCGCGTCGCTGCCGGAGGAGGATTTCGACCAGCCCCTCGGCACCGCCACGGGCGCGGGTGTGATCTTCGGCGCGACCGGCGGCGTGATGGAGGCCGCTCTGCGCAGCGCGTACTATCTGCTCACAGGCAAAAACCCGGACGCGGACGCGTTCAGCGACGTGCGCGGTTTGGAGGGCTGGAAAGAATCCACCTTCCGCATCAATGATACGGTCCTGCGCGTGGCTGTCGCAAGCGGATTGGGCAACGCCCGCAAATTGGTAGAAGCCATCCGCGCGGGCGAGGTGGAATATGATTTTGTAGAGATCATGGCCTGTCCGGGCGGCTGCGCGGGCGGCGGCGGACAGCCGATCTGCGGGGATCAGGAGTTAGCAGGCGAGCGCGGGGAACGTCTGTATGTGCTGGATAAAAACAATCCCCTGCGTTTCTCCCATGAAAACCCGGCGGTGCAGGAGGTTTACAGGAGCTATATGGAAGCACCGCTTTCCCACAAGGCCCACAAGCTGCTTCACACAGAGCAGGAGAAATGGGCGCTGTAACAGCAGCTTTTCAGAATTTCAATGTACGGTTCGTGCTGAATATTTTTTCAGTGCCGTAGAGCAAAGGGCCGGAAATAAAGCCGCAGGGCTTTATTTCCGGCCTTTTGGCGTCCTGTTTTATTTTGTGGATGCTGTCTTTTCCGAAGGCCTTTTCTATCGCCATTCCGGGGAGTGTTACCCGAACAGAAACCAAGTAACAGTTGGATTTTGTCAAATACGCCTGCCTTGTACACAAGCGACCTTTGGGATATAATACAAGTAATCATTTAGACGGAGGAATGGGCAAAATGAATGATCCCTTGCTCGGTATACAGATTTCCAAGTTTCGGAAAGCGGCAGGCATGACGCAGGAGGAACTGGGGGAAGCGGTGGGTATCAGTGGCCAGGCGGTAAGCCGTTGGGAGTGCGGGGGTGCGCCGGACGTAACCTTGCTGCCGGCGATTGCGGATACATTAGGGGTAACAATAGACGCCCTTTTTGGGCGGGATGGGAGTAAACGGATAGAGATGGAAGAAGTGGCCGGCGGCTGGCTGTGTTCGTTCCCGAAGAAAGAGCGCTTGGAGCGGCTTTGCCGTCTGGTGTTTTCCTGCATCAAATATCTGCTTGACGATGGGCTTGGAATACCTGAAATGGGATACTTGAAAACGTGCCGTCCCGATATGGGGGATGGCATGGATCGATGGATGTTGAGTCAGATCAGGACAATAGGCGGTATCCTGCTGGATATGCACGCGGAAGATTTATCGTTTGCCACGCTCTGGCCTGAACCGAGGGATGGATATGCCGCATGGCTTGCGCCGAAAGAAGAATACCGCCGCCTGTTCGCTCTTTTGTCCAGACAGGGATGTCTGGAACTGTTGGAATATCTTCATTGCCGGAAACGCGGGTACTTTATAGCAGAGGCCGCGGCAAAACAGCTTCAAATGCCTTGCGGCACAGTAGAGGAATTATTGAGATCCTTGGAGGGGCTGCAGATCCTGCGTTCTATGGAATTAGAACTGGAGGCTGGGGAAGTAAAAGCCTATGAACTGGCCGAACCAGCGGCATTCGTCCCTTTTCTGTACATGGCAAGATGTTTTATGCAAACGGGGATGAATTATATATGCGTCGGGAATTATGATACACCATTGCTTGAGAAAGGAAAGTGGGAAGAACAATACGATCCAAAAAAGACTGTGCAGACGGGAGCAAATTACATTTACTTTGGGAATTATGATAATTCCCGTTTTCCCTATGATACTTTAGGAGTAAAGAGCAGGGAAGGGGAGGAAAAACATGAGAAAGATGGAGAGAATAAACAGCAGGGAGAACCATTCCATTGACATGGTTTGCTATCTAAAGAGATATTGGAAAGCAAACGCATGGGCGATCCTTTGCCTGATAATAGTATGCGGGCTTCAGGTGGGCGCAAATATGCTGATGATGCGGGCATTTCAAGGGATTATTGACCGGGACATGTACCGGTTTATGTTCTGGACAACGATCCTTGTGGGCGTCTGGTTCCTTATCTATGGGCTGACGGGTGCGGAAACCTTTTTTCGGTGCCGTGCCATCCAGAACATGAACAATGCCATACGTCAGGATATAGCGGAACTGCTGCTGAAAAAAAGATACCGCAGTTTTCATGAACAGCCGGTAGGGGAATACTTGTCCCAGTTCACGAATGATATCAGCCAGATAGAGAGTCTGGCATGGAACCCTTTTTTTGACTGCATCCGTTCGGCAGTTACAGTGGTACTCAGTATTTTTGCCCTGCTTTCGCTTCACTGGTCGCTGTTGGCCGCATCTATGATAACAACCATGATCATGCTGTCCGTTCCAAAACTTTTTCATCAGAAGATGGAATATCTGGGCGCTGTTTGCGCTCAGAAACAGTCAGTGGCGGTGAGCCAGCTAAAAGAACAGTTGATGGGATATGATGTCCTCCGCTTTTTGAATCGGGGGCAGCGGTTTATCAGCAGTATAGGGCGGGCCAGTGATTCAATAGAACGCCCAAAATGCCAGTTGGCCTACATAAAGGGATTTGTCGGCGCAGGGATGGGATGTATCAACATTGTCTGTCAAATGCTGCATGTCGCTTTGATCGGCGTATTGTCTGTGCGGGGGATCATTTTACAGGGGGCGCTTACGGGCGGCGGGAATTTGTGCGGGAATCTTTCCGCCGGGTTAGGCAACATGACACAGGATATATTGTCCATGTCTTCCGCAAAGCCATATTTTGAAAAAATTTCCGCGCATACAGAAAATATGGCGGATAATGAAAGAAAAGTAAAAGCGGAAATGCCGATGGAAGTTATGCAAAATGGAATAACAATGGAGGATGTGGGCTTTTGTTATGATAAAAAAACGGTTGTCAAAGGGTTTAGCGCCCATTTTGAAAAAGGGGGAAAATATGCGCTGACCGGCCCTTCCGGCCGCGGAAAATCCACACTGCTCAAACTGATACTGGGGTGTCTGCCGGAGTATACAGGTTCCATCCGTTTGGATAATCAGGAAATAAAGGATTGCAGCACCGAGCAGTTATGGCAGCAGATTGGCTATATTGGGCAGGACGTGTTTTTGTTTAATACTACGGTTTTGGATAATATCACGTTGGGAGGGGAATTTGCAAAGGAGCAGATATGGAGAGCAGTGCAGGACAGCGCATTGGAAAACGATCTGTTGTCTTTGCCTGCCGGTCTGGATACGGTTGTGGGGGAAAATGGCGGCAATCTTTCCGGCGGCCAGAAACAAAGGGTGGCGATTGCAAGGGCATTGATCCATGCTCGTTCTGTTTTGTTGGTAGATGAAGGGACCAGTGCGTTGGATGAGGAAAACGCAGACAGAATAGAAAAAGCCCTGCTGTCCAAAGCCGGGCTTACGCTGATACTGGTCAGCCACCATCTTTCTGCGGAGCAGAAAAAACGGTTTACGCAGGTATTCACACTGTCGGGAAATACTTGATTTTAGAAGGAAAACTATTTTCGTCATTACAGCGCCACATACGCAAAGCCATCCGGCAGACGGTCATGGCTGATAACTCCGGTACTCCGTGTTCTTCAGAATCATGATTGAGAACATCCCAAAGTTTGTGTAAACCTCCTGTGAGGTGTAGAATAGAAGCACCA
>CANCXY010000182.1 GCA_947381875.1 uncultured Clostridia bacterium | reverse complement strand
GCAGGATTCCAAAGGGCAGCGCCCTTTGGGCAGGTTTGGGCGGCAGCCCAACAGCCGTCAGGCGGAGGTGCGGGTGAGGTCGCGCACCCATTTGTATTTGCGGAAACGTAGCATTACCCAAGGGATCTTGCCCACTTCATCCAGGCAGGTGCAGGCGTAGACTGCCAGCGGCGACCAGTTCAGCACGAACGCCCCCAACAGCGCCAGCGGGATGGCGATACACCACATGCTTACAATCAGGCTGTAAAGGTCAAAGACTGTATCGCCGCCGCCGTCCAGAACGCCGTTGATCGTCACGGTGTTGACGCAGCGGCCTATCATATAGACGGCCATAATGACCATCATGCCTGTGAGGTACTCCTGCGCCTTGGGGGTGAGGGAGACCATGCGCAGGACGCCCGGCGTGACGGCGAGGACAAAGGCCGTGGAGCCGAAACCGATGACATACGATATATTTTTCAGGCGGATGCCGTAGGCTTTGCCCATCTCCAAACGGCCTGCCCCTAACTCCCCGCCTACCATAATGCCCGCCGCGCTGCCAATGCCGTTGCACAGGCAGCAGACGAGGTCACGCACCACCGCCGCCACCGAGTTGGCCGCCGCCGCATCCGTGCCCATATGGCCCATGATGGCGGTATAGGATGTAAAGCCGACGCCCCAGCACAGCGAACCGCCTAACAGCGGCAGGCACTGGCGGGCGAAGTCGGCTTTCAGGGCTTTGGGCAGTTTTGCCAAGCGATTCCAGATGGGGCGCAGGTACGTCGGGCGCGCGGACACGCCCACGCACAGGGCAAGCTCCACGATGCGCGATATGGTGGTGGCCAAGGCCGCGCCGCGCGCCTGCATCTTTGGCGCGCCCAACAGGCCGAAAATGAAGATTGCGTTCAGGACAATATTCAAAAGCACCGCGCCGGTGCTTATCAGGGCGCCGGGCTTTACATGGTCCGTCACCTTCATGATGGTAAGATAGCACTGCGAAATGCCTGTGAACAGGTACGACCAGCCCGCAATGCGCAGGTACGCGCTGCCGATGGCGATCAGTTCCGGGTCGCTTGTGAAAATGTGCATCAGCGGGCCGGGCAGCAATTCGCACGCGAGGAAAAATGCGACGGAGACAAGGCCCGCGTAGCGCAGAATCATATGGAAAATATCTTCGAGCGCCGTGGTGTCGCCTTTGCCCCAGTACTGCGCACCGAGGATTGCGCCCGCGCTGGTGATGGCGGTGACAAACATGTTTTGCACAAACTGAATCTGTGTGGCGAGGGAGACGGCGGTCATCTCGCTTTGCGCCACCGTGCCCAACATCAGGGCGTCCGCCGCCGCGACGGAGGCAAGCATCAGGCTTTGCAGGGCGATGGGGACGGTGAGGCGGATGAGGGTTTTGTTGAATTTGCGCTTGTCTATTGGCATGGGGGATGTCGGCTCCTTTTCCTGCGGGGTTTGATAGGGATATTGTATCATATTCTGGCGAAAAAACAAGCGGAAAATATCATTGCGGGGCAACGGGAAAATTCGATTACAGATTTAGCAAGAAGTGACTATGGCAATATATGGCCGTTTCCATCACAGAAGAATTGCATCTGGACAGCGAAATTTACGCAAAACTCAGGGAAGCTGAACAGGAAGCGAAACTGACAGATACGCGTTATTCCTCTCAGGAAGTATGGCAGGCAATGCAGGAGGTCATAGGAAGAAACTACATTGAAAGGACGATACCCCGTCACACAATCGCATCTTTTGGCACAGCCTCGGCGCTATAGATTCCAGAAAAGCCGCTTGTATCATAAGAGGCGTCTGATTTTTCATAGTATACGGTATAGTAATCAAAGTACAGGCCGCTTTGTTCCATTGCCGCTTTGATTTCGGGAAGAATGCGCTTTAGCTCATCTTCGCTCGCATTGTCCCCGACAAGCGTTATTTTCAAAAGCGTCGGGACTGCGACCGCCTTTGCGTCAAACGGCATATCCAAAGTAAAAGCATCCTTAAACGGGATCTCTGGAAACGTTTCGGGGACGGACGGCGGCAAATAGCCGTATTCTACCGAACATTCCTGCATTAAATCGGCATAGGGCGTGCCGTTTAATGCGGCCTGGGCTGATGCTGCCCTCTCCCGCCCCAAGCGCTCCCGCGTATTGTGAAGCTGTGTCACGGCGTATTCGTAATTGTCCCTGATTCCGCCCCACAACGGGACTTGAACGATAAACGCTGTATCCGGCGAATGTTCGGAAGCGACGGTATACCAATAGGTGAAGCTGCACACACTTTCCTTTTTTCCAGAGGAGACAGCCGCGTCGGTGATGCCGTATGTACCGGCTGCATAACGGGCCGCGCGGCACGCCCCTATGGCGGCAATCAGCGGATTGCCGGTCACGGCGCTGATACTGGTCAGCAGCGTTAGGACAAGGAGGATACCAAGCACCGCGGCGGCAGCGCGTTTGCCCCTGCTCTTTTGCTTTTTCATGGATTCATTCTCCTTTCGCAAATGCGTATTGAAACAGTGCGGCTATCCCGCCGCCCAACAGCGCCAGCAGGCCATACGCAAGCCCGGCCATTATCGAAATTCTTATCAGCAACAGGTCAAAGGATTCCTGCCCTGTGAGCCGGAGCGTGACAAACTGGCAAACGCTTCCGAGCGCCGCGATGATGCCGGGGCCATAATACCACTTTTTCCCGCTGAACAGATAGAGCAGCGCACCCACCACGGGCATAATGAACAGGTTATACATAAACGTTTCGTTCAGCCGCAGAGACAAACCCAATGCGACGCCCAGCGCCACACACGCAAGCACCCGCAGAGACATTGTCCGCCGGATTTTCTGGATAACGGATTTGTCACTTGGGATGGGCACGGGGTCTGTTTCGCCCAGTTCCGCCCTGCACGCGGGACAATGGGCAGCGTGTTTTTTTACCAGAGCCACGCTGTCCGGGCTGGCGACTTCATCTTTTACCAAGGGTATCAGATCTTTGCATACGTCGCAGGAAATTTCCTGTGTCATGAGAGCAGCCCCTCCTTTTGCAAGTTTTCTTTCAGCCACTTTTTTGTGCGGAACTCGATTACACGGACAGAATTTTCGGATATCCCGCATGCGGCAGCGATTTCCGATTGGGAATAGCCCTCGATTCGCATTGCCATAATCCGCCTGATTTTTTCGCTTTTCTGCGAGAGCAGGGCCTGGGTGCGCGCGGTCAGTTCTGTGCCGTCTATTTCGCCGTTCAGCGCGTCTTCCGTTACATACAGCCTCAGGAAGTCTTCCGGCTGAATCTCCTTTTTGCGTCTTCTCAACGATTGCAGCCACAGGTTGCGGGCAATGCCAAAGAGCCAGGTTTTGATTGTCGACCTTTCCTCAAAACTTCCGAGACACTGCAAGGCTTTCAGGAAGGTTTCGGATAAAAGGTCTTCCGCTTTGTCGGGGTCGTGCGTGAGCGATAACAGGTATCGGTACACGTCTTTTTTATAGGTAAGGAAAATGTTTTCAATTTCCAGCCTACGCACCCCCTTTCGGCCTTTGCTATATCAGTCGCAAAAAGGACGGGAATATTACAAAGGAAAATATTTTTGAGGCAAATAGAAAAGGCTGCTGTTCCAGGAAAAACTTGGACAGCAGTCTTTTTGCTATTTACTCTCCAGTCTCAAATTTCATAGTGCCCTTTGCAGCTAACAATAATCAGAATATCATCTTTCAGGCAGTACGTCAGGCGGTCTGTATCGTTGATGCGGCGGCTCCATAGGCCGGAAAGCTCATGTTTCAGCGGCTCCGGCTTTCCGAGGCCCTCAAAGGGGGCACGGCGAGCATCTTTAATTAAAGCGTTGATACGTTTTACAACTGTTTTGTCAATTTTCTGCCACGCGCAATACTCATCCCAGGCATCTCCGTACCACTGCACTCCTCGTCCCATCACGTTCCCCTCAATCTTCTATTAAATCATGCTCCTCTAATTTAGCGGTCCCGGCCTTGATAGCATCCAATCTTGCTTTCAAGCAGCGGATGTTGCTCTCGCAGTAGAAAGGATCCGGATCCGCCGTAATATCAAACGGGATTCGCCTCTCCTGTTCGATTTTTTTACAACAGATTGTTAGGGCGGTGGTGAGGTTCATGCCCATGCGCTGGCAGATGTCCTCAACATTTTTCTTTAGCTGCTCATCCATACGGAAATTAACATTTACACTTTGCGCCATAGTGGACACCTCCTGTATGCTTTTATTATAGCAGAAACGCAAAGATTTGTAAAGTATTATCATTACAAATCTTTTCGACTTGTTCAATGAACAAAGGCGCGGCGTCCTTCTCCGAACGCCGCACCTTCTTATTTTCCATCTACAGGTTTCGTATCACCAGATTTTTCCCCCCGCCGGGAAGCTGTTCATATCTCGTCTCAAACGCGCCGGTACAGTCGATGAGTTTATGCAGCTTGGAAAAGCCGTAGTTGCGGGAATCGAAATCGGCATAGATGCGGGAGAGCATGATACCCACCATCGAAAGGGGCATATAGCCGTCCTCGTCGGAGTCGTGGTCGACAATCTCCCGGATCTTCTCGATGATCTCCTCCAGCGGCACGAATGCGGCGGCGAGTTCCTCGTCGTGGTGCGGCTCCATTGGCAATGCGGGCAGCGGCTCCGCCTCCACTTTTTCCGGCTCCTGCCTCTGGTTCCTTTTGCTGTTCTGCTGCTTCTGTGCGCATTTTTTGGTTTTCTGAGGCGTCTGCTTGGGGGCGGGGCTGGCCGGTTCCGCCTTCATGCCCAACAGCACATCCAGATATTTGAACGCGTCGCAGGCCGATTTGAACGCAATCGGCGTTTTGCTCTCGCCCATGCCGATCACGAACATCCGGCTCTCCCGCAGGCGCGCGGCCAGGCGCGTGAAATCGGAATCGGAACTGACAAGGCAGAAGCCGTCCACGTTTTTGGAATACAAAATATCCATCGCGTCGATGATCATAGCTGAATCGGACGCATTCTTCCCCTGCGTATAGCTGAACTGCTGGATGGGCGTGAGGTTATGCTCCAGCAGCACCTTTTTCCAGCTCGACATCTCGGCGCTTGTCCAATCGCCGTAAATGCGCTTATAGGCGGGCGTGCCGTGCATGCTCACCTCGTCGATAATCGTCTTGATATATTTCGGCGACACGTTCTCCGCGTCGATCAACAGCGCGATCACTTTTCCATCGTTTTCCATATGCGCTCCTTTCCATTTTTTCCTATATTTTCGTGTATCAGCCCGCGTGCCGGGCTGCCGCCCGGACCCGCCCAGAGGCTCTGCCTCTGGACTCCGCCAAAGGGGCACAGCCCCTTTGGAAACCCAACACTTTCTTTTTTCGCGCGGGCGCTGTATACTTAGGGGAGGGGGATGGGATATGTCTGTGCAATATTTATATGATACATCCAGCGGGATAGAGGTGGTCTTCTGCGAGGGCACGACGTTTTCGTATCCGGCGCACAACCATGTCTCCGTGTTCACAGGCGGGATTGTCCTGCGCGGGGCGGTTGTGTTTACGGCGGGCGGCGCGGCCCGCATATGCAAAGCGGGCGCGTGCTTTGCCGTGCCGCCATATATACCGCATCAAATTGAGGCGCGCGGGCCGTATACACTGCTGACTGTCTGCGTGCCGAAAAGCCGTCTGCGGGACGACTGGGAAGCTTTACAGGCTCCTCTGCGCCGTCTGCTGTCCGTCAGCGGGGCAGATTTGACGCGCGCTCAGGCGGTGCGGCTGTCAGAAATGCTCGCTTCTTTTGACACCGCCCCGGCACACCGTGTGCCGCCGTGGGTGGAGCAGGCGCGGGCGCGGCTGGAACAACGCCCGGAAGAAGCTGTGTGCGTTGCGGACATGGCACGCGCGGGGTATATCAGCCCCTGCCATTTTATCCGCTGTTTCCGCCGGTATGTCGGCCTCACGCCGCACCAGTTCCAGATGCAGAACCGCGTGCGCATGGGGCAGCGCCTTTTGCGGACGCAATTCAGCAGTACAGACGCGGCCCTGGCCGCGGGGTTCTGCGACCAGAGCCACTTCATCAGGCAATTTAAAAAGCAGGTGGGGCTTACGCCCACGGCCTATCAGCGCGCCTGCCGCGCCCTGGGGTAATGGCAGGGCGGGGAAATACACAAAAACATCCCATCACGCCAGCGCGGGCAGGAATTTTGCGAAAAGGTACAGCCCATCCTTCCCGGCTGTCACGGCATGCGGGACGCTGGCGGGCAAGATGGAAATCACGCCCGGCGCATACGCAATCTCTGCATCGCTGCGGACGCACACCCCGCGCCCGGCAATCACCTCATGGGTTTCCAACTGGGCCTCATGCACATGCTCCCCAATGGTTTTCCCTGGGGCGATTTTTACCAGATGGAAACTGAACTGCCCGCCTGTCTGGGCTGATGTGACGATATGTTTCAGCGCCACGCCCTCAAAGGCGGGGTGCGGTGTCCAAGGGATATCCGCAAATGATATCTCCCTGTCTGGCAGGCGCAGCGCGCCCGCACGGTCGAATGTTTCCCAAATTCCCATATCTAACACTCCCGGAAATGTATTTGCGGATACAGTGAAAGCAAACAACATTTTCTTCCCTGCCCTTCGGGCAGAGGAAGAAATGCCACTTCGTCCATCTTCCCCGCATGCCCTCATCATACCATTTCCGAGCGTGTACTGAATTGTATAAAATTGCGCATTTTCCCCGCCTCATAGGCCGGATAATGAGAAAAGCACCTGCAAAGCATGCGTCTTGCATATTCGCAGGTGCTTTTTTATCCGTCTTATGATTTCCGCCAAACCTTCGGCGTCCCTGCCCGCCCATCCCATGATTGGGTGCGCGAAAATGCAATTTTCGCGCGTGATGGGTTTCCAAAGGGGGCTTGCCCCCTT
>CANCXY010000181.1 GCA_947381875.1 uncultured Clostridia bacterium | reverse complement strand
GTTTCTTCCGTGAACTGTGGTTCATCGTGGTGGTCCTCTCCGCCATCTGTGCCGCGATGGCTGTCGCCGGCCTGTGGCGCAAGGATAACAACAAATACTTCGGTACCGGCGAGGTCATGAAAATCGGTTTCCGCGATTACTGGGATGTGCTGAAAAACAACCGCGCCATCCAGATGATGATCGTCGCGACCTCTACCGATAAGCTGGCGATGTCTATGGTAAGCAACTCCACCATCATGATTATGCTGTACGGCATCGTGTGCCAGAACTACTCGAACTACAGCCGTATGTCCGCGCTGATCACCATTCCCAAAATCGTGCTTTCACTCCTGCTGTACAACTTCGTCGCGCGCAAGATGGGCCAGAAAAAGGCGATGGTGATTGGCACCTGGGGCGGTATCGTCGCCTGCGTCGGTATCCTTGCCCTGTTCCTGTTGGGCGATCCGACAACGCTCGATTTGAACTTCACGAACGGCCTGACATTCTTCACCGCGGTTTTCTTTGTACTCTATCTGATTTGGCAAAGCTGTGTGGGCGTTACAGGCGACCTGGGCATTACCATGACCGCCGACTGTGCCGACTACGAGGTTTACCGTACCGGCAAATACGTTCCTGGCCTGATGGGTACGCTGTTCTCCTTTGTGGATAAGATGGTCTCCTCCCTGGCTGGTACGCTCACCGCCGTTATGCTGGCCGCGATCGGCTTCTCTGAAACCATGCCGACGCAGGATACCCCGTATTCCACCCCCATTTTCATCGTCACAATGTTCTGCCTGGTTGGCTGCCCGCTGATTGGCTATATCTGCAATATCGTTGCCATGAAGTTCTACCCGCTGACAAAGGAAAAGATGGAGGAGATCCAGGAAAAGATCGCCGATATCAAGAACAAAGCGGCGGCTGCCAAAGCGTAAGCGCCCGAATAAAAGCCTGTTACAGTTTTCCCGCTTGGCGGGGGAGTGAGCTTGCAACACTCCCCCGCTTTTGTTTTTGTAGACTGCTCCGCCTGCGGGGCAGGATTACGCGCGGAAATACCTCCGCAGCTTGGACACTCTGAGGAATTGGTTAAATTATACAAAAAAAATTAAACTTTTTTTTTTTTTTGTCAAAAAGCAACAATTACAATGCACACGCGCAAGAATCACATATGCTTTTCTGTTCATAAACTGTTAAAATGTAGCTATTGTTCAGGGTATGCGGAAGGCATACAGCGGGAATTTTTGAGAAAAGGAGTTTACTTATGGCAACTGCAAGCAAGTATGATGTCGGCAACGGCATCCACCGTGTTCCTCTATGGCGCATCGGTGGGTTCGCGCTCAACAACACCGCCACAAACCTTTATCTGATGCTGATGGGTTACGTCAGCTTCTATTTGGGCGGCTTTGTGGGCATGGCTACGGTCATTGCGTCCAGTTTCTCCATGATCATGCGCCTGTGGGATGGCGTGACCGACCCGTTCATTGGCTTCGTAGTGGATAAGACCAATACGAAGTTCGGCAAAAACCGTCCGTTCATGGTGATTGGGCAGGCTATCTTGTGTGTAACAAGTTTCATCCTGTTCCATGTGACGCACCTGTTGCCGGAAAACACTGTCCTGCGTTCCGCGTTCTTCATTATCGTATCCATGATTTACTATGTTGGTTACACGTTCCAGTGCGTGGTAACAAAGTCGGCACAGTCCTGCTTGACGAACGACCCGAAGCAGCGCCCGGTATTCGCGCTGTTTGACGCCGTATATAATACCGCATTATTCGCGGGCATGGCGATTGTGGCGTCGAATGTCGCCGCGAAATACCACCCTGAATCCTCTTATGTAACACTGGGCTTCTTCCATGAGATGTGGGTGATCGTAGCCATCATGAGCGCTGTTTTCACTGCAATTGCCGTGTTCAGCATTGCTCCGAAGGACCGCATTGAATACTTTGGCACGGGCAAGCCGGTCATGGTAACATTGAAGGATTACTGGGAGACCTTGAAAAACAACCGCGCCATTCAGATGCTGGTTGTCTCGGCATCTACGGATAAGCTGGCAAGCTCCGCAAAGACCAGTGCCGTGACGGCTGTTATGTTCGGCGTAGTGACAGGGGCTGGCAGTCTGGCAATCAGTGCGGCATTCCAGGGCATGACATCCATCCCCGTGGTGATCTTGACGATTTTTGTTATCGGCGGCCTTGCCACCACGCTTGGGCAGCGCAAAGGCATGATTATCGGCAGCGCGGGCGGCATCATTACCTCCCTGATGCTGATTGCCCTGTGGCTGTTTGGCGACCCGACCACCATGAATGATGGGAACGGTGGCATGGCAATGAGCGCTTTCACGATCATCTTGATTGTGATGACGATCATCAACAGCGCGTTTAATAATCTCTCCGGCAACATTGTTATCCCGATGACCGCTGACTGCGCGGACTACGAAGTATATCGTACAGGCCGCTATGTTCCGGGCATGATGGGTACACTGTTCAGCTTTGTAGATAAGCTCATCTCCTCCTTTGCGCCGCTGATTGCAGGCGTGATGTTCGCTGCCATTGGCTTTAAGGACATCCTTCCCGACGCCAGCGCGCCGTATTCCGACTCGCTGAAGTATGTGGGCCTGTTCCTCATGTACGGCATGATTATCCTGGGCCAGATCTGCAACCTGGTAGCCATGAAGTTCTATCCGCTCACCAAGGAGAAGATGGAAGAAATCCGCGAGAAGATCAACGAGATCAAGCAGCAGGCGATGAAAGCGGAAGCCTGATTGCAGTACGCTTAGAAGTAAATTCTTTCCCGTATGGCCCGATGCCGGGAACCCGGCATCGGGCTATATAGGTTTGAGGGGAGCGGTCAAAAGCTGTATTCCTCCGCCACAGGCGTGGGAGGAACAGCAAAGAGAGTGTGTGTCCAAAACAGGAGTTTTTGTATATGTTCCCGCCCGTAGGGAGGGGAAATATATGGCAATGGCTCCGCAATGCGGACACTTCCACAGCAAGGGCCGGTTTCCCCTGTTTTGGAGGGTAAATATGGGAAAAAAGAAAGCAAAACCGAAGCAAAAGGAGCAGCGCCTGACACCGGAGGAATTGGAGGAGTTCATGCGGCTTCAATCAGAGCTGCAAAGCCTGGAACGGGAGCAGGGGATTTCGAGGCCGGAGGGGAAAATCTCAAAAGCGGTCTCCCGGTTTTTTGATTACCGCGAGAACCGGGAAAAGCGCCTGCTGAGCAAAAAGGCGTATATCTGGCTTGCGGTACTCACAGGCTGGATGGGCGGCCACCGATTCTATGCGCACCAGTGGGTCACGGCGATCCTGTATCTGGCGCTGTTCTGGTGCGGCTTCCCGGTGGCAATGACGATTGTAGACCTGATTATCGTTATACCCATGAAGCCGGACGAGGAGGGGAGGATCCTGCTCTGAAAGGGCGGAGAGGCGCATATTTTGAAGCTGTGAAAAGGCAATGGGGCGAAACGGGAGTGTCCACATCGTGGGGTTATGGCAGTGTATTTCCCCGCCCGTAGGGCGGGGAAATACACGAAAACACCTCGCAGTGGACACTCGCGGGTGAAACACCCCATTGCCTTTTGCTGTGAAATGCGGTATACTGGTGGCAGGGATGAGGAGATGCAAACTCAATGGAAGGAGGCTGTTTCCGTGCCGACAGAAAACGAAAGAAAAGATATTCAAAAAGCGATGGCATATGATCTGATCCGAATTTTTGAGAAAAACCCGGAAAAAACGTATACAGCCGCAGAATTGAAAGAGCTGATAGACGCCTATATTTCCGGGCTGAAACAGTAACGAGGTGAGCAACATGAAACTCCTGTTTGCAAGCGACCTGCACGGTTCGGCGTATTATACGCAAAAGCTGCTGGCGCGCATGGACGCCGAAGCGCCGGATAAAACCATCCTGTTGGGCGACCTGCTCTATCACGGCCCCCGTAACGACCTCCCGCGCGAATACGACCCCAAACGCGTGACGGCCCTTTTGAACAGCCGGAAAAATGAAGTGCTGGCAGTGCGCGGCAACTGTGACGCGGAAGTGGATCAGATGGTGCTGGAATTTCCCATTATGGCCGACTATATGGCGCTTTTCCTGGAAGGGCGCATGATTTTTGTCACGCACGGGCACCTGTTCCACGAGGAGAATCTGCCCAATTTCGGCAAGGGCGATATGCTCATCCACGGGCACACGCATTTGCGCGAGGCGGCGGACCGGGGGGCGTATTTCTTTTTGAACCCCGGCAGCCTGGCTCTGCCGAAGGGCGACGGCATCCACAGCTACGCGGTGTACGAGGACGGGATATTCACCACAAAGGACGCCGACGGCGCGCCGCTGGAAACCCTGGACATCCGCCGGAATGGATAAGGCGAGAGGCGGTCAAAGCGAAGTGCTTTTATTTGATTTCCCGTCCGCCGGGCGGGGAATCGCGCGGCATTTGGACACGCCCGATCAAGCGGCGGCCATTGAGCGCAGTGTTATCAAGAAGTATAAAAAGACCATCTGGCACCCGTTTGTGGGCGGCTGCAAAGACTACCGTCTAATCAACGCGGGCGACCGTATCGCGGTATGTGTCTCCGGCGGCAAGGACAGCTTTTTGCTGGCTGTCTGCCTGCGCCACCTGCAAACATACAGCGACGTGCCGTTTGAACTGGAATTTTTGTGTATGGATCCTGGCTACCGCCCTGAAAACCGCGCGTTGATCGAGGAGAACGCAGCGCGTATGCAAATACCGCTGCACTTTTTTCAAACAGACGTTTTCGAGGCGGCGGAGAGCGGGAAGGAATCGGCGTGTTACCTCTGCGGGCGCATGCGGCGCGGGTATCTGTATAAACACGCACAGGCGCTCGGCTGCAATAAGATCGCGCTGGGGCATCATTTTGACGACGTAATCGAAACCACTTTGATGAGCATGATATGGGGCGGCGAAGTAAAAACAATGCTGCCCAGGCTGCAAAGCGCCCACTATGCGGGCATGGAGCTGATCCGCCCGCTGTATCTGGTACATGAGGCGCAGATCGTCGCGTGGGCGCGCTACAATGGCATTTCCTTCCTGCAATGCGCCTGCCGGGCGGCACAGCGGAGCGAGGAAGGGGAGCGGCGCGGCGCACGCGCCGAAACAAAGGAGCTGATCGCCGCCCTGCGCAAGACGAACCCCCAGGCCGATATGAACATTTTCCGCAGCATGCACAACATCAACCTGAACATGGCCCTCGGCTGGACGAAGGACGGCGCGGCGCACAGTTTCCTGGATGAATATCAGAGGGCTTTGCCCTCTGGACTCCTACCGCCTTTAGAAAAGGCGGGCGAAACTTTTCCCTGCTCCACTGGCGAGGGGAGCTGACCCCTTCATGAATAAAAGGAAGTAGAGATATGGAGTTTACAAAACTGATCGAGGCACAGCGCGCGTTTTTCAGCACTGGCGCGACGAAGCGCCCCGCATTCCGGCGGTGCGCGCTGGCGGCGCTGCACAAGGCGATCCTACAGCGGGAAAGCGATATCGCCGACGCGCTGTATGCCGACCTGCACAAGTCGGCCTATGAGAGCTATCTATGCGAAACGGGGCTTGTGCTGAGCGAGCTTTCCTATATGGAAAAGCACCTGAACGCGTTTGCGCGCACGCGGCGCGTCCCTACCCCGATGGCGCAGTTTGGCGCGGAAAGCGTTGTGATACCCGAACCATTGGGCACGGCGCTGATTATGAGCCCCTGGAACTATCCGTTCATGCTGGCGATTGAGCCATTGGTCGGTGCGCTGGCGGCGGGGTGCTGTGCGGTGGTAAAGCCCAGCGCTTACGCCCCGGCCACAAGCCGGGTGATTGGGGAGCTGATCGGAAGTACGTTCCCTGCGAAGTATGTCGCGGTCGTGGAGGGCGGGCGCGCGGAAAATGCGGCGCTGTTAGAGGAGAAATTTGACGCGATCTTTTTCACCGGCAGCGTCGGGGTGGGCAGGCTGGTGATGGAGAAAGCCGCGCGGCACCTGACGCCCGTCACGCTGGAACTGGGCGGCAAAAGCCCGTGCATCATAGACGAGACAGCCGATTTGCCGCTTGCCGCCCGCCGTCTGGCATTTGGGAAATACCTCAACGCCGGGCAGACGTGCGTTGCGCCGGATTATGTATTGGTACAGGAGAGCGTGCGGGACGCGCTGCTTGAACTTCTGCCGCGTCAAATTGAGGCGTTCTATGGAAAAGACCCGCTGGACTGCCCGGATTACGGGCGTATTGTCAACGAAAAGCATTATCAGAGGTTGATGGGGCTGACAGGGAGCGGGCGTGTTGTGTGCGGCGGCACGGGACGGGCGGAGACGCTGCAAATCGCGCCGACGGTGCTGGCGGACGTATCGCCCGAAAGCCCTGTGATGCAGGAAGAAATCTTTGGGCCTGTCCTGCCGGTGCTGAGCTATCGGACAATCGACGAGGCCGCCGCGTTTGTGAACGCGCGCCCGAAACCGCTGGCGCTGTATCTGTTTACATCAGACGCGGAGACAGAACAATATATCATGCAGGCGTGCAGCTTTGGCGGCGGGTGTGTCAATGACACGGTGGTGCATCTTGCCACCAGTGAAATGGCGTTCGGCGGCGTGGGGGAGAGCGGGATGGGCAGCTATCACGGCCAGCGCAGTTTTGATACATTTACCCATTACAAGAGCGTGATGCGCCAATCCGGGCGGCTTGATCTGCCGATGCGCTATCATCCCTACACAAAAGAGAAATTCCGGCTTGTAAAGCAATTCCTGAAATAACAGAGAAAGGGCTTTTGTGCATTCCCCGCCCGCAGGGCGGGGAATGCACGGAAATATGCCTACGAGTTGAACATTTCCCAAAAATACGAGGAGGAATCCATATTATGACACGCGAAGAAGCACTTGCACTTTTGAAAAAATACAATCACGAACCGTTCCACATTCAGCACGCGCTGACGGTAG
>CANCXY010000180.1 GCA_947381875.1 uncultured Clostridia bacterium | reverse complement strand
GCCAAAGGGGCGCGCCCCTTTGGAATCCCATCTCATTCTTTCAATTCCCGCAGCGCCACATCTACGAAAAATTCCGTCCCGTTGTGGGAAAAGCGGGCGGAGCCGTGGTATTTTTCCGCCACGGCCTCAATGGAGGCAAGCCCCAGGCCCGGCCCCGCGTGCGTGGTGGATAGATAGCCGTCGCGCCCCTTCAGCACCGTGCCGTCAAAGCTGTTGGTGGAGACGATATACAGCGTTCCGTCACGCCGCACCTGCGAGGCCAGGAAAAAGTACCGCCTGTCCTCCGGCGCGCGGCGGCATCCGGCGATGGCGTTTTCCAACAGGTTGCCGAACAGCGCCGCAAGGTCAAGTTCGGAATAGCATAAGGGGTCGGGCAGCTCTAAGCGCCAGTCGGTGCGGATATGCGCTTCATCGGCGCTCGCTTTGTAGTAGCCGAACAGCGCGTTCAGCGCGTCGTTGGCGCAGTAGTTCACAGGCGCGCGCTCGGCCAGCTTCCCTTCATATTCCGTCAGGTGGGCGCGCAGCTTGTCCAGATCGCCTTTCTGCGCAAGCCCCGCCAGCAGATGCACCGAATGGCGGAAATCGTGGTGCAGGCGCGAGGTCTCGCGCAGGTGCGTGCGCAGCGCCCCGTACTGCCGCGCCTGCGTTTCCAGCAGATAGGCGCGCTCTTTCAGGGCCGCCCACTCCATAATGATGGCGGACGCCCAGTAAAACAGCAGATAGATGGCGACCAGCAGCGCAAAAGCCCCCGTTTCCAGCGCTATGAACAGGAATCGCATGCGCCCGACGTACAGCGTCTGGTAAGATTGCGGGATGCACAGCACGTTCAGGATAAGGAATACCGACGAAATGCCGACCAGTGTATACCAGATGGACGGGACGTCCAATTCATCGACGCGGTAGGAAAACAGGCGGATCGCCGGATATGCCGCCGCCCCTACGATCAGGCACGAAAGCGCTAACTGGAACAGTGCCGCGCCGCAGGAAAACGATGCCGCGCCGGAGTGCGGGTGCAGGCGCGCGTCCAGCGCATAGGCAAGCTGACTGGGGAACGTCTGCACGGCGCACACGCCCACATAGATCGCCAGCGCTTTGGGGGCGCTGACTGTCACCGTCTGGCGGTAGAGGAAATAGAACAGCACCAGCGCGGGCAGGCCGAATCGGTTTATATCTATCCCCCACGCCCCGCACAGCCACGCGCCGACGAGGGAAAACGGCGTGAGTACCGCCGCGCATAAAAGCGCCGTTTTGCGCACGGAAAAGCGCATCTGATGGGCTGCCACGAAGTAGCACGAGGCGGCGGAAGGGAACAGAACCAGGAATTGCGGGAGCGCGCTGAAAAATGTGCGGGCAGTCATGACGGATCCCCCTTTTGATGATATTGGCGGCGGAGGCTGTCAAAGTGGTAATCCAGCACCGCCTGTTCTATTTGCAGCTTGTCGCGCAGGCGGATGGGGAAGCGCGCGCCGTTTTCCAAGATACAGCAGTTATTTTCAAAATCGGAGATATATTCGGCGTTGAGTGCCACGCCCTTGTTGACGATCAAAAAACGCGCGTCCCTGCCGGTATCGTCTAAAAATTCCGCCATCGTCATGCGTGGGCGCAGCGTGCGGCCATCCGTCAGGCCGATGTCCAAATAGTGCCCGTCGGTCGAAACACTGACGATCTGTTCCAGCAGCACCCGCACGCTCCGCCGCCCGGTTCCAATCTCGATATAGGAGGCGTCGTCGGGCGTCAGGCGGAACGCGTCGCGCAAAACATCCTCGATGCGTTCAGGCGTAAACGGTTTGGTGACATACTCAAACGCGTGGCAGGCGAACGCCTCAGGCATATGTTCAGCGCTGGAGGTGAGGAACACAATCAGGCACCGGCTGTCCACTTCCCGCAGCAGCCGCGCGGCCTCGACGCCGCTGAGGCCGTCCATATAGATATCTAAGAACACCAGGGAAAAGCCGCTTTCGGGAGGCGCGGCCAAAAACGCCTCCGCGCTCAGGAAGCGGACGGTTTCCACCGCACGCTGCTCCCGGACGGCGAAAGCGTGGCAGAGCTTTTCCATTTCGGAAAGGCACGCCGCGTCGTCGTCCACCAGTGCGATCTTCATGTATCCGCCCCCTTTCGTCTCCCTTCTATTTTACCACGATTTCGCGCCCCCCGCCAGCCGGTTTGGGCACCGTTCGTGCCAGAAATCCGCTGTTTGTGCCAGAAATGGAATTTTTTGGATGGAGGGGCAAGAGAAATAAAGAAAAAATATCGTATTTTTCTTTATTGCCTTGTATAATGATTGTATGGAAGGGGGGCCGTATATGGCACAAATGGTGAACGTCAATTTCAAGCTGGACGCGGACGTGAAAAAGAGTATGGAGCGGGTGTGTTCGGAAATCGGTCTTTCCATGAGCGCGGCTTTTACTGTATTCGCCAAGCAGATTGCACGGGAAAAACGTATTCCTCTTGATTTTTCGCTTGACCCTTTTTATTCGGAGAGCAACCTTGCGCATTTGCGCCGGGGTGTTGCAGCTTTGAATGCTGGCCAGGGTGTAGAACACGAACCTGTTGAGGTTGACGAAGAATGAAAAACGATTAAAATACAGGGGGCGGAAAACCGCCCCCTGTACTTGTATCTGAAAAATGTATTATTGACGGAAAACAGTGCTTTGCAATGCCTGTTTCAATGCCGCCTGAAGGAGCGCCGACACATTGATGCCCGCTTTCTCCGCCTCCGTATTCAGCCAGTAGGGAAGGGAAACATTGCGGCGTACCGTCCGCATGTCATATTTGCGCTTTTTGCGCCGGTACTCTGTAAAATCCACATCTACCAGCGTTACAATATCCTCCTCGTGTTCCCTGGCAATTTTAGAAATGGCGGAGGGGCGCGGGAGTTCTTCTTCTTTATCCTCCATGCCAATTCCCATAACGCCGATCGCGTCGCGTGCCATTTCCATGGCGTCCGCATGGTCGGTCCCCTGCGTATGGATGTTGAAATCAGGCACAAAAACAAGAATGTGGTCTGCGTCCCTGCTCATAACAATAGGATATGCTGCTTTCATGGAAAACACCTCCCGAAATAGATAAAACATTGTGTGATGAGGTCCTTTGTTTCCGTATTTCATCCTCCCGCATCCCTGTTATACACAAAAAATGTGTATAAGTCAATGCCCCTTCGACGGAAAATTCAGAAAATGTTTCCCCACTGTCGCTCCCTTTTTCTTCCAATTTTGCCCCGTGCAAGCTCCGTTCTTGCCAGAAACTCGCCGTTCTTGCCAGAAAGGTTGATTTTTTCCCATTTGGACGTAAAATAAGGGCACAGGAAAGACCTGTTTTTCTTCATGACACAGGAGGTTATCAGACATGAGCAAAAAATGGTTGAGACGCATGGCCGGGGTGCTGGCTCTGGCATTGTGGGTGGCGCTGGCGCAGGTGCCGCCAACGGCGTATGCGCAGGAAATGGAGGATAAGTCGGGCGGTTTGGTGTTTTATAGTCAAGAGATGCAGCCCCAAACAGAACAGCACTATCGGGCTGGGGCTGGTACGATTGTATGGAAGCCAAGAGTTGAAAATGGTGCGGTGGTCAGTGCGGAAATTGTGCTTACAAACGCTGTCATCAATAATCGGACCGAACCGGGAAATCAGAGAGCCAATGGGATAGATGTATGCGTTCCGCTGACGATTACGTTGAATGGTACAAACAGCATCACGACCAAGGCGATGGGTATCAATCTGGGAGGCTTGAGCGGTGCTAACTCCCGCCCGATAGATTTAACAATTCGGGGGCCTGGTTCGCTGGATATAAACAGCGAGTTGGATGGGATTTCTGTTGAGCAGGGGCTCACTGTTACAAATAACGCTCACATTCGCGTTTCCTTTGGCGGCGGCACCTATAACAATGTGAGGCAATGTGGTATTGTTACAGGAGGAGTGCCGGGGACAAAATATGCACTCAATATCACAGGTGGCAGTACGGTAGAAGTCAGAAACCGAACCGTATCTTCCACATGCCAATTCGTTTATGGAATACAAAATGTGAAGCAGGGTACTACAATTCAGGTGCAAGGAGACAGTAATCTTATAGTGAGGAATGATTATGGATCTGCGATTTGTGCTGAAAGCGGCACAATAAATTTTGAAAACAGCAACATATGGCTGTCGGGGGCGGCTGGAGAGGAAACGTTAGATAATGTCTATACTAAAGTAAATATAAACGGCGGTAAGCTGTATATGACCAATCCTACTTCATCTATGGCAATGTCTGCTTCCGGTACTGTGACTGTATTCGGCAATGCGCGCGTTTATGAATCAGGAGCCGGGGTAAGGAATTATAAGATACAGGCAGGTGAAAACGGTGGCGTCTGGTATATAGGTTCCGGGTATACCCAGGAAAACATAAATGGCGTTAGACCGGGCGCAACAGCCTATGTGCTGGGCAATGTTCAATGGGATGACAACATCATGGGTACAACAACAGAGAAAATGGTAGTTGGTGATATCTGTGAAAGCAACCTTACCCTTGCCAAGTCTGCAACAATTCCTGCGGGCAAAACCCTTGAGGTCAAAAGCAAAGGGAAGCTGACGATTGAACAGAACGGATGGTTGCATGTCTATGGAACATTCCGTGTGACCGCAGCGGGAGAGTTGGAATGCAACGGCAAAATTTCAGATCATAACGGTGTGAATTGCGACATTGAGAATGACGACCAAAAACTTAAACAGACACAGACGCCCCCGAAACCACAGATAAATCCCGATTATCCGCAGGGGCCGAACACCATTAGACTTTTGAATGACGGGACGTTGGGATTACAATATGGTTGGCAAAAGGAAGGAAGTTCAGACATCACCTGGCAAAATGAGAGGATATTTAACGGGCTTGAACCTGGCACAAAATATACTTTTTATACAAAGTACGCAAAGACATGGCTGTATCAGGCATCCAACGAATCGGAAGGGACGGTAGCATATACTGCCTATGCAAAACCAACGCAACTGAAAATAGACTGTCAAAATGAAAAGATAACAAACTCTGATCCGAACGCATATTATAGTATAAAGTTTGGAGCTTCACCCATAGAAATACAAGCCGATGAGAATGGGGAGATTGCGCTCGCGGAGATAAACGAAAAACTTGGGTGGGATTGCATTAGCACATTTCTGAGGGTATATAATATCACGCGGATAAACAAGACGGACAAGGACATTCCAAACAGCGAAGAAACAACGATAGGCATTCCCGGACGGCCCGATGTGAGTAAAAGCCTTACCGTAACCCCCACGAGCTTTAAGGGCGAAACAGACGGTGGTGTAACGGGACTCCTTTCCGGGAAAACATATCAGTACCGCACGCAGGGCGCTTCCGATACCTCATGGCAGGAACTGACAGAATCAACGCAGCTTGCCGCCGGCACTTATGACGTGCGTATCCTGGCCACGGCCAACAGCTTTGCCAGTGAAACCGCGCAGATTGAAATTCCAGAAGGGCCAGAAAAAACATATGAAATTACACTCACACCAGAAAGTCTCGATTTTGGCAGCGCTGAATATGCCTACGCGGAGGCCCCGGAGGCGCAGCAGGTAACAATCACGAACACGGGCAACCAAACAATCACCATTGCGCTCCCGGAAAATGCTCCTGCGAATTATACCATTCAGCCAGTGCAGGGCTTTTCCGACAATCAGGCGACGATTGCGCCGGAAAGCACAGCCGTTTTCAGTGTCCGACCGAACGTGGGAATTGGGACGGGCACATATACAGGCACTATAACTGTAACCGACGTAGTTTCAGAAGGAGAAGAACACAGAATAAATAAAACAGTCTCTTTGACCTTCACCGTACAGGATCAGCAAACGGTTGCGACGCCTGTCATTGCCGCTGACAGGGAAGACATTATAGACAGCCTCACAGTAACTATCACCTGCGCGACACCGGGCGCAAGCATTTACTATACGGTGGACGGAACAGAGCCAAACGAACAATCTGCCCGCTATACAGCGCCCCTTACATTAACAGATGTCGCGACGGTTAAAGCGATTGCAGTCAAAACAAACTGGAATAACAGCACTGTTGCAAGTAAAGCATTTACAAAGCACGCACATAATTATCAGACAGTCACCCACGCGCCCACCTGCACCGAAGCAGGTGAGGAAACGCAAACCTGTGCAGGGTGCGGCGATGTACAGAAAAAGACCATCCCCGCGCTGAATCACAGCTACGGAGAATGGAGCGAGACAAAAGCGGCGACCTGCACGGAGGACGGCGAAAAAACACAAACCTGCGCAAGGTGCGGCGACGTACAGAAACAGGTCATCCCCGCGCTGAACCACAGCTATGGGGAATGGAGCGAGAGAAAAGCGGCGACCTGCACGGAGGACGGCGAAGAAACGCAAACCTGCGCAAGGTGCGGCGATATACAGAAAAAGCTCCTTCCCGCCAAAGGCCACAACTATGACGGCGGTGTTGTAACAAAAGACCCTACCACCACAGAAGCAGGCGAGCGCACCTACACCTGTACCGTCTGCGGCGACACCTACATCGAATCCATTCCCAAACTGCCGGAGGAACACCAGCACACCTACGGCGAATGGACAGTCACAAAGCAGCCAACCTGCACGGAGGTGGGCGAACAGACGCGCACTTGCACGGCGGGCGACGATACGCAGACCCAAACCATCCCCGCCCTGGGGCACAGCTACGACGGCGGCGTTGTCACCCGGCAGCCCACGACGACGCAGGAGGGCGAGCGCACCTACACCTGCACCCGCTGCGGTAATACCCGCACCGAGGCCATCCCCAAAAGGGAATCCCCATCGGGCACCCTCACTCCGGGGGAGCAGAGGCCGTCCAATCCCACAACCAATACCCCCCCCCCCCCCCCGGGTGGAGGGCACCCCGGGGGGGGGGGGGGGGTGGGGGGGGGGGGGGGGGGGGGGGGGGGGGTGGGGGGG
>CANCXY010000179.1 GCA_947381875.1 uncultured Clostridia bacterium | reverse complement strand
GGGGGCAAGCCCCCTTTGGAATCCCATCTTGCGCGGCAATTTCATTGCCGCGCGGACGATTTACATAAAAAATACCCCGCTTTGGACACTCCCGAAAAAAATCGGGGCTTGACAAGGCGGGGAAAGGCGCGTATAATATAAGCATACCAAAAAGGCACTGTCGACAGACGGTTGCCCGGGATTGTGCTAAAGAATAGCCGTCATCCTTTTGCGCGGGATAGGGCGGCTATTTCTTTTTGTTATTGTTGGCTATTTTCCATGTCACAGAGAAGGTATAGTAGGCCACCGTGGCCAGCAGAGTGAGAATCGCGACCAACTCTAATATCGTCATGGTTTCCACCTCCCAGCGTTTATTCGCCGGGAGCAGCACAAAAAGTTTTGCGCCCGGCGTAAACCCCGGGCTGACCGCCTGCCGTTGCGACAGTGCCTTGCCTATACTCTATCACAGTTTTACAAATTTTGCAATATCCTGTGAATAAAAAATTCTCCCCGCCGGAAGTACAGAGAAATAGGCAAAATTGCTTCCGCGCGAGGCTTCAATTCAAGGTTGACTTTTCCATTCTACAGAGACAGAAGCGGAAACAAGCCAGTCGCGGACTATATCAAGGCGATTGCAGCCAAGCAGGACAAAGACAGCCGCATAAAAGCCCGTAAAATTCAAGAGTATCTCAACACTTTGGGAGAATATGGGCTGCGGCTCAGGGAGCCATATATCAAACACTTAGACGGAGACCTGTGGGAATTGAGACCGCTAAGCGATAGATTTTTCTTCGTGGCGTGGACTGGCGGCAGCTTTGTCATCCTCCATCACTTTGTCAAACAGACGCAGAAGACACCGCAGCGGGAAATCGAACAGGCGAAACGGGAATTGGCAGATTTGAAGGAAAGGGGCTTGGGTTGAAGACGGACAACCAATATATGCAAGCTGTGGAGCAGGCGAAAGCAAACTTCGCCAACCTTCGGGAACGTGGCAGCGAGGCATTGGGCGGCACGTGGGATGAGCTGGAAAAAGAGCTGTTTACACCGGAAGAAATAGCCGCCAGCATCTTCGGGTTGCCCTCATCGGAGAACTCATCCGCGCCAGACAGGAGAAGGGCATTAGCCAGAAGAAGCTGGAGGAACTGAGCGGCGTAAAGCAGCCCATCATAGCCCGGATGGAGCGGGGCAGTACCAGCCCTCAACTCGAAACCGTGCTGCGGGTCCTGGCACCACTGGGCAAGACGTTGGCAGTCGTTCCGATTCAGCCAAAATGAAGGGGACAAGAAACAGGCCGGAAAAGTGAAGCGCGGCGCTTTGCTTTTCCGGCTTTTTTTCGTTTTTCCTCGTTTTTCTGTAATATCCTCTTTCGCCCGCTCGTTTTTTATGATATACTGTATTGTTGAATTGACAGAAAATGGGGGCGCTGAACGGATGGTAGAGGGCAAATCGGCGGCGGCGGTGATTGTGGCGGCGGGGGCCTCGCGCAGGATGGGGTTCGATAAGCTGCGTGTGCCGTTATCGGACGGCGAAACGGCGCTGGAAAAAAGCGTGCGCGCGTTCGACAGCCACCCGCTGATCGACGCACTGGTGCTTGTCACAGGCGCTGACGACGCGGCGGCGCGGGCTTTGGCGGGCGCGTGCCGGAAACCGGTCCGCATCGTGCGCGGGGGCCGGACGCGGGCCGGGAGTGTGGCGGCGGGTTTGGACGCGGTAGATCAGGCGCTTGTCGCCATCCA
Organism: uncultured Clostridia bacterium; assembly: GCA_947381875.1. Taxonomy (GTDB): domain Bacteria; phylum Bacillota; class Clostridia; order Oscillospirales; family Ruminococcaceae; genus Ruthenibacterium. The sequence continues at coordinate 5,228 of CANCXY010000179.1, read as the reverse complement.
CGACGCCGCGAGGCCGTTTGTATCAGAAGAAATCATCACGGCGGCGCTGACGGCGGCGCGGGAGATGGGGGCGGCCGCGCCCGCTGTGCCCGTCAAAGATACCGTGAAAGTGGCGGAAAACGGCCTGGTGCTGCACACGCCCCCGCGCGAGACGCTGTTTGCCGTGCAGACGCCGCAGTGCTTTTCCACCGCGCTCTACCGTCAGGCATTGGCGGCGTGCGCCGGGAAGGATGAGGGCATCACCGACGACTGCTCCCTTTTGGAACGCGCGGGCTTCCCCGTGCGGCTCGTGGCGGGCAGCTATGAAAACTATAAAATCACCACGCCGGAGGATTTGCCCGCGCAGGAAATGGGAGCTTGTGCGTTTCCCCGCCCTGCGGGCGGGGAAACGCACGAATCCTCTGTGCCGCGCCCGGAAAAAGGGCCTTGTGACCTCCCCCTCTCTGCGGGCGAGGATATATACGGGGATATGCCCGCGGTGAAGGCGCTCCCGGCAAACGCTGTGCGCATCGGGCACGGATACGACGTACACCGCCTGGTGGAGGGGCGGGCGCTGATTTTAGGCGGCGTGAAGATTCCGTATGAAAAGGGGCTGTTGGGGCACTCGGACGCGGACGTGCTGACGCATGCCGTGATGGACGCGCTCTTAGGCGCGGCGGCGCTGGGCGATATCGGGAAGCTGTTCCCCGATTCCGACCCCGCCTACGCGGGCGCGGACAGCGTGGGCCTGCTGCGGGAAGTGACTACCCGTCTGCGCGCACACGGGTACGCGCCCGCCAACATCGACGCGACGGTTTTGTGCCAGGCCCCGAAATTAGCGCCGCATATCCCGGCCATGCGCGCGGCGCTCGCCGAAGCGATGAGCATGCCCGCCGGGGACGTTTCCATCAAGGCGACGACGGAGGAAAAGCTCGGCTTCACCGGCGACGGGAGCGGCATTGCCGCCCACTGCGTGTGTCTGGTGAAAACTTTCCCTTAAAATCACGCTTTCCCCCTCTTTTTTATCGCCGCAATGTATGTTATACTTATAACTATAAAAGGGAGTGCCGGGGCCGTGGAGATATTTCCGTGTGTTCCTCCAATGCAGACACGCCCATAAAACAAATGGAAATCCATTCCTGCCCAGCGGGAAACAGGCAAATGGATTCTCGCAACGCATGTACTTAACAGCAGGGAAACCAACCCGGACCAAGATGGGTTTCCAAAGGGGCTGCGCCCCTTTGGCGGAGTCCAGAGGCAGCGCCTCTGGCAGGTCCGGTCAGCGCCCGGCAGGATTCCAAAGGGCGGCGCCCTTTGGCGGGTCCGGGCAGCCGCCCGGCGCAGGGTCCCTGCCCACACAGAATGGGAGGCTGTCGGAAGTGGGCCAGCTGCAATCGATCTGGTACAATTTCATCCTTAACCTGCGGGGCAGCTTTAACCCGGTTATCGACCTTGTCGATATCCTGGTGGTGACGCTGCTGATCTACGCGGCTATCACGCTGGTGCGCCAGACGCATACGGCGCAGTTGGCAAAGGGGATCATCGCGTTCCTCATCGCTTCGGGCGTGGCGAACCTGATTGGCATGCGCACCGTGGCATGGATCATCAACGGCGTAATGAGCATCGGCATCATCCTGCTTGTCGTCGTGTTCCAGCCAGAGCTGCGGCGCGCGCTGGAACAGGTGGGCAGTACGCGCATCCTAGGCATGCAGTTTTTTAAGAGCAAAGCCGGGAACGACGGCCTGCGCGGCCAGTGGCAGAAGGCCATTGTCGCCGTGTGCGATTCCGCCGAACAGCTCGCCGCCAGCCGCACCGGCGCGCTGATGGTGCTGGAACGCGGCACCAACCTCTCCGAAATCATCAAAACGGGCACCGTGCTGAATGCCGATATTACCCCGGAAATGTTAGGTACCATCTTCTATGTGGGTACGCCGCTGCACGACGGCGCGGTGGTGGTGCGGGACGGGCGCATCAAGGCCGCCGGGTGCTTTTTGCCGCTCTCCAATAACTTGGAGATCGGCAAGGATATGGGCACGCGGCACCGCGCGGCCCTGGGCATCAGCGAAAATTCGGACGCCGTGGTCGTGGTGGTGAGCGAGGAGACGGGCATTATCTCGCTGGCGAAAAACGGCGTGCTGATCCGCCGCCTGGACCGGCAGAACCTGTTCAATATGTTAGAGGGCGACGTCGTGCCGCCCCCGCCGGAGGAGAAAAAACGTTCGTTCTGGAGGAGGAAACATGAAAAAGACCAAGCCTGAAACGTCCGCGTCCTCCCAGGAGCGCGCCACGCGGGAGGGCGTGTTCGACCGCCTGTTCGCACACCGCTGGATCACCATGATTGTCTCTCTGCTGATGGCAATCCTGCTGTGGCTGATTGTGCTGGCGCAGGAACCGACGCAGACCATCATCGTCACGGGCGTGCCCGTCTCCTACGACTACAACGCGCCGCTGTACACCGGCGCGTCCCTGGACATCAGCGAGAGCCGTGACGTGCGCATCAACGTGACGATTACCTGCGACACGAACGCGCGCGGCAATATCGACAAATCCGATATCATCGTCTATCCCGACTACACCTCCGTATCCGCCTCCGGCCAGCCGGGCCTCTATTCCCTGCCCCTGCGCGCGCGCCGCAGTGACGCATCCCTGCAAAAATTCGAGGTGGATTCCGTCTCCCCGAGCTATGTGGACATCACGTTCGCGAAAATAGACACGCGCAAGTTTGCCGTGGAGGTGGACGCCAACGTGGACGCCGCCGACGGGTATGTGCTGGACACCGCCCAGGTGTCGCCCAACGAAGTGACGCTGCGCGGGCCGGTGGAGGAGCTGGACCGCATCGCGCGCGTGCGTGCGCGCCTGGAGGGCAGCGCGCCGCTGGAGAACACCTTATTGGGCAGCGCGCCGCTGGACTTCCTGGACGCGCAGGGCCGCGTGGTGGAGGCCGACCGTGTGACGGTACAGGAGGGCGAACAGGCGGAAGTGACCGTGCCGGTGCTGCGCCTGCGCACGGTGCCTTTGAGCTTTGAATTCAGCAATGTGCCGTCCGGCTATGATACCGCGGCGCTGGGGGCCGACCTTTCGCCGGGCGCGATCCGTGTAGCGGGGCCGAAGGAGACGGTGGACGCGCTGGAGAGCATCAACGCGGGGATCATCAACCTGACGCGCATCCGCATTGACAGCGCCGACCCGCTGCGGATCTCCCTGCCCGAAGGGCTGCGGATCTCGCTGCCGGAGGGGCTTGTAAATTATGACAACATCACAGAGGCATCTGTCAACTTCCATACCAGCGGCTATGACGCGCCGCGCACCCTCACAGTGGGGGATATCCGCGTGGTGAATGTGCCGTCGGGCGTCACGGTGAGCGCCATCACAGAGGAGCTGGCCGACGTGCAGCTGATCGGCAGGCCGTCGGAGCTGGCCGGGCTTTCCGCCGCCGACGTGGTGGCCTTAGTGGACGCCTCCACCCAGAACATCACCATTTCCGGCAGCGGGCAGCAGCAGTTCAACGCGCAGATCGTGGTGACGGGCACGGACTCGGTATTGGCTGTCGGCACCTACCCGGTGCTGTGTGATGTGACGGTACAGTCGAATGATTCTAATTCGTGATATCCGCCTGCCGCTCTCGGCCAGCGCGGAGGACGCGAAGGCGGCGGCGCTCGCAGCATTGGGCGTAAAGCGGCGCGATACGGCGTCGGTGGAGATCGCGAAGCTCTCGGCGGATGCGCGCCGCGCGCCGCCGAAGCTGGTCTACACCGTGGCCGTATCGCTCGCCGACGCCTCCGCCGAACAGGCGCGGGCCGATGCGGCGGGGTGCGTGTTTGCCCCCGCGCCGCGCCCGCTGTGCGTACCGCGCGGCAGCGAGACGCTCGCGCACCCGCCGGTCGTGTGCGGCCTTGGCCCTGCGGGGCTGTTTGCGGCCCTGCTGCTGGCGCGGCAGGGCTTGCGTCCTGTCGTGCTGGAACGCGGCCCGGACATGGCGCGCCGCACAGAAGCGGTGGAACGCTTTTTGCAGACGGGCGAACTGGACCCCGACGCCAACATTCAATTTGGCGAGGGCGGCGCGGGCACGTTTTCGGACGGCAAGCTCACCACGCGCATTCATGACCCCCTCTGCGCATATATCACCGAAACGCTTCTGCGCCACGGTGCGCCGCCGGAGATTGCGTGGCAGCAGCGCCCGCACATCGGCACGGACCGCCTGTGCGGTGTGATCACGTCCATCCGAAAGGAGATAGAAGCCCTGGGCGGGCGGGTGCTGTTCGGCACGCCGCTCACGGGCCTTATGCTGCGCAATGGCCGTTTGGCGGGCGTATCCACCGGCGGCGAACACGCGGGCGAGATACCCTGTGAAGCATTGGTACTGGCGGTCGGCCATTCGGCGCGCGACACGTTCCTGATGCTGCGGGACGCGGGCTTCACGCTGACAGCCAAGCCCTTTTCGGTGGGCCTGCGCGCGGAACACCGGCAGGAGGCCATCGACCGGGCGCTCTACCACAGCGCCGCCGGGCACCCAGCCCTGCCGAAGGGGGAGTACCAGCTCTCCCAGCATATAGGCGCGCGGTGCGTATACACATTCTGCATGTGCCCCGGCGGGACAGTCGCGGCGGCGGCGAGCGAGCCGGGCGGCGTGGTGACGAACGGTATGAGCCTGCACGCGCGCAATGGCCCGAACGCCAACGCGGCGGTAGCGGTCAGCGTAAGCCCCGACGATTTCGACGGCGACGCGCTGAAAGCGATCGCGTTTCAGCGCCGCTTAGAGCAGTCGGCCTGCACAGCGGGCGGCGGCCAATACGCCGCCCCGGCGGAAGATATGGACAGTTTCCTGCGCGGCGCGGAGCGCCTGCGCATCACAAACGTACAGCCCACCTACCCGCGCGGCGTAACGCCCTGCGACCTGGGCGCGCTCCTGCCGGATGATCTGACAAACGCCCTGCGCGCGGGCCTGCGCGCCTTTGACCGCCGCATCAGCGGATACACCGCCCCGGAGGCCATCCTGACCGGCCTTGAGACGCGTACATCCAGCCCCGTCCGCCTCCCACGCGGCGAAAACGGCGAAAGCCCCGACGTGCCCGGCGTCTATCCCTGCGGCGAGGGGGCCGGATACGCAGGCGGCATCGTCTCCGCCGCCGTCGACGGCCTGCGCGCTGCGATGCACATCGCCGCGCGCTTCCGGGCGTAACCGCCCGGCCAAAGGGCGCGGCCCTTTGGAATCCTGCCGGGCGCTGCCCGGACCTGCCAGAGGCTCTGCC
>CANCXY010000178.1 GCA_947381875.1 uncultured Clostridia bacterium | reverse complement strand
GGAACGGCAAAATTTTTTACACTTCTTTTACTTCTTTATCTCACATGAGCAAATGGGCCCGGCACAAAGCGCGCCCTGTGTGGCTCACCGTGCTGCGGCGGGCGGCGGCGTTCCTGCTGGCCGTCCTGCTCGGCCTTGGCGTTGTCGCGTTCAGCATCCCCTCCGCGCGGGCGGCTATGGTGCGCTGGTTCATCGAATGGCGGGACGCCACGCATTGGGCGTACCGCTATACAGGGGAAGCGCCTGCGGAGGATATACCAGAATATACCATCACTGCGCTGCCGGAAGGGTTTGTGGAGACAGAGCGGCGGGAACATCCCGCCTCGGTAAGCGTTGTTTATGAAAATTCGGCGGGGGATGTTATATATTTGGACTATCATTATATGTTTGAGGGGACACTCGCTTTTTATGGCGCAGAAAATTCGGATATATATGATGTCGAAGTGAATCATATGCACGGCCAATACACCGAATCCCAGCTCCCCGGAGCCTTTAATGGCATTACCTGGATTGATGAAGAAGCAAATATTCAGTTTGATATTACAAGCGTATTTGGGCGAGACAGCATTATGCATATGGCAGAAAGTATTTCTTTGGTGGAAACGCCGAAATAGCAAATTTTTCAAAGTTTTTGTGAAAAAGCACCCCTTTTTTGCATCTTCATAGTAGGATGGCAAATCCAAGTTTTGCAAGACGGCAGAAAGGGGGTAAATTTTATGAGGAAACGATTATTTTCCGTTCTTGTGCTGCTACTTATCTGCGCCTTGGCGGCGCAAACAGTCCTTGCCGTTGAGCCGCGTACCCCTGGGGGATACCCCACCTTATACTTCCGAGGAAAGTCTGCTACGTGCTCAGCGAATTATCGTGGCAGTTTTCCAACAGACAATATCCATGTTACCATAACTCTCTATAATGGGAGTACATATGTGGCTTCATGGAACGCATCCGGCACAGGGCGTGCGGATGTCTCCGGCGAATGCCAAGTAGAGTACGGCAAAACCTACCGGCTGGAAATGAGCTATTCTGTCAACGGCGTCAGGCAGCCAACGGAATCTGTGACGGGTACTTGCCGCAGGCAGTAGCAGGTCAAATGGGATCGGAAACTTTTTACCGTTTATTGAGTTTTCCAACATCTTGCTAATGAATCAGGAGGTTTATTATGAAAAATGGAAAAGTAAAATTTTTGCTGTCGTTGCTTCTCGCCACCGTTCTTACTCTTTGCCCATTGTGCAGCGCATACGCTGACAGCGCACATGCGCCCGAGGCATCCCCCTTTACAGACGAAGAATGGAACGCCATTATTTCCTCGCTGTCAGAGGAGCAAATCGCCGAAATGTCTACAGACGCATACTGGGAAGAACAGCAGGCACATTCCGAAATGACTATGCGGGAATTTGCAAGGCACTCCTTACTGCGCAGTGAACGGGATCAGTTCTTGAGTATGCAGCCTTTCCAACAGGAGCACGACAATTACTGCGGTCCCGCAAGTGTGAAAATGATAATGAATTATTATGGTAAACTGCGGACACAAGACTCAATCGCTGGAGAAATTTTGGTTGGGGGTCTCGCTGATGCCGAAAGAATGATGAAATACCTTAACGCATATTCTGGCTGTACATCTTATGCTACCCGATGGGTTAGCAAGAGTATACATTGCTACTACAATATCTGGTACAGCATCTTGAACTATCATCCTGTTCTTGCAAGTGTATGTCAAAACGAGCTTCCTAATAATACTGGGTCTTCCCGTGACGGTCATATTATTGTTATTAACGGGTATTACAACGAGGGACATCCCTCCGCAGGAGGCGGTTTCTATTACATCGACCCGCATTATAACTCAAATTATTATGGCCAGTTTTCCTGTTCAGCAGAAATCATGAATAAAGCAATCTTCGAAAACGAAGGAAAAAGATATTATATCTCCGCATAAAAGATACTCTCGGCTTTATAGCGCATCTTCGTATATTCAGCCATCCGCACGCCTTTCCGGCAAATAAGCTAAAACCAAACGGCTGAAAACAATGCCGCCCGCCCAAACACATATATGGGCGGATTGGTACTTTTTTCCATACACCAGCGGCAAATAAAAAATCAGGAGGTATTGTATTATGAAGCGCAAATCCGCCCTGCTCCTCTCCCTGTTGTTCGCGTTCCTGCTCTTTTGCGGGTGCAGCCCCCAAAGCGGGACGGATCCCGCGCCGCCGTCCGATCTTTCGTCAGGGCAAGGAGTGGAACCATCTGTGTCCAGCACAATAACGCCCCCTTCTTCCGCCGTGCCCGTGTTGGAAGAAGAACCCCTGTTCACAGCCCGCGGAACAGTCGCCTTGAAGGATGAGGCGATTTTCCACAGCGGCATGTGGTACCTTACCGCAGAGCAGACAGAGGGGCATATCACGCTGTCCATGAAAAGCCCGGCCACGAATCGCACCCTTTCCCGTTTCCACTTGGACACGCCCCTGTCCATCGCCGACGCCGCCTGCTTCAGGAACGGCCTTGTGGTTTTAAGCCTGTTCGACGCCTCGGCCCTCGCGCAGGGGAAAAGCACGCCATATGAAGTAGTCGCTGTCAATGATGTTTTCGCTACAACGCTCGTTTCCGGCGAGATGGCTCCGCTTGCCTCCCTTGCGCCGCGCTTTGCCGTATTGGATGAAGTGACGATATTGCTGCTTGCGCAGGATGAGACCGACAGCTCCGCCGCATATCTCCTCGGCTGTTCCGGTGGTGGTGAGGTCTGGACGTTGCCTTTCCCGGCGGAAGGAGCGTTTATTTCCGTAGACGCCAAGGTGTGCGGGGACAGTTTCTGCACGTTTATGGAGCAGGAAAACCGCGCGCATTTTGAAACATTCCAGTATACGCCAAAATGCTGCACGCTCGTTTCCGATATCCCAATGGAAGACGGCGCCAAGCTCATCAGCTATGCGCTTTCGCCAGACAGGCTGCATATCTGCCAGCAGCAGCCAACGGATTCCGGCAATTCCTATACGCTTGTTACATACGCGCTTTCCACGGGGGAAACGCTTGCGCGCGTACCTCTCGGCCAGCAGCCGCTTTCCCTGCTTTTTGCGTGGGATACACAGCATATCCTTTGCAGAACAGGGAATCTCGCGTTCCAGATTTTAGACGGTGAGACGGGCGGTTTGCAGGACCTGCCGTTCGGCAGCGGCACGCAGGAACCATTGCGCTGTACGGTGCAAGGGAACGCCTGCTACCTCACCGACTCGCAGACAGGGGAGCGATACAGCGCAGGCGACGCGCCCTATGCGCCAGAAGATACCTCGCGATATATTGATGCAAAGGAGATGGCGGAGATAGCCGTATCTATGGAAACAGAGCGGCATCTGGATATAGAACATACTGATGACATGACAATTCTGATGGGATACGGCAGCGGCCTTTTCCCATCCCTGCCTATCTCGGATTTTTTGGATCTTTCTGCGATTGACGAACCGGCGGCAGATTTTTTCACCTATTATTTTATGATGTGCCATGAGGGGTACAGGTACAATGTCTCCGCTCACTTCTCCTCCTCTCGACAGGAACTGCTGAGCTGGAATATCTCCAAAGCCTACACAGAAACCTCTTACGATGTCCCGGAAAGCCTGTCCGACCTGTTGACAGAAGATGTACTGACAGAGATAGGCAAGGCGATTCAGGCGCGGATGGCGGACGCATAGGGAAAACGCCGCCTGTATGCTAACCTTGTGCCAGTTGCAAAAGAAAAATCTGAACTTCCCCACCCGTAGAGCAGGGAAATACAAATCTTTTCTTCTGATTTCAAATACATAATGGGGAGGCATATTGTTCATGAAACCCCGAATTATATTGTTCCTTTTTGCCCTGTGCGGCCTCCTGCTGCTGTCCGCCTGCGCCCCCTCTCCAACCTCTGTCAGCGCGCCCGCTCCCTCGGAAAGCATATCCACCCCTCAGCCAGCCCCTTTGCCGGAGCAAAACGACGAACGACCGCTGAAAATGACAACGGCTCTTTCCAGTATGGGTATTTTCAGCGGGGAGATCGCTGGGAACCAGGACGGCGCGTATTGCATTTCCTCAGACAGCAACAGCGGGGATTATTCCGGCGTACTGCTCTACTATGATTACGCCACCAGGCAGCTAATCTATCTGTCCGATCAGCTAATTGTAACTTATGACGAAGAAAATCCCGGCTGGCTGGAGGATACGTTTGGCGGCGCGCACCCACTGGCCGTGAATGGAAAACTCTATGTTGTCAAATACGGCACATCCCCTATCCCCCGTATCCAGTATGAGGGGTCGCCCTCTTTTTTATTGGAGATGGAGCCGAATGCTGCGAACCGAAAAAAGCTGACGGTGCCGCGCGGGAGCCTGCTGCAATACAACACTGGCATTGCGGCAGACGGAGAAGACCTCTACCTGCTGCTTACCGATTATGACGCAAACGCCATGCAGCTTTCTGATGTTTCACTCTGCCGGGCGGATTTTTCCCGTGGGACCTATGAGCGGCTGTACTCTTTTGGTGTGGAAAAGAACACTTCCATTATCGGCGTCTATCCCGAAGGGATCGTCCTGCAACGTTCCTGGATGCCGGCAAAATATGCAGATGCAGACAGGCAGGATCAGATTTCCCATACAAAGGCCGCGATACAGCTTTACTCCCTTGTGGATAATACATTGACAGACACGGATTTCACATGGGATTTAGGGGATCTATCTTTTGTTTTAGGTCAGGATATGATTTACTATGTAAAAAGTGACAACGCGCGCCTGATTGCCCACGACCTGCATACCGGGGCCGAGCAGATATTGGAAGAAGATCTTCTGAAGGGTATCCGGGCAGAAAACGAAGCGCACCGCGTACTTTTGACTGGCAGCGTGTACGACGGCCATATCCTCTTTACCGCTTCGACCGACGACGACACCGCTTATTACAGTTATTCCCTTGCCACACAGGAAATTTTGCCTCTTTCCTTATCTTTTGAACATGAAGGCGGAATGATGCCCGTTTTAATTGCTGCGGAAAACAAGGATTTTTTCATGGTGAACTATGGCTTTGATACCGTGCCCCGCACCGCAACGGGAACGGACGGTTCCTATTATACCTTTGAAACACAAATCATGCGGTATGCGTTGATTACAAAAGAAAATTACTGGCATTCCCTCCCGGAGTTTCTGCCTTTTGACGATAGCCTTCTGCACTCCGCTAATCTTTCCCCATAATGTCATTTGAATAAAAACAATGGGCGCGTTTATAAACAGCACCCGTTTTGTGCAACATGCCAAACCAGAAATTTTTCAAAATTTATGCAATAAAACGCCCGTCCTCCTGCGTTTAATAATAAACAAAGATATTTCCCGTGTATTTCCGCCCGCAGAGATGAGATACAAAACCCCTTATTATGGAAAAGACGGTCCGCCCATGAAACAAAAAATCGCTGTGCTTCTCTCCCTTCTCTTTCTTTTTGCCTCCTTCTATGGGTGCGCCGCCCAGGACGGTGCCCCCGCTTCCGACACCTCCACGCAGTCGGGCGGGGAGGGCAGCTCCATCAGTATGGATACTTCCTCCTCTGTTTCGGACAGTGTGCCGGACACGGACAGGGAAAGCGGCTCCAACAGTACAGGCAGTTCCTCCTCATCCAGCGCGCCGGAGGGGGAAAACACGTCCGCCGCCCCAGCGCAGGATGAACCCGAAACCTATCCCGCGTCACAGCTTGTGGATACTTCCGGCATTGAAAAAATATATTCCTCTGCCGGGAACGCCCGCAAAGGAATTTTAGACCTCCCATGTATTGAGGCGTTTGAAAACAATTACGTCTTTACGGCGGGAGGGTACACTTTCCCCCCATCCGACACACAGTTCAGCGAGGACGGGTATACCGTTACCCGCTATGACCTGTCGCAGCAGAGCGCGCCTGTTACGCTGTCTTTCCCCATGCACTATATGGACGTTATGGGGCAGATGGTCCTCTCGGAAGATAAACTGGTATATGCCCCTCTCGCGGCTGACGGCCTTACAATCGCGCTGCTGGATTTTGCCGAAGGCAACGTTACCAGCGTTTTGTCAGATGAAAGAGGTATGCCCTCCGTCTCTTTTGCGCGGCTGTCCGGCGACGCGTTTGCGTTCTGCTACCGGCGGGAAAATGATTTGGCGCGGGTAGTCTTATGTGAGGCGGCGGGCAATACTTCCATCATTTATGAGACGCCTCCCGACAGCAAAAGCCAGGGCAACCCCCATGTTTTTTCTATTGACGCTTCGGAGGATACAATCTATCTTTTAGAGGAACGGGAGCAGGACGGCAAAAGCTCGCTGTATTATGTGTGCCTGGATACAAGCGGGAACGTACTCCATGAATATAATTTTGATTTCCTTGCCGCTAAAGAAGACGCCATTATCATTCCCGATCAATTAACTGTTTGCGGCGATTATATCCTGATCCGTTTTTCCCACAACAGCAGCCAGCCATCCTTTATGGTGCTGCGACAGGACGGGGATACATTCACGCAATTAGATGTCCCCAAACCGTACCCCCTCTGGCGTCTCACGGAAGGCCCCGTGGACGGAAGGTATCTCCTGTTTGAAGCCGGCGCGGATACGGTATCCTCCACCGCCGCACATTCAAAGGATATTGCCATATTCGATACGGAAACCGAAAGCTGGAAGCTGGTGAAACTGCGGGACAACACGCGGGGCGAAATGGACGTACATTGCAGCTCCGATGGCCGCATGATCTTTTACGACAACCACTTTACCGTGAAAGAACATAATGAATGGTTCGTGACCGACCTCGCACAATGTCTGGCGGAACCGTAAACCGGATTGCTTTATCTTCTTTGCTGCATAGAAAAAGCGGCACCCACCCCTGAGCCTTGCCCAGGGCGGGTGCCGCCTGTTTTGTATATATGCCGCTGCTTTTATACGCCGTTGTTAGCTGGCGACTATTCCACAAAAGATTTTGTCAGAATCAATTTCACCGAACCATTCAACCGCCCCTTATAATCCTTGGAACAGGATGGGTTTCCAAAGGGGCTGCGCCCCTTTGGCGGAGTCCAGAGGC
>CANCXY010000177.1 GCA_947381875.1 uncultured Clostridia bacterium | reverse complement strand
TCTGGACTCCGCCAAAGGGGGCAAGCCCCCTTTGGAAACCCATCATGCGCAAAAATTGCATTTTTGCGCACCATGACACCGTGGATGGAAAAGCACTTTATAAGATTTCACAAAATTTTTTTCGGGAAAAATAAAGGGAAACCATTCGCTGTGTCGTATATATTGTATAAAGAATAGAATTTTTGTATAGGATACTGACAGGATTTTCGTATAGGACAGCGACGACGGGGCTGTGGGAAAGGCGGCGATCGGGATGGATGCGGTGCGCAGGCGCACGGAGGAGATCGAGCGGCAGACGCTTTCGCCGCTGGCGGCTTTCAGTGATGCCAGCCGGGGGCGCGAGAGGCCGGAGGAGCCATGCCCCATCCGCACTTGTTTCCAGCGCGACCGCGACAGGGTAATCCACTCCAAAGCGTTCCGACGGCTCAAACAGAAAACGCAGGTATTCCTTTCCCCGGAGGGCGACCACTACCGCACGCGGCTCACCCACACGCTGGAAGTCGCGCAGATTGCGCGCACCATCGCGCGGGCGCTGCGGCTCAATGAGGACCTGACCGAGGCCATCGCCTTGGCGCACGACCTGGGGCATACGCCCTTTGGGCACGCGGGCGAACGCGCGCTGAACCGGCTGTGTCCAGGAGGGTTCCGCCATTACGAACAGAGCCTGCGCGTGGTGACGCGGCTGGAGCGTGAGGGCGCGGGGCTGAACCTGACGTGGGAGGTGCGCAACGGCATTGTGACGCACACCAAGGGAGAATGGGCCGCTACGCGGGAGGGCCGCATCGTGCGCTATGCGGACCACATCGCCTATATGAACCACGACATTGAAGACGCCGTGTCGGCGGGCGTGCTGAAAAACGAGGACATCCCGCGCGAGATTGTACGCATATTAGGCGGGACGAAATCGGCGCGCATCACGTCGCTCATTACCGCAATGGTTCGGCACGGCGCGGAGGAAATCGGCATGGACGCCGAACCCGCCGCCGCTTATGACGCCCTCCACGACTTCATGTACAGCACCGTCTATACCGACAAAGAAGCCAAACGCGAGGAACAGAAAGTAGACGGCCTGATTGAACATCTCTACAATCATTTCAAGGAAAAGCCCACCCACATGCCGGAATCGTTCTGGTACATCATGTGGCAGGAGGGCGTCGACCGCGCCGTAACAGACTACATCTCCGGTATGAGTGACGAATACGCCACCCGCACCTATGAAACACTGTTCATCCCGCAAAAATGGCGCGTGCCATAGAAATTTTCAGCGGCCTTTCTGCCACGCACATAGGCCCATCCTGTTTGTGTGCCCTCAAATGAAATTTGAGGGCGATCAAAAGTTTCGTCCACCTTTTCACTGCGCCCGCAGGCGCGTCCACGCGAGCAACCGCCGCGCAGCGGCGGCTCTTAGCGAGTCGGAAAGGTGGCAGGATTCCAAAGGGCAGCGCCCTTTGGGCAGCGTCCGGCAAAGGAGGAACGAAGGTTTGATCCCGCGTGAGTATATCACCGAGCTTGTCCAGCGCAGTGACATTGCGGATGTGGTGCAAAGCTATGTGCAGCTGCGTGCGCGCGGGCGCACCTATACGGGGCTGTGCCCGTTCCATAACGAGAAAACGCCCTCGTTCGTTGTGTACCCGGAGAGCCAGTCGTTTTACTGCTTTGGCTGCGGGGCGGGTGGCGACGTCATCACCTTCATCAAAAAGCTGAACAATGTTGACTATGTGGAGGCCGTCAAGACGCTGGCCGCGCGCGCGGGCATGCCGCAGCCGGAGGAGGACGACCAGACGGGCCGTTTGCGCGCCCGTATCCTCAGCGCCAACAAGGACGCCGCGCGCTTCTTCTTCGCCTCGCTCAATTCCGACGCCGGGCGCGCGGCACGGGGCTACTGGCGCGGGCGCGGCCTCACGGACGCCACCATCCGCCATTTCGGCCTGGGTTATGCGCCGGACAGCTTTTCCGCCGCGCGCGACCACCTCAAACGCCTGGGCTACAATGAGGAGGAATTGATTGCGGCGGGTCTTGTCCGGCGCAGCGAGAAGGGCGGCACCTACGACTTTTTCCGCAACCGCATGATGATCCCCATCTTCGATCTGCGCGGCAATGTGATTGCTTTCAGCGGGCGAAAGATCGACCCGGAGCAGCGGGGCGGGAAGTATGTCAACAGCCCGGAGACGCTCGTCTATAAAAAGAGCCGCACGCTTTTTGCGTTGAATTTTGCCAAATCATCTCAGACGCGGCGCTATATCATGTGCGAAGGGAATTTAGACGCGATCTCGCTGCACCAGGCGGGCTTCACAACGGCGGTGGCCGGGTGCGGCACCGCACTGACCGAGGAGCATGTGCGGCTGCTGGGCCAGTACGCTGAGGAGCTGGTGCTGTGTTACGACTCCGACGAGGCGGGCCAGAAAGCGACAAGGCGCGCCATTGAGCTGCTGGCGGCTTCGCCGATTCGGGTGTCGGTGCTGAATATCCCCGATGCGAAAGACCCGGACGAGTTTCTCAAAAAATTCGGGGCTGAGCGCTTCGCCCGCCTGTTGGACGGCTCCGCAGGCGCGGTCGTCTATGAGCTTTCCCTGGCAAAGAGCCGCCGCGACCTCTCCACGCCTGACGGGCGAACAGCTTACCTGCGCGACGCCATCGGCGTACTGGCCGGGAAACTGACGCCCGTGGAGCGCGATGTCTACGCGGGGCGGCTGGCTGAGGAGACGAACGTCGAGAAATCCGCCATCCTCACGCAGCTCAACGCCGCTGTGCGCGCGCAGGCCCGCCGCGCCGCGAAGGAGCGCGAACAGCGCTTATTAGAGGAGGGCCTGGGGCGCGGCAGCCGCCTGCCGCAGACGCCCGGCAATGGGCAGACACAGTACATCGCTTTCGCGGAACGCCAGCTTGTGGCCGCAATCATCAAAAACCCGGCGTTCCTGCGCCAGGCCGCGCCGCGTTTGCAGGGTGTGCAGTTCTTCGACGCGGGCATGGGCGAGGCGTTCGCGCTGCTGTGCGAAAAGGACGCGCGCGGCGAACCGATCGACCTGGCTGCCCTGAGCGGGGAGCTGCCAGAGGAGACACTGGCGCGCGTCAGCCAGGTGCTGGCACAGAATTACGATATTGGCATCAGCGCGCAGGATGTGGAAATGTATCTGACGCGCATTGAAAATAGCCGCCCTGTCAGCGCTTCGGCGGGCGAACGCTCAGCCGGGGAGTTGGCTGCATATATCCAAAGTCTCAAAGAAAAGAAAGCCTGACAAGGCAGATAGGGAGCGATCCAAGCAAAGGGTTTTTGCATGTTTCCCGCCAACAGGGCGGAGAGTACACAGAGAATATCCCTGCGTTTTGGGCACTTCCGGCAGATGAAAAAGGGGACGATGCGAATGGGAGAAAAAAAGAACATCATCACAAGCCTTGTGGAACTGGGCAAGCGCAACCAGAAGGTGACGACCGGCGAGATCAACGACGCGTTAGAGGAGATCGGCTTTGAAAACGTAGAGCTTGTGGACAAGCTCTACGATGCCCTTGACGCAAACAACATTGAAATCGTCGACGAGCCGGGCGTGGACGCGGTGGAGGAATTCACGCTCACTGAGGAAAATGTAAACGAGCTGGAAAGCGTTCTCTCCGCCGAGGGCGTGAACATTGACGACCCAGTAAAGGTCTACCTGAAAGAGATCGGCCGCGTGCCGCTGCTGACGCCGGACGAGGAAGTGGAACTGGCGCTGAAGATCCAGAGCGGCGGCCCAGAGGGCGAGAAGGCCAAGCAGCGCCTTTCCGAAGCGAACCTGCGCCTGGTCGTCTCCATCGCCAAACGCTATGTCGGGCGCGGCATGCAGTTCCTCGACCTCATCCAGGAGGGCAACCTCGGCCTTATCAAGGCCGTTGAAAAATTCGACCATACTAAAGGCTTCAAATTCTCCACCTATGCCACCTGGTGGATCCGCCAGGCCATTACGCGGGCCATCGCCGACCAGGCGCGCACGATCCGCATCCCCGTGCATATGGTGGAGACGATCAACAAAGTCAAGAAAATATCCAGCCAGCTCCTGCATCGCAACGGGCACGAACCGACGGCGGACGAGATCGCCCAGGAGCTGGACATGCCCTTGGACAAAGTGCGCGAGATCATGCGCGTGGCTCAGGAGCCGGTGAGCCTGGAAACGCCCATCGGCGAGGAGGAAGACAGCCACCTTGGCGATTTCATCCCTGACGAGGAGGCCCCCGTGCCCGCCGAGGCCGCCAGCCATACGCTGCTGCGTGAACAGCTCTCCGAGGTACTCAACTCGCTCACCCCGCGCGAAGCCGAGGTGCTTCGCCTGCGCTTTGGCCTGGAAGACGGCCGCCCGCGCACATTAGAAGAAGTGGGCGGGGTGTTCCAGGTGACGCGCGAGCGCATCCGCCAGATCGAGGCGAAGGCCCTGCGCAAACTGCGCCACCCCAGCCGTTCCAAAAAGCTGCGCGATTTCCTGGATTGACCCGCTTGGGCAAGACAGCGCCAGCATACATAAAAAGGAGACAGCCAGCCAGAACTGTTAAAAGTTTCGTAGGCCTTTTCACTGCGCCCGCAGGCGCGTCCAGCGAGCAACCGCCGCGCAGCGGCGGCTCTTAGCGAGTCGGAAAGGCCGCAGGAGTCCAGAGGGCGGCGCCCTCTGGCGGGTCCGGGCGGCGCCCGGAAGCCGGGCGACAGCCCGGCCAAAGCAGGCTTCGTGGCATTTTTGTATCGGCCGCGGGTCGCCGCGCGTGGCGAAAGACCCGAGAACAGGGAGCAGAATATGCATATCACACAAGAGTCCGATTACGCGGTACGCATGGTGTATTGCCTCGCCAAATGCGATGCACGGCGCGACGCGCGCAGCATCAGCGAGGAAATGTGCGTGACGCTGCGCTTTTCGCTGAAGATCCTCGGCAAGCTCGTAACAAGCGGGATCGTAAAGAGCTATAAAGGCAACTGCGGGGGCTATGAACTCGCCAAGGCCCCGGTGGATATCTCGCTGAAAGATGTACTCGACGCGGTGGAAGGCCCCTACCAGCTCGCCCGCTGCGCGGACGGCGGCGTGTGTAACCGGGGCGCGTCCGGCGCGTGTGTGTTCCAGCGGGCGTTCGGCGCGATCAGCGACAGCGTGAACGAGCAGCTTCAGGCTGTAAATTTCCAAACGCTGGTGGAGGAGCAGGCTCCCCTGAATCACCTCATCCCAGCCTACGCAAAATAGAAGAAAACGCACACGGCGCCTTGCGTGCCGCGTGCGTTTTTTTCTTTTTTTCCGCCGTTAATCCATTCCCGCAAAAGGGCGGGAAACGCAAGGCAGAGAGGGCAAAAAATCTTTTTCGCTTTTTTCCAGTTTTTACTTGACGTATGCAAAAAAACGACGTATAATGCTTAGTATGTATCATAATGGCTCTGTATGCCTATGTGTGCAAAACAGGTAAAACTTTCTTGTGCAATATGCCGAAATTTTTTGGCCGCACAAGGAAAAACCTGTGGGGGTAGCTGCAACAGGGAATTTTTTGTGTATTCTTCCGCCCTGCGGACGGGGAAATACATGGGAAATATCTCTGCGGCCTGGGCGCTCCCAAACCTGTTGTTTTCGCGTCATTGTTAAAAGAAGGAGTGGTCATAAGCCTATGGTGAACGTCAAGCCCGTACAGCTTGGGAAGACCGAGCGCATGAGTTTTGCGCGCATCGAAGAAGTTATCAATATGCCGAACTTCATCGAGGTGCAGAAAAACTCATACCAGTGGTTTTTGGACGAGGGCCTCAAGGAAGTTTTCCGGGATATTTCGACCATTGAGGATTACACCGGCAACCTGGTGCTGGATTTCATCGGGTACCGCCTGGACCCGGAGCCGAAGTATTCCATCAAGGAGTGCAAGGAGCGGGACGTCACTTACGCCGCGCCGCTGCGCGTGACCGCGCGCCTTGTGAACAAGGAAAAAAGCAGCCAGGCGATGACGCAGGAGATCTTCATGGGCGATTTCCCGCTC
Source organism: uncultured Clostridia bacterium (assembly GCA_947381875.1). Classification (GTDB taxonomy): domain Bacteria; phylum Bacillota; class Clostridia; order Oscillospirales; family Ruminococcaceae; genus Ruthenibacterium. The sequence goes on along the minus strand of CANCXY010000177.1, from coordinate 1,089 downwards.
ATGACCGATTCTGGCACATTCATCATCAACGGCGCGGAGCGCGTCATCGTCTCCCAGCTTGTCCGTTCGCCGGGCGTCTATTTCGACTCTACCCGCGACAAGACCGGCAAGGAGCTGTTTACTGCCACGCTGAACCCGAACCGGGGCGCGTGGCTGGAATACGAGACGGACGCAAACGATGTGTTCTATGTGCGCATTGATAAAAACCGCAAGATCCCCATCACCGTATTCATCCGCGCCCTGGGCATGGGTGACGACGCGCAAATCCGCGATTTCTTCGGTGAGGACGAGCGTATCGAGGCCACCATCTCCAAAGACACCACGCGCAACGAGGAGGAGGGCCTGCTGGAGACGTACCGCAAGCTGCGCCCTGGTGAGCCGCCCACGGTGGAAAGCGCCTCCGCCCATATCAACAGCCTATTTTTCGACCCGCGCCGGTACGATATTTCCCGTTTCGGCCGCTATAAAATGAACAAAAAACTGGCTCTGGCGCGCCGTATCCAGGGCCATACCGCTGCGCGAGAGATTGTCGCGCCGCTCACCGGCGAGCTGCTGTGCGCTGCGGGCGAGGTCATCACCCCGGAAATCGCCCTCGCCGCCGAGCGTGCGGGCGTGAGCGTGGCGTACCTCTCAATGGAGACGCGCGAAGTAAAGGTGATCACCAATGGCACCGTCGACGCGAAAGAGTTCCTTACGTTCGACCCCACAGAATGCGGTATCAATGAGCGCGTCAACTTCAAAGAGCTGTGCGCCATCATAGAGGAGACAGCCGATATCGACGAGCAGAAGGAACTGCTGGAGAAGAATCGCGATAAACTCATCAGCCGCACCGTTACGGTGGACGATATCTTTGCCTCCATCAACTATCTCAACGGCCTGGCGCACGGTATCGGTACCACTGACGATATCGACCATCTGGGCAACCGCCGCATCCGCAGTGTGGGCGAGCTGCTGCAAAACCAGTTCCGCATCGGCTTCTCCCGCATGGAGCGCGTTGTGCGCGAGCGCATGACCCTCACCGCGCAGGACAAGAAAGAGCCGACCGCCCAGACGCTTATCAATATCCGCCCTGTGGTGGCGGCGATCAAG
>CANCXY010000176.1 GCA_947381875.1 uncultured Clostridia bacterium | reverse complement strand
CCAGCGGCTGGAAGAATGAGTGGTACTCCGCGCAGTCAAAAAGCGAAAAGTCCATAATGCTTATCACAAGCGTGCGCGGCAGTTCGGCATAGCGGCCCCCGGCGGGAATCGCCGAGGAAAAATCTCTCGCCCAGTAGAACATCACCCGCTCTATGTAATCGCCTTCATTGCATATCTGGATTTCCAGATCGACCAACTGCCCGTTTACAACCATGTTGATGTCTAACCGGCAAAACTTATCCATGATCGTTGCAGGCGACAGCTCCCCGCTTTGGACGTGGAAATGGGTGATGCTCTCATACGGTATCCCCATTAGCACGGCGACCAGTTTTTGCAGCAAATCACGGTGATCCATGAAAAGTTTTTTGAATAATGTGTCGGTCATGAATGTATATTGCAGCGTTTTCATTGGCTCCACCTGCGTTTCCTGTATTTTTGTTATCAGTATACCACAATCCGCGCCGCATTTCCACCCTTGTTTCAAGTCCATTTTCCACTTTTCTGCTGCAATCATAAAAAGGCTGCCGCGCGGAGGATCCCTCCCCCGCGCGGCAGCCCCATTTCAAAACCGAAGCGACAAACAGCTCAAGCCGCCGTCGATCTTCTTAAATTCCGATGTATCGCACACAAGCGTCGGATACCCTGCCCCCTGTACAGCGGCCAGCACTTTGGGATACCCCTTTGGCACAATGACCGTGCCGTTCACCCAGATACAGTTTGCCGCATACGGCTCATCTGCCGGGACTTCTATCTTCGTATACCCCTCAAACGCGGGCTTTGTCAAAAACTCGCCCGCCGCAAGCAGCACGCCGTTTTCCAGATACACAACGCCCGTTTTCAAATGCAGTACCTCTGTGAGCGGTACGCCGACCACATGGCACCCGAATGCCTCTAAAATCTCCGCGAACTGCCGCACGCCTTCCTCGTTCGTGCGCGCGGAGAGGCCCACGAAAAAGGTATCGCCGCACATCATCACGTCCCCGCCCTCGATCGTGCCGGGCGCTTTGATATGGAAAATTTTATCGGCGGGATAAAACTTTGCCACAGCTTCCTCCACGGCGGCCACCTCGCCCTTGCGCGTGGGCGCGCCGGGGTTGGTAATAATGGCACAGTGCTTTGTCAGCACGGCGGCGTCCTCGACAAAGCAGCTGTCGGGATACGCTTTGTCCGGCGGCAGCAGCGTTACATCGACGCCGCACTGCTTCAATGCCTCAATATACGCCTTGTGCTGTTGCAAAGCCTTTTCATAGTCGGGCACGCCCAACTCAGGATGATCCGTAATGCCGTTCACCATCGCGGCGCAGGGCGTCTTTACAATCACATGCTGGAACACGGCGTTCACTCCCCTTTCGTTTGCCATTTTTCTTTCAGTTTCGCGCCCACCGTGAGCGGCAGGCCGAACAGGTGGATAAAGCCCGCGGCGTCCGTCTGGTCGTATACAGAATCCTCGCCGAAGGTTGCCAGCTCCTCGCTGTACAGGCTGTACGGCGAAACTGTGCCCGCCGGGATGATGTTCCCTTTATACAGTTTCAGCTTCACGTCTCCCGTGACCGTCTCCTGTGTTTTCTCCACGAACGCGGAGAGCGCCTCGCGCAGCGGCGTATACCATTGCCCATTGTACACAATGTCAGCAAATTTCTGCGCGACGATTGCCTTATAGTGCGCCGTTTCTTTATCGAGGCACAGCATTTCAAGCTGTTCATGCGCAAAATACAGGATGGTGCCGCCCGGCGTCTCATACACGCCCCGGCTTTTCATCCCCACAAGCCGGTTTTCCACAATGTCGATAATCCCCACGCCGTTCGCGCCGCCGACAGCGTTCAGCTTCTTCAAAAGCTCGCTCGCTTTCATCGCCACGCCGTCCAGCGCGGTGGGTTTGCCCTTTTCAAAGTGGATTGTCACATAACTCGGCGTATCGGGTGCCTGCTCCGGCGCGACGCCCATCTCTAAGAAACCGGGTTTCGCGTAATCCGGCTCATTCGCGGGGTCCTCCAGATCCAGCCCCTCATGCGAAAGGTGCCACAGGTTCTTGTCTTTGGAGTAGTTCGTCTCGCGGTTGATTTTCAGCGGCACATGATGCGCCTCGGCAAAGTCGATCTCCTCCTCGCGGCTTTTAATATCCCACTCGCGCCACGGCGCAATGATCCCCATATCCGGCGCAAACGCGCGGATGGCAAGTTCAAAGCGCACCTGATCGTTGCCCTTGCCGGTGCAGCCGTGGCAAATGGCGTCCGCCCCTTCTTTCTTCGCAATCTCCACCAGCTTTTTGGCGATTGGCGGACGCGCAAAGCTCGTGCCCAGCAGGTACGTCCCCTCGTATTTTGCGCCCGCCTGCATGGTGGGGATGATATAGTCGTCCACAAACTCATCCACCAAATCCATCACATACAGCTTGCTTGCGCCTGTGGCAATTGCTTTCGCTTCCAGCCCTTCCAGCTCCGCGCCCTGTCCCACGTCGCCCGCGGCGGCAATGACCTCGCACCCATAGTTCTCTTTGAGCCACGGGATGATAATAGACGTATCCAGCCCCCCGGAGTAGGCCAGCACGACTTTCTTGTATTGCTTTTTCATGTTGTATCTCTCCTGTATGTCAATTTGATGGCTTTCTGTATTTCCCCGCCCTCCGGGCGGGGAAATATCAAAATTTGATTGGTTTTCAAGTGGTTTCACCACTCTACAGCACCTTCGAGAGGAAACTCTGCAAACGCGGGTTCTGCGGATGGGCGAACAGCTCCGCCGGCTTGTTCTGTTCCATGATGACGCCGTCGTCCATGAACAGCACACGCGTGGAGACCTCCCGCGCAAAGCCCATCTCATGTGTGACAATCACCATCGTCATGCCCCCGTGTGCCAGTTCGCGGATCAGGTCCAGCACCTCGCCGACCATCTCCGGGTCGAGTGCGCTCGTCGGCTCGTCGAACAGCATCACGTCGGGGTCCATCGCCAGCGCGCGCACAATGGCGATGCGCTGTTTCTGCCCCCCGGACAGCCTGCTTGGGTATTCCTCCGCTTTATCCGCCAGCCCGATGCGCTCTAAGAGCTTCGCGGCCTTCTCGTCGGCCTCCGCCTGCGTTTGCAGTTTCAGGTGGACGGGCGCAAGCGTGATGTTCTGCCGCACTGTCAGATGCGGGAACAGGTTGAAATGCTGGAACACCATGCCCATCTTGCGCCGGATGAGGTTCACGTCGCACCCCGGCGCGGTGATGCTTTTCCCCTCAAAGAAAATCTCACCCCCTGTCGGCTGTTCCAGCAGGTTCAGGCACCGGAGGAACGTGCTTTTTCCGCTGCCCGACGGGCCGATGACGGCGACCTTTTCGCCCTTTTCAATCGTCTCCGTCACGCCTTTCAGCACCATCATACCCTCGAAAGACTTTTGCAGGTTCTTAACCTCGATCACTTTGCGCCAGCCTCCGTTCCATCTTCTTCTGGACCGCCGTCATCCCCATCACAAGCAGCAGGTAGATAGCCGCCGCCACAAACAGGGGCGTCGTGAGGAACGAGATGCCGCGCAGCGAATCCGATACCTTTGTCAAATCGCGCACCGCGATATAGCCCGCGACGCTCGTCTCCTTCAGCAGCGCGATAAATTCATTGAACAGCGCCGGAAGGATGTTTTTGATCGCCTGCGGCAGCACGATAAGCCGCATGGTCGCCGCCTGCGTCAGCCCAAGGCTGCGCCCCGCCTCCGCCTGTCCAGGGTCGACGGACGCGATGCCGCCCCGGATTACTTCCGATACATACGCCCCCGAATTGACGCCGAAGGCAAACACACACGCCTCAAAACCGCCGTTGAATAAGACGGTGTACGCAATCAAAAGCTGCACAATGATCGGCGTGCCGCGTATGACCGTGGTATAGAAACCGCACACCCCGATCGCGGCGCGCCACCCAAGCCCTTTTTTGTTCGCGCCCGCGTATCGGATGAGCGCCACCATCACGCCGATGCACACCCCGATCAGGCACGCCAGCACCGAGAGCGCCAGCGTGACGCCCAGCCCTTCCAGATACATCACCCAGCGGCCTTTATACAGCGTTGCCAGGTACAGGTCGTTCAGCAATCTTTCCAAACTCACAAGGAAAACCCCTTTGCAGGGAGTGCCCAAACCACGGAGAAATTTCCGTGTATATTCCCCGCCGGGCGGGGAGATACACAAAAACACCTTGCTTTGGATACGCCCTCTTTGTATGCCGCGCGTTTCCGGCGGTCAGAGAGAGTTCCGTATTTTCCGCCCGCAGGGCGGGGGATACGGAAAAGCGCTTTGCGTCAGGCGCGCCCGCCCGCGCGGACGGGCCGCCCCTCGGACGGCCCGCCGGGATGCGCGGCAGCTTCCAGCGCCTTTTTCCCAATTACCCGGCGTTCTGTAAATCTTTGCAGATAGCCAGGTGCGTTTCCAAAAGCCCGTCAACGGTGCCGTCGTCGATTGCCGCCTGCAATACCTCGTTTACGACCGCCTGAAAATCTTCATTGTCTTTCGCGATGCCCAATACATACTGTTCTTCCGTCAACTGTTCGGGGACCATATCTAACTGGTCGGGGTTCGCGGAAGTCAGCGTCATGACGGTGATCTTATCCAGGATTGCGGCGTCCGCTTTGCCGCCCATGATAGCCGTCGCGCATTCCACAGCATTCTTGAACGCCATCGTCGTAAGGCCCAGCGTCTCCTCCGCGTAAATGTGGCCCGTTGTTGCCTCCTGCACCGTCACGGTCTTGCCCTCTAAATCCTCCACGGATTGGATATCGCTGCCCTTGGGGACCATCAGGCACTGTCCGTCCGAGGCGTAGGGGACTGAGAAGTCGATCTGCGCCGCACGGTCCTCGGTGATGGACATGGCCGCCGCCACAAGCTGGCCCTTGCCGCTCTTGAGCGAATCGACTAAGAGGTTGAAATCCATATCCAGCACTTCTAACTGTACGCCGAGCTTATCCGCCACCATCTGCGCAATGTCAATGTCGATGCCCGCGGGCTTGCCGTCCTCGCCTATGTACTCATACGGCGGGAAGCCTGTCGCGGTCATCATCGTCAGAACGCCTTTGTCCTGGATGGCCTTCATGGCCGCGCCCGGCTCGCTGCCCTGGCTGTTCGCCGGAGAACTTGATTCACTGCTCTGGCTGTCCGACGCGGAGGCGCTTTGTCCGCTGCCCTGGTCCACGAAGGAAGTCTGCCCGCTGCTGCTCTGCGAGGAACCCTGTCCGCAGGCCGTAAGGCCCATCACAAGCACCAATCCCGCCAACAATGCCGCAAATGTCTTTTTCATATATCCCACTCCTTTTTCGATACCGAGAGGCTTTCCGGGGACGCGCCGGCCGCATAGGGATTTTCCCTGTCTCCCCGCCCACCGGGCGTGGGGCACAAAGCCCTTTGCTGGAGGTGTCCCAGGCTTTCCGCCTGTCTTGCATGCTATTATAAATGAATAATATTCATCTGTCAATGATTTTTTATTCATTTCCTGTTTTCCCGCGCTTTGCCCATCCTTTGTGCTCGAGGGGGATATTTTTTGTGCATATAGCACATAGCCTCATCTGCTTTTTATACAGTTCCAGCATGTTTTCAAGCATATTTATACGGTATTTCTGCGATATTTTGTGTATTCCACCGCCCTTGGGGTGGTGGAATACACGGGGATCTTCTCTGCGGTGCTTGCATTTTTTTTCAGAATATGCTACTATAAGTCCATTCTATGCTGTATAAAATTTTTGTATATCCCCCTTTATTTGCGGGCGGGACAACGCCAATTTTATACATGGAAAAGGAGCGATCATATGTCGGATACATATACAACAAAGCTGTGGGGCGGGCGCTTCCGCGAGGACGAGGACGCCCTGATGCGCCGTTTCAACAGCGAATGCTGGCGCACAGACTGGCTTGTGGAACCGGATATCGAGGGCAGCCTCGCCCATGTGGCCATGCTGGAAAAGTGTGGCCTGCTGACGCGGGAGGAATGCGAGGCCATCACGCAGGGTCTGCATGGCATCCTTGCGGACTACAGGGAGGGAAAGATACAATATACAGAGGAATACGAGGACGTACACACCTTTGTGGAACTGCATCTGATCCGCCGCATTGGCGACGTGGGGAAGAAGCTGCACACCGCCCGCAGCCGCAACGACCAGTGCAACGTGGACATGAAACTCTATGTCAAGCGACAGGCCGGGGCCGTCACAGGGCTGATCGACGCGCTGTGCGATACCCTGAACCGCACGGCGGAGGAAAACCCGTGGATTATGCCGGGCTATACGCATTTGCAGCGCGCGCAGGTCGTGACGTTCAAATATTATCTGCTGGCCTACCGGGAAATGCTGCTGCGCGATAAAAAGCGGCTGCTGAACACCGTGGCAGTCATGGACGAATGCCCCCTGGGCTGCGGCGCGCTGGCTGGCACAACGCACGCCATCGACCGCGCCCAGACCGCCGAGGCGCTTGGGTTCGCGGGCGGTCCGTGCGCCAATTTCCTCGACGGCGTTTCCGACCGCGATTTCGTACTGGAAACGCTGTCCGATTTCAGCATTTTGATGATGCACCTCTCGCGCCTGTCCGAAGAACTGATTTTATGGAGCAGCGCGGAATTCGGCTTTATTGTGCTGGACGACCGCTATACAACTGGGTCGAGCATCATGCCGCAGAAAAAGAACCCGGACGGAGCCGAGCTTGTGCGGGGCCGTACCGGGCGTGTATATGGGGATCTGATGGCGCTGCTCTGCGCGATGAAGGGCCTGCCCTTAGCGTATAATAAGGATATGCAGCAGGACAAGGACTCCTTCGCGGACGCGCTGGAAGTTGTGACGTCCTCACTCATGATGATGGAGCGGATGATCGGCACCCTGCGCGCGAAGCCGGAGACGATGCGGGCGGCGGTCAAACGAGGCTTCCTGAACGCGACCGAGGTTGCGGATTATCTTGTTGCCCGCGGCGTGCCCTTCCGCGACGCGCACGGGATTGTGGGGCAGATCGTCATCTACTGCGAGGACGCGCGGAAGGGCATTGAGGAACTTTCGCTGGAGGAGCTGCGCCGTTTCTCCCCCGTGTTTGAGGAGGATATTTTCCCCTATATCGACTACGACGCCATTTTGCACAAGGGGATTAAGAAGGAGATG
>CANCXY010000175.1 GCA_947381875.1 uncultured Clostridia bacterium | reverse complement strand
GCGCTATTCGCCGGAAGGGGCGGCGGTATATATAGCGGTATACGCGGAAGGGGGGGGAAGCCCTGCTCACAGTGGAAAATGAGGGTGCGCACCTGGCCCCGGAGACGATTCCCCGCCTGTTCGACGCGTTCTACCGGCCCGATCCCTCCCGGAACCGGCAGACGGGCGGCAGCGGACTGGGGCTGTATCTGGTAAAAACCATCGCCGGGCGGCATGGCGGGCGCTGCTCTATCCAAAACACCGGGCGGGGCGTGGAGGCGTGTCTGATGCTGCCCGGCTCCATCAAAACTCCATACAACGCATAAGAGAACTCCATACCCATCTGTTATGATTGATTCTATAGTAAAACCACTTGAAAATAATAACATCTTGATATTTCCCCACCCTTCGGGAGGGGAAATACAGAAAAGATCTATTCGTTTTTAGGCGGTTTTACAATACAGGCAGGCTATTCCGATTTTGTCAGACTCTTTCGCCGTGCCCGCAGAAAAGAGGATTTGTGTGTTTTTCCGCCCGGCGGACGTGGGAGACACGGCAATAGCCCTATGATGTGGACGCTCCCCGGACGGGGTGCGAAAGTGCTTTGGCAGGTTGGGGCAGCGCCTGATAAGGAAAGGATGTGCATAACAGATGGATATATCTATATCCAATCTCACCATGACGTACCCCACAGGCAAAGCGGCGCTGCGCGGCGTAGACCTCACACTGGCCAGCCCGGCGCTGATTGGCCTGCTGGGGCCGAACGGGGCGGGGAAATCCACGCTGATGAAGCTGCTGACAGCCGGGCTTTGGCCCACCGCCGGTTCCATCCTGCTGGACGGGCAGCCACTGGCAAAGCAGGAACAGCGGCTGAAAGCGTGCCTCGGCTATCTGCCGCAGTCGTTCGGGCTGTATGACGAGCTGACCGTCTGGCAGTTCCTCGACTATATGGCGGCGCTGAAAGGGTGCCGGGACAGCCGGGTGGAGGTGGAAAGCGCGCTTCGCGCCGCCGACCTGTACGGAAAACGCAAAAGCCCCATCCGTGCCCTGTCCGGCGGGCAGCGCCAGCGCGTGGGCATCGCGCAGGCGCTACTGGGCAGCCCGGAGCTGCTGATCTTAGATGAACCAACCGTCGGCTTGGATCCGGAGGAGCGGCTGATCTTCCGGGACCTGTTCTCCCGCCTTGCGCAGGACCGTCTGGTGCTGCTCTCCACGCATATTATTGAAGATGTGCAGTCGGTGTGCAATGCCCTTGTTGTACTCCACGAGGGGCGCGTCCGTTTCGCGGGGGAGCCTGACAGGCTGGTCGCAATGGCGGAAGGCCATGTGGGCGTGTTCCGTGAGACGGACCCCGCACAGGAACAGGGCCTGCGCATCACCAGCCGGGTCAATACCGCCGGGGGCGTGGTCTGCCGGGCCATTGCCCAAACGCTGCCCACCTTTGCGTCGCCGGTGGAGCCGACGCTGGAGGACGCGTACATCTTCCTGCTCGCGAAGGAGGCGGTACAATGAACGCCATGCACAGGTTTTGCCGGGAACTGTCCCGGCTGGTGCGGGGGCGTATGACGTGGCTGGCCGTTTCCCTGACGATCCTGTCGCCCCTTGCGGGGCTTACCATTTACCGCCCGGCTTATTCCGCCGATACAGGCAGCTATGTCACCGCCATGACAGGCATGTACGCGGCCAATCCCGCTCTGGCGGGCGGGCTGATCGGCGCGGCGGCTTTCGCGGTACTCACCATATGGGAACTGGACCGGGTGCGCCGGGGCAATATGGAGACGCTGACAGACGCGGTGATCCCGCCGCAGTCCGCCGCATGGAGGCGGCTTCTGGCGCTGCTTGCGCTCTCCGTGCTCACACAGGCCGTCACCATGCTGGCATGGCTGCCCTGGAGCATCCACGCGCTCGGCGCGGTGTTTGACGGCGGGAGCTATTTTTGGATCTATGCTGTCTTTATGTATGGCGCGCTGCCGCTGGCTATCCTGCTCGCCGCGTCCGCGTACCAGTTCACGCGGCGCATGGAGCTGTCACTGTTAATCTGTGCGGCGCTGGCAGCCCTCAGTTTCACCGTTTGGAGTTACCAGTGGCCGCTGCACTGGCTCAACCCGCCGATCTTCAGCATTTCCGACGATTTTTCCAACGACCGCCTGATCGCCTCCGTCGCGTATATGCGCCTGATCTGGCTGGCCGCGCTGTTTGGCGTGTGGGGGCTGAGCTGCCTGTGCCTGTGCCGGTACGGGAAAGGCTTGGCCGGTTCCTTCTGCCGGAACGCCCGGAAGGTGTACCGCCCCATGCTGTCGGCGGTGGCGCTGTCGTGCGCCGTGCTGCTGTATATGGGCCAGCCGTTTTTGGATCACAGTGAAATGGAAATGGATTACGATTTCCTCTATCCTGAAGAATATCTGGAAACGGTGTCCTGCCAGGCGTGGCATGCCGACGTGCGCCCGGAGCCGGCTACCGGGCGGCTATATGGCACTGCTGTATATCAGCTTGTCAATACGGCCAAAGCGGAACAGGCGATACGGTTCCATATCAAGCCCGGCTACAGCGTCTCCTCCGTACAGGCCAACGGCGCGGAGGCACCGTTTTCACTTGGCGCGCGGGAGAATATGAACGAGCGGGAACTGACTGTCACCCTGCCTGCGGAGGAACAAATCGAACTGTCCATCCGCTACGGCGGCTATCCCCAGGAATGGAACAACGCCGGCGTGGTGATGGGGGAGCAGGAGATCAGCGGCCAGTATATGAATTTAGAAACAGAAACCCTTGCGCCAATGCTGTACGATGTCGGCAGCGGCGAAGAACTCATGCAGGCCACGGTCGACCTGACGCTGCCCGGCGGGATAAGCGCCGTGCCGTTCGGGAGCGCCGAAGCAGCTCCTTTGCGGCAAAACGCCGACGGTACCTGGACATGGCGCATAGAGGGATGGGGCAATACGATGACCGTGTTTGCCGGGGACTATATCCGCGAGGATATCCCAATCGAAAGCGCGGGGCTGACCGTCCAGTTTTACTACGCCCGCAAGCACAGCGCCGTCATGCGGGCAGCAGGCGCGGCGGAATCCATACGCGAAACCATAGAGTACTGCACCCGGCATATTGGCCCGCTGTACTTTTACGGGGACGGCGTTTTCAAGCTGATCGAGAACCGGGGCGGCGGGGGCGGATATGCCGCCGATGGAGCCAGCCTTGCCAACGAGCTGGATTTCACCGCGCAAAACCTCTCCGACAGCGCCAAAGGCGGCGCGCCCGCGCAGGTGATGATTCATGAGATCGTCCACCAGTGGTGGGGGCTGGGCAATATGTTCGATTTTGCCGAGGAGGACGGCCCGTGGTCGGCGGAAGGGCTTGCCTGCTACACGACCTACCGCATTGTAAAGGAGCTGTACGGGGAGGAGACGGCCCGCCGGGAGTATGTGGCACGCTGGCAGGAGGAAGTGGACGCATATTACAAGGATTTCTATGTCCGCCATCCCGAATACCTGAACGCCCTGCCGGAGCAGTACCAGACAGAGCTTGCCAACAGCCTGCGCGGGGTGCGTCACTACAATGAAATGCCGCTGAAAATCCTGAAAGCGGAGAAACTGGTGGGCAGCGAGGAGGCAATGGATGCGATCCTCTCCGGCCTGTTCAACCGGGAGCTGGACCCCATGTACCCGTACCTGACCTATCAGGATTTTTTGGATGCCTGCGGGCTGACGGAGGAGGCGTTGATGCTTGATGAAACTGTTTCGATATGAACTGCGCCGCCTGCTGTGCGGTAAACTGTTTTTCACATCCCTCGCCGTGTGCCTGGGCTTCGGCTGGCTCACCCTGACGGCGGATATCATCCGGGGCACGGCCCACACCGCGCCGTTTTCCCCGTGGAGCTTCGGGGCGTACCTCACGCGGCTGCTGCCCTTGCTCTGTATAGGGGAGCTGTGTATGGTGAGTGTGTTCACCTCCCGGCGGGAACGGGCGGTATCCCCCCTCACGCAGGCGACGCCCATCGATCCCCGCCGTTATGCGCGGCTGCGTCAGGGCGCGGTGTCGGTAGCCGCTCTGCTCCTCTGGCTGTGTGTGTCCGGCCTGGCCGCCGCCTTTTTCGCCATCCTGTTTGATTGGCGCAGCTTCGGCACGCTGATTGCGCCCGCGCTGCTGACAATGCTCCCGGCGGCGTTGTTCTGCCTGGGGGCGGGCTGGCGGCTGGGCCGGTGTGCGCCCGCGCTCGTGTGGGCGGCGATGGGGGCGGTGCTGCTGCTGTGCTGGCTGCCGCTGCCCGCGTGGCTTGCGTTTTCCCCGCTCGCGTTTTTTACGGAATACCCGCTGCATCTGGGAGAGCTGGATCCGGCGTTCTCGGTATCCGGCGAACTGCTGGCGGGCAGGGCGCTGTGGTGCGCGGCAGGCGTGGCCCTGCTGCTATGGCCGTTCCGCCCGCGAAAACGCCGGGTGAGAAGATGAGAAAGCAGCCGCGCGTGGAAAGAGGGGAAAGCGCGCCCCTATGAAAAAGACTGCCGCGAGGCGCGGCAAAGCCGCCTGGGAGGGTCAGAAAACGGCCCGCCCAAGCGGCGCTTTTTCTGCGTCAGACAGCGCGGCCGGAAAATACCTGCGCTCTTGACCCCGCCTGAAAAGGAGACGCACAGAAATATTTGGAAATTTTGCTGAAAATGACTTTTCTTTTTTGAGCAGAACGTGTAAACTGTAAAGGGGAATTTTGCAGGAAATCCCCTTCTGCCTGTTTTCTTCCCGCCGGAGGCAGGGGAGAAAACGCGGAGAGGGATCACAAAATTTTTGCAGATGCTTTTTTATTTTACTTGACTAAAGCGATGAAGCGCGCTATACTATTATCAGTCGGGAAAAAAGGGGCGGGCACGATACCGGCTGTACCGCCCAAGAAGGAGGAGACACATGGGGGATCAAGCGCATGAGCGGATATCCGCCGAGCAGCTTCCGCTTTCGCTGCGCGGCCTGTTTGAGCAGCGCGGGTACCGCCGCTACCGCATGAGCAATTTTGAAACGTATGACTTCTACCGCGAGAACAAAAACTTCCTGAAGAGCGAGGGTATCATTACCTTTACCGATACCAGCGGCCGTTTGATGGCGCTCAAGCCTGATGTGACGATGAGCATTGTCAAACACACAAAGCCGGACACCGTTTCCAGCCGCTTGTACTATGAGGAAAATGTGTTCCGCATCGACCCGCAGAGCGGCGAGTACCGCGAGATCAGCCAGGTGGGGCTGGAATATATCGGCGGGCAGCCGGGGTACGGTGAAGCCGAGGTGGTGGAGCTTGCCGCGCGCAGTTTGCGGCTGATGGGGGAGGAAACGGTGCTGGACATCGGCCACATGGGCTTTGTGGCGGGGCTGTTTGAGTCGATTGGGCTGTCCCCGTCGGCGCGCGCCGACGCATGGGAAGCGCTGCGCGGCAAAAACGGGCAGGCGCTGTACGAGGCGGCTGTGCGCGACGGCTGCGCGCAGGACGACGCCCGGAAGCTGGCCTCGCTGGCCTCGCTGGCGGGGCCGTTCCCGGAAGCGATAGAGAAGGCTGAAAAGCTGTGCGGCACCGACGATATGCACAGGATCATGCGGGAGCTGAGATCGCTGTACAGTGTGCAGGAGGTTGTCAGGACGGCGGAGGCGCTGCGGCTGGATTTTTCCGCCCTCGGCGATATGGACTACTACAACGGCATTGTATTCCAGGGCTATGTGAAGGGCGCGCCGCGCGCCGTACTCACGGGCGGCCGATACGACAACCTGCTGCGCCGTTTCGGCAAGCCGCAGCCCGCCCTCGGCTTCGCCATATGCCTCAGCGAGTGGGAACGCGCATGTACCGAGAACGACGCATACGACGTAGATACGCTGCTGTTATATGACAGCGTATACGAGCCGTTTGACGTGGCGTTTATGACGCAGTTCCTCCTGCGGGAGGGGCGGGAGAGCGTGCGCGCCGAACAGAGCAAGCCGGAGGGGATCCGCGCGCGCAGTATCATCCACCTGGAAAGTGTGGAGAGATTGTCATTCAAAGGGGGGGATGGTTCATGCTGAATATCGCGCTCCCCAAAGGGCGGCTGGGAAACCAGGTCTATGAGCGGTTTTCCTCCATCGGCTATGACTGCGCCGCCATCTATGAGGACAACCGGCGGCTTGTGTTTGAAAGCCCGGCGCGCGGTGTGCGCTATCTGCTGGTGAAGCCCAGTGATGTGGCAATCTATGTAGAACACGGCGCGGCGGATATCGGCGTAGTCGGCAAGGATGTGCTGCTGGAAACACGGCCCGACGTATATGAGCTGCTCGACCTGGGGCTTGGCAAATGCCGCCTGGCGGTGGCCGCAAAGGAGGGCTGGCAGGAAAATCTGGGCCTGCCGCTGCGCGTCGCGACCAAATACCCGCATGTCGCAAAGGGGTATTATGAGGCCCAGGGGCGGCAGATTGAGATTATCAAGCTGAACGGCAGCATTGAACTGGCCCCGATTTTGGGGTTGTCGGATGTGATTGTCGATATCGTGGAGACGGGCACGACATTGAAGGAAAATAACCTATGTGTAATCGCCGATGTGGCGCAGAGCAGCGCACGGCTGATCGCCAACCGGGCCAGTTATCAGTTTAACGCCGTCACCATTGACGGCATCTGCGGAAAGTTGAGGGAAAAGCAATGATACGCATTTTGAAAAGCGGGGAAATGCCGCGCGCGGAAATTCTGTACCGGGGGGAATCCGGCAGCACACAGGCGGTGGAAGATGCTGTCGCGGCCATCTTAGAGGACGTAAAACGGGACGGCGACGCGGCGGTTCTGCGCTATGCGGAGAAATTCGACGGTGTAACGTTGGACGGCCTGCGCGTGCCGCAGGAGGAAATCGACGCGGCCTACAGCGCCGCCGACCCCGAATTTATCCAAACGCTCACACTGGCCGCCGCCAACATCGAGGCGTTCCACAAGCGGCAGGTCCGGCAGAACTTTGTCATCAACGACGCGCCCGGCGTTGTGCTGGGGCAGAAGATCACGCCAATCGCGCGCGTGGGGTTATATGTGCCGGGCGGGACGGCCAGTTATCCTTCCAGCGTTTTGATGAACGCTATCCCCGCGAAGCTGGCAGGGGTCGAGGAGATCATCATGACGACACCGCCCGCGAAGGACGGAAAGGTGCCCCCCGCTATTTTAGCGGCGGCAAAGGCGGCGGGCGTGACGGCGGTATACAGGATGGGCGGCGCACAGGCCATCGGGGCGCTGGCCTATGGCACACAGAGCGTGCCGAAAGTGGACAAGATCGTCGGGCCGGGCAATATCTATGTCGCGGCGGCAAAGCGGCGGGTCTATGGTCTGGTGGATATTGATATGATTGCCGGCCCCAGTGAGATCCTTGTGTTG
>CANCXY010000174.1 GCA_947381875.1 uncultured Clostridia bacterium | reverse complement strand
AGGTCGTGGAGGAAAAGGGCCTTGCTCAGATCAGCGATACCGGCGCCTTGCAGGCCATCGTCGCCGAAGTGCTGGCGGCCAATCCAAAGGTAGTTGTCGAGTATAAAAGCGGAAAAACCAAAGTGGCCGGCTTCCTTGTCGGCCAGTGCATGAAGGCCAGCAAGGGCAAGGGCAACCCCGCCGCCCTGCGGGATATGGTGCTTTCGGCAATAGACGCCCTCTGATAATGCAATAAAAATGCCCCGCCTTTTCATACGGCGGGGCATTTTGTGATATAGGGCTTGACAAAAGTACAACAAGGTGTTATACTGATAACAAAAGAATAACATGTCGTTATACAAAAAGGAGGGGCGGGAATGGAAAAGCAGATTTCAGGCGCGGAATGGGAAGTCATGCAGATCATCTGGGAAAACCCGCAGGGGGCGACGCTCTTTTCGCACATCATGGACGAATTGACGGCGCGGGGCAGGCCCTGCCAGAAAAACACGCTGATTGTCCTGTTGTCGCGTCTGATGGAAAAGGGCTTTTTGCGCGCGCATAAAGTGGGGCGGCGCAACGAGTATACACCGCTTGTCACAGCGGGGCAGTATCAAACGGCGCAGACAAAGCGGTTTGTGGATAAGGTATACGCGGGCAGCGCGGCGGGTCTTGTGATGAACCTGATTTCAGGCGATCTCCTGACGCCGGAGGAATACGAAGAATTGGAACAACTGTTGAAAAAGGGAAGGGAAAAGCAATGAACACAGCGGTCAAGGTGTTTTTATCCATGTCCCTTTCCGGCGGCCTGCTCATTCTGGGGCTGCTGGCGGGCAGGCGCTTTTTATGGAGGAAAGTCAGCCGCCAATGGCGTTACTATATCTGGCTTCCTGCCCTCCTGCGCCTGCTGCTCCCATTCGGGCCGGAAACAACACTGATTGGTACGCTGTGGCAGGCTGCAGAAAATGCCTCCGCGCAAACGGCTCCTGTGGTGCAGAGTGCGCCGGACAGGGTGAACCTGCCCGCTGCCGGAACGATAACCACAGAAGGGTTGCTGAAGGATAGCGAAACTGCGGAGGAACCCATAATGCCCGCTCAAACAGCCCCAGGGCCAGTCGAATGGATCTGCGCCGTCTGGTTTGTGGTATTCCTGCTGATGCTCACAAGGAAAATCACCGCGTACCAAAGTTTCCTGCGATATATGCGCGCCGGGGCCGTCCCTGTATCGGATACACGAATGCTGGACAGGCTCGCGGAAATAGAAGAAAAAATTGGCGTCAAAAAACCGGTAGAGCTTTTTGTAAACCCCATGGCGGCTTCTCCCATGCTGATTGGCTTTTTCCGGCCCTGCATTATTTTGCCCAGCGCGGCGGTTTCCGGGGAGGCGTTTTCCTATATCGCCCTGCACGAGCTGACGCATTATAAACGGCTGGATATTGTGTACAAATGGCTGGTGCAGGTTACGGTCTGCCTGCACTGGTTCAATCCGCTTGTCTATCGGATGAGCCGGGAGATAGAGCGGGAATGCGAGTTTTCCTGTGATGAGGCCGTCCTCTCCCGGATGGGCTGGCAGCACGCGTCGGCGTATGGGAAAACGCTGCTGGACGCGATGGCTGCTGCCGGGGCATACAGGGAACCGCTCGGCGGTGTCTCCTTGAGTGAAAATAAACAACTATTGAAAGAAAGGCTGGCGGCTATGATGGATTTGGGAAAGGGATCAAAGGCGGTGTGGTTCCTGATGGGCGCGCTGACAGCGGGCATTCTTGTCAGCGCGGTGTTTCTGGGTGTTTACCCGGCGGCTGGATCGGGAGCGGAGAGCGGCCCACAGGTACCAGCCCTTTCAAAGACGGGAAGCAATCCTGCCTCAGTGGACGGCACAGGGATAAAATATGCGGCAAGTGATGAAAATATCCTTCAACAGGTGCAGGAAGCCTATGATGCGGGCAGCCTGCCGCTGTTCCAGATTGCATATTCCAAGCTGAACCCCTCGGAACAAAGCACATGGATGCAAAAAACCTATACGGATGAAAACATTGCCTTTTTCTCCATTTGCATGAATCAGCGAAAAGACGCGGACGACCCGCAGGCGAGGGATTTTTTGAAGGGGCTTGCAGAGCGGATATATGAAAATGATGAAATCAGTTTCTTTTCGATTGTAGCCGAACAGATGTCGGATGAGGAAAAAGAAACATGGCTGAATCAGGCGATGGAAGACGAAAAAAACAATTTCCAAAGCGCGCTGCTGGATCAGTTACTGAGAGGCGATGAAAAGAGCGCATTGCAGGAACAATGGAACGCGGCACTGCGCAGAGATTATGAAAAGGTTGGCGTGACAAGCGACGGCAGGAATTATTATTATAATGGGGAATTGGTAAATGTTTTGCTTGATATGCAGACCGATAAGAAAAACTATAAAATTGATAAGTATGTGCTGAATGCAAACCCGGAAGGAACGATCAATATTATGATTGGCCGGAGGGAAAACGGGGAAATCAAAACCGTAGAAATTATGACGCCGGAGGAAGCAGAGGGGATTCTGAATGCGCATACAGATAAAAGCGTTAAACTGATGGACGAAATGGAAGAAAAAGAATGGGTAGAAAAACAGGCAGAGGAGTACCGGGCGGCAGGTGTTACCATAGAGGGGAAAGATTACTATTATCAGGGACAGCTTGTTCATACCTTCCTGGACATCCGCGCCAACAAATCTTTTTACACGCTGAATACGAACCCGAAAGGGACAATCGATATCCGAATCGTCCGCGATGAAAACAATGCGATTCAAGAAGTTGTTCCTATGACAGAGGAAGAAGCAACGGCCTTGTTAGAGGAATCCTGAATGGATACGGCCCCGGACACAACAGTGTCCGGGGCGCGCTTTATTAGTTATAATGTTTTGCCTGCGTCTCATACATCTGACGGTAAATCCCATGTTCTGCCTGCATCAGCTCCGTATGCGTTCCCGCTTCTGTGATTTTCCCGTCATCCATCACAAACACCCGGTCGCACTGTTTCGTACCCGACAGCCTATGCGAGATTAGCAAGGCAGTTTTCCCGGCGCTGATTTCCCCGAACGTGTCAAAAATCTCCTGTTCCGCGATTGGGTCAAGGGCGGCTGTCGGCTCGTCTAAAATCAAAATACTCCCGTTTTTGTACAGCGCCCTGGCGATCATCAGCTTTTGCCGTTCGCCGCCGGAAAACTCTACGCCGTTGTCCGCTATCACACGGGTGACGGGCGTTTCCAACTGCTGCGGCAGGGCCATCATGCGTTCATATAACCCGATTTGTTTTAACGCCTCTGTCGCTTTTTCCATCATTTCTGGCGTATTCTGTTCGGAGAGCGTGATATTTTCCAGCACCGTTGCAGACAACACTTTGGATTCCTGAAACACCGCCGCAAAGATACGGGCGCGCTCTGCCTGGCTCAACGTGCGGATGTCCACATCATCTATTGTAATAAGCCCATCGTACTGGTCGTACAACCCGCACAGCAGCTTTATCAAAGTAGATTTCCCAGCCCCGTTCAACCCCACGATGGCGATATGTTTCCCGGCTTCTATCTGATAGGAAAAATTATGCAGTACATACGTTTCACTGCCGGGGTATCGGAAAGATACGTTTTGGAAACGCACAGTGTAAGCAGCTTTCGCAGACAGTGTGCCGCCCGCATCCGCGCCCATATCTTCCTGTTCAAGAAACTGCCTGTATTCCTCAATGTTGCGGACGGCATCAGCAAAATCGGTCACAGCGCCGGAAAAGGCGACGCCGACGGCGGCAAACGAGGCCGCGATGCCTGTATACAAAACAAAATTATCAACCGTCAACTGTCCCCCAGTGAACAGGAAGATAAGATAGACATACACAACCGTTTCCCGCACCAGCGTAAACAGGATATCCACAGCCGCGGCGATAAAATGCCGGTTTTGAATCTGCTGGTTCAGACGGCGGTACTGATTCTTATAGTAAGTATAAATAGATACAAGCCAATCCTGAATACCATACAGGCGGATTTCTTTCCCGTATCCGTAGTCATACATCAGCCCAAACACATACTCTTTTTTCCGGCCCAGTGTGACGCTTTCCTCTTTTCGGCTGTAAATGAAACGATCATCCATAAGTAGGCCGCTAAAACCAGCCCGTTGGACAAAACGCTCGCGCCGGAATTATGGATCGCGCCCACAAACCGATCCACAGCGGCCATCGCGCCGTTGATTTTTGTAAGCATGGCGGGGTCCTCGGTCAGCGCGAACCGCATTGTCATAGCGCGCTCCTGAATATTTTCTTTCAGCCGGAACCCGATGCCCACAAAAATGTCGCTGTTTTTTACGGAATAATAGGTGCTGATAAACGAACACAGGCAGGATACCAGCGCCAGAACCGCGAAATCCACAAAAAATTTTTGCGGGGTATTCGCCAGAAGGTCGCGCAACATTACTTTTGGCAAAATAGCGGCGATCAACGGCGTGCAGGCGGCAGCCAGCACCAACAGGGCAAAGCCCAGAAAATACGATCTGTTCTTCTGCCACAAAAGGCGAAGATAAAAGGCTGTATTAGAAATTGTCCTTGTTATGCTGCTTGCAAAGCGATTCATTCCACATGCCCTCCCTCTGCCTATAAAATACCTGATTTTGAAGAAAATGTCAAGAAAAGCGGCGTGAACGCAAAAAAAGACGTGAATGCAAAAATGGCCTTCTGCCAGATACGGGCAGCGCCGGTTCAAAGCTCACACCATTCCCGTCGCCGCCATATATTGGCTAAGGGCCGTTTAATATCTTTCCGACAGTCTTTATCAGCCCTCAAATGCAATTTGAGGGCAAGGAAAAGTTTCGTCCACCTTTTCAAAGGTGGCGGGAGTTCAGGGGGCAGCGCCCCCTGCGGGAGATATTGCACAGCTTCCAAGAGTGGGAAAGGGGGAGTGGCCGCATGGGGCAGCAGGAGACGCTTGCCGCGCTGCGCGAGGGTGAGCGCGCCCGTGTTCGGGCGTTGACGCAGCGGGATACGATGCGCCGCCGTTTACAGGATATCGGCCTGATTGAAGGGACACAGGTGGAGTGCGTGCTGAAAAGCCCGTGGGGCGACCCTGTGGCGTACCGCATCCGGGGCGCGCTGATCGCCCTGCGCGGTGCTGACGCCGCGGGGGTGCTGATCGACGCGCGCGAAGCGAACAGAGGGGAGCGATCGGAATGAGCTTGATGAGCGGGGCGTCTGTCCGAAAAGATGCGGCGCGGCTTGCCGCGAAACAGCGTGAGACGGATTTTACCGTCGCGCTGGCGGGCAACCCCAATGTGGGGAAATCCACGGTGTTCAATGCGTTGACCAATTTGCATCAGCATACAGGAAATTGGCCCGGAAAGACAGTAGCAAGCGCGCAGGGATACTGCGAGGCAGGGGGTATAAGCTATACACTGGTAGACACACCGGGCAGCTATTCGCTGTTGGCGCACTCCGCCGAGGAGGAGGCCGCGCGCGATTTCCTCTGTTTTGGCGGCGCGGACGCGGTGATTGTGGTATGCGACGCGTCCAGCCTGGAACGCAATTTGAACTTAGCACTGCAAACAATGGAGATCACGCCCCGCGTCGTACTATGCCTCAACTTGATGGACGAAGCGCGCGCACGCGGCATCACGCCATGCCTGTCCCTGCTGAAGGAGCGGCTGGGCGTGCCTGTCGTGCCCACCGCCGCCCGCACGAGGCAGGGGCTGGACAGCCTGATGGACGCGGTGTCACAGGTCGTGCGCGGCGCGCCGCCGCAAGCCATGCAGGTCACATACCCCGCGCCCATTGAAAAAGCGCTCTCCCTGCTTACGCCCGCTGTGGAGAGCGCCGTCCCCGGCAGCCGCCTTGCGCCGCGCTGGCTGGCACTGCGCCTGCTGGAAGGGGACGCGGCACTGTGCGGGGGCATCGAACAATATGTAGGCGTTTCTCTGCGCAGCCACCCCGCCATTGTGCGCACCCTGGCGCAGGCGTGGCAGGACCTTGCACAGAGCGGGTACGAAGCGGCAGCCCTGCGGGACGCCATTGTGCGTGCCGTCGTGACCGCCGCGCAGGAGGTATGCGCGGACGCCGTATGCAGCAGGCCCACGGCACGCCAGCGCCGGGACGGGCAGATCGACCGCGTGGTCACCAGCCGATGGTTTGGCATTCCCCTGATGCTCTGCCTGCTGATGGCCGTTTTCTGGCTGACGATCACCGGCGCAAACATGCCCTCCCAGCTTTTGGCCGGCGTGCTGTTCCGCCTCGGCGACCATCTCCGGGCGGGATTGGAGGGCCTGTGCGCGCCGCCGTGGCTGTGCGGCGTGCTGATTGACGGGGCATATCGGGTACTTGCGTGGGTCGTCTCTGTCATGTTGCCGCCGATGGCTATCTTCTTCCCGCTTTTCACGCTTTTGGAAGACCTCGGCTATCTGCCGCGTGTGGCGTTCGACCTGGACCACTGCTTCCAGAAGTGCCGCGCCTGCGGCAAACAGGCGCTCACAATGGCAATGGGCTTCGGCTGTAACGCGGCGGGCGTGGTGGGCTGCCGCATCATAGATTCCCCCCGCGAGCGCCTTGTCGCGATTTTAACCAACAACTTTGTGCCCTGCAATGGCCGTTTCCCCACGCTCATTGCCATCCTGACGATGTTCTTCGTCGGCACTTCGGGCGGGTGGGGCGCGTCTTTGGCCTCGGCGGCGCTGCTCACAGGGCTTGTGCTGCTGGGCGTCGGCGCAACGTTTGTGGTATCGCGCCTGTTGTCCCGCACCGTCCTGAAAGGCGTTCCATCCTCGTTCACGCTGGAACTGCCGCCCTACCGCCGCCCGCAGATCGGGAAAGTGCTGGTGCGTTCCGTATGTGACCGCACGCTGTTTGTCCTGGGGCGCGCCGCCGCCGTAGCCGCCCCGGCGGGCGTGCTGATCTGGTGCATGGCGAATATCACAACGGGCGGACAGACGCTGCTTGCGCGGTGCGCCGCGTTCCTCGACCCGGCGGCACGCTTCTTCGGCCTTGACGGCGTAATCCTTCTGGCATTCATCCTCGGATTCCCGGCCAACGAAATTGTAGTGCCCATCATTCTGATGTCCTACCTCGCGGCGGGCGGCCTGGTGGAGATGAACGACCTCGCGGCCATGCGCGCGCTGCTCGTAGAAAACGGTTGGACCTGGGTGACAGCCGTCTGCACCATGCTCTTTTCCCTGATGCACTGGCCGTGTTCCACCACCTGCCTCACCATCCACAAAGAGACGCAAAGCTGGCGCTGGACAGCGGCGGCGGCGCTCCTCCCGACCGCCGCAGGCCTTACCCTCTGCGCGCTCGTGGCGCAGGCCGCGCGTCTGCTCGGCTGACGGGTGGGCTGCCGCCCACACCTGCCCAGAGGCGC
>CANCXY010000173.1 GCA_947381875.1 uncultured Clostridia bacterium | reverse complement strand
CCCCCCCCCCCCCCCCCCCCAGGTCCGGGCAGCGCCCGGCGGAGTCCAGAGGCAGGGCCTCTGGGAGAGCGCCGCAAAAAAAACGTGGCGTTCCTGTAAGAATCGACGCCCCTTGTGCGTAATAGAGGGTGAAAGCGCTTTCTGAAGCTGCAAAAAAGGAGGATACGCATGGAGCTGTACGAGGACGATGCGGCCTTTGTGCGCGCGCTGACAGCCCACAGCCCGGAAGCCGCCGAGGCGCTGCTCAAAGGGTATGGCGGGCTGTTCAAGAGCATTGCCCGGCGGTACGCGCCCGCGCTCGACTGGGATGATATCGCCGCCGATACCGTGCTGGCGGTGTGGGAGAACATCGGGCAGTATGACGCACGCGCGGGCAGCCTGAAAAGCTGGCTGGCGGCGGTGGCGCGCTACAGGGCCATCGACGCGGTGCGGCGCGCGGGGCGGGAGGTCCCCGATAACGGGGAGGAGGTTGGCGCACTGGGCCGCGCGCTGACAAGCGACGAATATTTCCGCACCGAATTAGAAGATATGTTCCGGGGCCTGCCCCCGGCGGACCGCGCGCTGCTCTTGCGGCGCTATTTCCTGGGCTATACACCCCGCGAGTTGGCATGTTCGATGCGGGTGAGCGAAAATGCCGTGAATACGCGGGTGAGCCGCGCGAAAAAACGGCTGGCCGCTTTGCGGCAGGAAGGAGACGCACCATGAAAAACGAATATACGATGCTGAATCAGGCCGCGCCCGACGGTATGGCCTTGACCGCTGACCCTTTGGGCGGCGCAGAATTGGACGCCTTGCGCGCCCGCGTCCGGGCGCTGGGCGTGCCTGTAGGGGATGGGCAGG
Source organism: uncultured Clostridia bacterium (assembly GCA_947381875.1). GTDB lineage: Bacteria > Bacillota > Clostridia > Oscillospirales > Ruminococcaceae > Ruthenibacterium. The sequence continues at coordinate 6,497 of CANCXY010000173.1, read as the reverse complement.
CTTCTGGTACCCGTTCGCAAAGGGATACACCGCGCGCTGTGCGCCGCCCCCGCGTGCTACGCCGGGGCTTCGCGGCCCTGGGGCTGGCGGCAGTGCTGTGCCTGGGCGTGTTTGCCGTGGCGGCGGGCCAGTTCCCCTGGGGGGAACAGGTCGCGGACGCGCTGGGCATGCGCTGGCAGCGCGCCGCTGAACTGGGCCTGCCCGGCGAGACGCTGGCACTCACCGAAACGGTGGGCGAGGCATCCGTCACGCTGGAAGGTGTGGTCGGCACGGGGCGCGTGTATTACTTCCCGTTTACGGTTACGGGCGCGCCGGGGACGGTGCTGGGGTCGCCGGACGGCGTTTCATTCGACAACGCCATTGTCACCTTTGAGGGCGGGCAGGGTTCCGCCTGCTCCCTCTACACCCTGCCCGACGACGACCCCGCCGACAACCAGCTCCGCTTTATCCTGTGCGCCAGGACGGGGGACAACGCGGGCAGCGGCAAGGCGCGGCTGTACCTGCGGAACCTGTTCGCCTATCCCACGGAGACAGGGCGTTTGCACGATGCGGACGCGCAGGTGCCGGGCGCGTTCACCTTTGAATTCACGCTGCCCCCCTCCGCCGTACAGCAGGTGCTGTTCACCGATAGCGCCGGGCAGGACTGCGGCATGCCCGCTCCGCTGACACAGCTCGCGCTCTCGCCGGTTGGTTTGGAGCTGACATTTGCCGGGCCGCTTGGCGAAGATAGGGGATCGCCCTGGGAAGGGCTATCGCTGTCGCTCCATATGCGCGACGGCAGCACGCGCCCCCTCACGGGTGCCGCTGACCCTGCCCGGATGTTCTGTGATGGGAATGTGATCCTGTGCTGTTTCCCGCAGTTTGTTGATACCGAGGAAGTGGCCGCTGTGGAGATGAATGGGTATCTGTTCACAGCGGGAGATAACTGACGCGGGGATGATGGTAAATGTTTTTGGCCAGCGCGCGGCCCACGGGCCGCGCGATGGCCTTGCTTTTGCGGGGTGGCAGGGGCGGGGAATTTGCAATAGGGGGCGGGACTTTGTTCCTTAGCGAGACGATCGCCGCCATGCGAGAAGCGGAAAGGATTGCAAAGGATCCATCCGTGAAGGGCTATACGGATTTAGATGAGATGTTTGCGGAGTTGAAAACGTGAGGAATGTAAAATACACAGTCAAACCTACCGCGCAATTCCGAGACCGCCAAAGCTGAAATAAGAGGCCATTATGTATGATAGCGTTACGGTTTCAAGGATTTATTCACGGCTCCTGCCCCTTCGTCTCAAACCGCATATACCCGACTGCAAACTGTGTGCCGGTGTGCGTCCCGTCCGCATCCTCCAGCGCGGTAAGCTGTATCAGGACGGGGCAGTCGCCTGTCAGACGCCATCCCAACATTGTCCCCATAACGCCCTTTACCTCTACCGGCTCGCCGTACAGGTCGGTCAGATCGGCTTTCAACGCGCTGGTGTCGTCCTTGTTTTTCAGGTTCAGATGGATTTCCGTCAGCTTCTCATCCAAAAACGCGAACTGCCCGTTATGGGCTTCGTATTTGCCTACAGACAGCGTGCAGTCCTGCGGCGTGATGCCATAGGTGGTCGAAATCAGCCCGCTGGCCGGGTCTGTGTTTGTACCGAGCGGATCGTCCTGCAATTTAACGCCCGCCGCGCGCACTTCGTCCACACTGCACAGGGGCTTCACGCCGGGCAGCAGGTCGCCGCCCGCAGCGATGGCGGAGAGGTCGACCGACAAAGCCTTTTGGCCGCATCCGGCAAGGCAGCACAACAGAATCAGCGTAAGCGCCGTACAAAAAACTTTTTTACGCATAAGATAGCCTCCTTATTGTATGTGAAATAGATGTTTCGGGGCAGCCGTCCGCAGGGCCCGTGCATTCTGTATACTGCCGCCGTTCTTGCAAAGGAAATGCACAAAGGAGGCCAAACCTCACACGATTTGCGAAAAAAGATGTTTTTCGTCGCTTTCAACAAAGAAATGTATCTGGGTATGGTGAATCCGTTCTATAGGCAAGGACCGCTTGTGCCCCTGAACAAAAAATTTTCGCCCTGGACTGACGAAAAAATCGTTCATCCAGGGCATTTTTTATTCCTCAAACAGCTTTGAAACAGGCACTTTTAGTACCTCTGCGATTTTGAACATCGTTTCCATCGACACACCAAAAACCTGTGTCGGGCTTTCAATTTTTGCGACAAAAGACCAGGATTTGTCAATTTTATCGGCAAATGCCTCCTGCGTCAGCCCCTGCAATTTTCGGTAGTATTGCACTTTCAGCCCAAAGCGGATGTACTTTTCCCGGTATTGCGTTTTCATAGCGCCGCCCTTTCCCCGCTAAGCGGGGTTTCTGCCCTCGTTCCCGCTGCCCATCACGGCTGCTGGCCGACCCTGTCATACCAGATATACCCAACAATCAATTCGCTGCCCGTATGGTTCCCGTCCTTGTCCATATAGGCGGAAAGCTGGATCAGGACAGGGGAATCACTGGCTGGCCGCCACATCAGCATCGTCCCAAACGCGCCCGTGGCCTCTGTCGACACGCCGTACAGCCCTGTCAGTTCGGATTCCAGCGCGTTGAAATCATCCTTTTCCGTCAGTTTCATGTTCACAAATGACAGCTTCCCATCGAGGAAATGGAACTGCGCGTTGTATACCTCGTGTTCGCCAATCGTCAATGTACAGTCCGGCGGGACAACGGCATAGGTGATGCAGGGCAGCCCGCTGTCGGGGTCCGTGGCCTCGCTCAGCGGTTCATCCTGTAGCGGGACGCCCGCCGCGCGCACCTCTTCCACGCTGCACAGGGCTTTTACACCGGGCATCAGGTCGCCGCCTGTGGCAGGGGCGGCGATGTCAAACGACAGTCCCTTGCCGCTTTTGCCGCACCCGGCCAGGGAACACAGCAGGGCAAACGCGAGCGTCAGGCAGAAAATCTTTTTGTACATAAGCTGGCCTCCTTCTTATCCAAAAATAGATATACCTGGCGGCCATCCGCATGGAAGGGTGTTTGCGTATTCTCCCGCCCTGCGGGCGGGAGAATACAGAGATAGTCGCAGCCATCCGCACGGAAAGGTGTTTGCGCATACGTTTTTAATACTGCCGCCGTTCTCGCAAAGGAAATGCACGAGGGAGGCCAAACCGCACACGATCTGCAAAAAAGATTCATTTCGTGGTTTTCACCAAAGAAACGCTCTCGGCCATGTTCACCATGTCCTCCTGCTTCCACGGCCCGGCGAGGGCGAACTGGATGCCCTCCTCCGCGTCGTACCACAGGAGCGTGTTGTCGCCGCCCGCTTCCTGTGCCGGGATGAACTGCCCCTCCGTCTCGCCGACGCGCACGGGCACAGTGTTGAGGAGGTCATTTCGCATGGTTTCCCGTTTCCGCCGCACCTGCGCGCCCTGCGCGATCTGCCCGTATTCAAAGTAGAGCGCGCCGCCGTCCGGGTTTTCATAGACGACGAAAGAGGCGGTGAAAAACTCGTCCCGCTTTGCCTCGGTGAATCCGTCGGGGAGGGCGGTGACGCTATAGGGCGGCATCAGGCGGGCCAGCGCGGGGCCGTCGTACTGGTAGCGCAGGATATGCCCTTCATCCCACTGCACGAACCATTGTGTCACCATCGCCCGCGCCTCTGGGCTGAAAGCGAGCAGCACGCCCGCGCCCAAAAACAGGATCAGGATAAACACCGCCGCCTGTTGCAGCACGGCCACCCACCGGGGACGCGCCATGCGCCGGGTGCGGCGGTCGGCCCAAGCCAGGGGGTCTTTCAGCATGCGCCGCATCTCTCGCTCATGGCGGCGGGACGGCTGGAAAGGCGGCGGCTCGTTGATCTTGTCGTGAAAGGCGCGCTCCTCGGAATCCAGCAGCAGGCGGCTCATCAGGGTATCCAGTTCCTGGTCTGTCACAGTTGCAGCCCTCCTTCCTCCACGAGGCGGCGCAGCAGCGCGCGGCCCCGGCTTGCCCTTGTACTCACAGCCGTTTCGGAAATGCCCAGTTTCCGGGCGATCTCCTGATCGGTACAGCCGAGCAGGATTTTCAGTTCCAGCACCGCGCGGTACGTTTCCGGCAGCTTTCGGAACAGGCCGACAAGTTCCCCGTAATCCGCCGCGCTGGCGGCGTTCGCCTCAAAGCCGTCCCAATCCTCCAGCGGCACCGTCCGCCGACGTTTGCGCAGCACCATGCGCGCCTCGTTCTTCACGATGGAAATGATCCAGAACGGCAATTCCTCACAGGAAATCTGTGGGATTTTTTCAAAATGCCGTATCATCTGGCAAAACGCCTCCTGCACCGCGTCCTCCGCGTCCGCCTGGTTCTGCAACATGTGGAGAGCCACGCGCTCCATGCGGTCATGGTACTGCTCATACAAAGCCGCGAAGCGCCGCCGCTCCTCCGGGCTTTCCAGCGCCGCAAGAAAAAACGCAAGCACGGCCACACCTCCTGCCGGGCTGCCGCCCGCCCCCAAAGGGCGCCGCCCTTTGGAATCCTGCCAGAGGCGCCGCCTCTGGACTCCGCCAAAGGGGGCAAGCCCCCTTTGGAAACCCATCCTGCGCGGAAATTGCATTTCCGCGCCCCTGTTCAGCGTTTGATGTCGTAGTTCTGGTTCATGATGTTGCGGATCATCTCGGCGTCGTCGGTGATGTTGCCGTCGCCGTGGATGGTGTGCTTGATGACACTGCTGGCGACCGCGAAGTTGATCATGTCCATCGGGCGCATGTTGTTCATCATGGCGTAGATGAGGCCGCTGGCGAAAGCGTCGCCGCCGCCTACGCGGTCGAGGATGTTGAAGGTGAAGTATTTGCTTTCAAAGGTGTGGCCCTGGTACCACATGTAGGCCATCAGGCTGTTTTCGCTGCCGCTGTGGACAAAGCGCACATGCCGGGCAATACATTTCAGGTTGGGGTAACGCGCCACGAAGGCTTCAAACACTTCGTCCTGCTGCTCATAGCTGGGCTGGAACGGGATGCCGTCTTTGATGTCGCCCTTGCTGTGGTCGTTCTCGTCGCGCCAGAGGTGGTAAGGTTCGGTGCCAATAAGTACGTCGACGAACGGCAGGCACTGTGTACAGAAGTCGCGCGCCTGTTCCCATGTCCAGAGCGCCGAACGGAAATTGCCGTCAAAGCTGATTGTCATACCCTTTTCGCGGCCCACGCGCAGGGTATCCAATACAAGCTGCGCGCAGGAGGGGGAGAGGGCCGGTGTGATGCCGCTCAGATGCAGCCAGTCGAAACCATCCAACAGGGCGTCGAGGTCGAGGGCGCTGAAGTCGTACTCGGTGATGGCGCTGTGCTTGCGGTCATAGGTGACTTTGCTGGCGCGGATGCCATACCCGGTCTCTAAGTAATAGGTGCCCAGGCGGTGGGTGGGGGTCTCCTCCGGGGTGGAGAGGATCATGGGCGTACAGTGTACGTCGTTGGAACGCAGGGTGCGCACAGCGCTTTTGCCCAGGCTGTTGTTGGGCACGACGCTGAAAAACGTGCTGTCGACGCCTAAGTTCGCCAGAGAAAGGGCGATGTTGGCCTCGCTGCCGCCGTAGCTGGCCTCAAAGCTGTTGCACATGCGGATCTTTTCGTAGTTGGGCGGCGAGAGGCGCAGCATGATCTCGCCGATGGTGATGAATTTCTGGGAGCTGCTCCCTTTGAGCAGCGGGTTGGAATGTTCCATAACGCACCTCCTGTGTGATAGCCCGGCGGGGCTTGTGTGGGATACAGCAGCCGCACTTGAAAGCGGGCGGGATTGCGCTGTTTCCCCGCCCGGCGGGCGGGGAAGTATCGCCAGCTTGCAACTGCGCCAATGATACTTCTAATTATAAAGGCAGGCGGCCAGGTGTGCAAACTGGGAAAATGGATAAAGTTCAGCGGGGATTTTCTGCGTTTTGCACAGAGGGGCCAAAGGGCGCCGCCCAGACCGGCCCAGAGGCTCCGCCTCTGGACTCCGCCAAAGGGGGCAAGCCCCCTTTGGAAACCCATCATGGCGCAGCAATTTCATTGCTGCGCCCGCTTTTTGGTTGGGCAAAATTGATTTGCGTGCCATCTTGTAAAATGGGGCAATATATGGTATGATAATCTTAAAGTGGGTTTCCTTTCGCCTTGACGGGCAAATTTTGGAAAAAAAGGAGTTAATGCACTATGGCACAGATCGATTTGGGCAAATACGGCATCCACGGCGTCACCGAGATTTTGCGCAACCCTTCCTACGAAACGCTTTTCGAGGAGGAGACGAAAGCCGGGCTGACGGGCTATGAAAAAGGCCAGGTCAGCGAGCTGGGCGCTGTCAACGTGATGACCGGCATCTACACGGGCCGCTCCCCCAAGGACAAGTTTATCGTCATGGATGAGAACTCCAAGGATACTGTCTGGTGGACCTCCGACGAGTTCAAGAACGACAACAAGCCCGCCACCCAGGAGGCCTGGGAGGCCTGCAAGAAGCTGGCCATTGAGGAGCTGTCCAACAAGAAGCTGTACGTCATGGACGTGTTCTGCGGCACCAACCCCGAC
>CANCXY010000172.1 GCA_947381875.1 uncultured Clostridia bacterium | reverse complement strand
CACGTCTCGCAACACTCTTTCCCTACACGACGCTCTTCCGATCTCTGCCAGCCGTGCGAAGCTGTACAGTGTGGTCGGCGCCAGTGGGCGCCGATGAGGAAGCACGGCAGCGGGAGGAAACGAACCACAAGCCACAATACCCTGTCAAGGGCCGCAAAATAATTTCCGATTTTCGATTTTGATTTTTCAAGGTTGAAAATCGGAAATTTTTTTGCTTTCCGCTCGCTGCGCTCGCTCCAACCCTTGACAGGGTATTGCGTCTTGTGGTGTGTGCTAATCGTGAGGCGTGAGGCGGCTTGCGAGCCGCGCTCACACCTCGCATTGTGGAGTACGGTGCGGGAGGAAACGCCTCGGGAACATGGAAAGGATGGTAAAAAATGACAATCGAACTTACAAAGAAACAGGTAGAGGAGCTCGTCAGAGCACTGCACAGAGCTGAAGTGGATTCCGAGATATCGGCCAAACAGGCGTGCGATTGGCCGGAAATCGTCGAAAAGCACAATCAGGAAGAGCAACAGGCACGTAGCCTGATAGACAACATCCAGATGCAGACGCAAATTTACATCTGGTAAATGCAAAGGCTCCGCTGCCTGGGGAGCATCCAGGCGGCGGGCATGCCGGAAAGGAGGAAATATCATGGCATTGGACAGGCTGACAAAGAAAAGCTGGCGAAGCCTCGCGCCGTATGAGTGTTGCGGACAGAAAGAATATTGCGAACGGGGATGCTATGAACCCGGAGGATGCCGGAACGGCTGCATTGTACCGCAGCTGTATGCGCGCCTTGCCGAATATGAGGATACCGGGCTTTGCCCGGAAGAAACCGATTGGCTTAACCATGTGCGCGAACTGGTGTACCGATAATCACATATATCAGATGTGCCCCGCTGCCTGGGGAGCATCCAGGCGACGGGCATAAAGGAAAAGGTGAAAAGGATGGGACAGAAAAACAATATCCGCAGCATACGCTTCTCCGATGAAATGGCGCAGCTGATTGAACATCAGACGGGAAATACTTTTACCCAGAAGTTTGAAAACCTTATATACCGTTGTGTCTGGGAACTGCCGGAGCAGGAAAGACGGCTGGAGGCCATCCGGGAAAAAATCAAGCAGGAGCAGAAGCGACTATATAACCTCCAGCGCGCCACCGAGCAGCTCCGGCAGCTGGAGCAGACCATCAAAACAACGCAACAATACATGGGATACGTGGAACGGCAGGCAAAACAAATAGCAGATGTAACGGCAAAAGAAGATACAGTGTAACACAACATGCCGTGCCTGGCCGCCTGGCTGCCGGGCGGAGATGTGTTACAAGGACAGATTGTAACACAACCGGACGGCAGCGATCAGCTGGATCCCGGGCGGAGATGTGTTACAAAGATAGATTGTAACACAACTGGACGGCAGCGATCCGCTGGATCCCGGGCAGGAATGTATTACAAAAAACACCCACGGCTAAACCGTGGGTGCTATTATGTATATATATCCGCTGCGCACTGAGGGAAACGACACTGAGGACGGAGGAAAAAGGATGGAGCGGAAACAGCACTACATGACCGAGCGGGAACGCTACAAGCTGGAAGCATACCTGCGCGCCGGAAAAGGAATAAGCTGGATCGCGCAGGAAATGGGATTTTGCCGCCAGACAATCTATAACGAGATGCGCCGCGGGGAATGTGATGTGCAGCGGAGAATAAACGGATACTATAAAGATATAAAAGAATATTCCGCCGACAAAGCCCAGCAGCTCCATGACTACAACCAGACCGCCAAAGGCAGGCCGCTGAAAATCGGAAAGAATTATGCCTACGCCGATTATCTGGAAAAGAAAATGCTGGGCGTGCAGGCCAACGGGAAAATTGATAAGCGCAAGCGCTTTTCCCCTGCCGCGGCACTGGCCCTAGCACGGCGGGATGGCTTCGCCATAACCATATGCACCAGCACACTATATAGCTATATCGACAAACAGGTGTTTTTACATATCACCAACAGAGACTTGATGGAGAAAGGGAAAGCCAAAAAACAGGGATACAAAACCGTGCGGCGCGTACCGCATCCAGCGTTACCCTCTATCGAAGAGCGCCCGGAAGCCATCAACCAGAGGGCGGAGCCGGGACACAAAGAAATTGATCTCATTGTGGGATGTACAGGCAGCAAGGCAGCTATCCTAACCATGGTCGACAGAGCCAAACGGGAAATGCTGGCGTTCAAGCTGCCGGATAAGCGGGCTTCCTCTGTGCGGGCAGTGTTCGATAGATTGGAAAGAAAACTGGGAAAAAAGAGATTCCGCGAAGAGTTCAAAAGTATTTCTACCGATAATGGCTCCGAGTTTTTAGAGTATGATAAACTCACGACCTCCATTTACGGCGGAAAACGGTTTGAAATCTACTATTGCCACAGTTATTCAGCATGGGAGAAAGGAACCAACGAGAACCATAACCGCATGATGCGGCGGTTTTTCCCGAAAGGCACAAATTTTGGCAGTGTGTCACAAAGGACTATACAAGAAACCGCGGACTGGCTGAACCATTACCCGCGCAAGGTGCTTAACTGGAAAATGCCTGCGGAAATAGCGTAACACGAGATTGTCAGCTGCCGCGCGATCAGAGCGCGGATGATGTGTTACAAGCCGGGCGAGGGCGAGAGGGGCCCCGCGCGGCTAAAGCCGGTGCGGGGCCCCTCTCTGCATCACTTTCTATTCTCCCGTTTCTTGCTGCGGAGCCAGCGTTTAGAGGGCTTGATGATTGCATCCATATTTGTTTCTTGCGTATTTTGTTGCAATGCCAATATCTCGGCTTCTGACATCATCTTGCCCGCCTGCATGTCGCGTTTAAGGTTGCTGACACAGGCCAATGTATCGTAAGCGTTGTAATCTGCATCACACACAAACCAGCAGCGCTTATTGAGCGGCGTCAACAGCCTGGGACTGGTAGCGTTCTCCAGTTCCCACGCATCGTAGGTATACAGGCGCTGGAAGCGCCACAGCTTGCTGCATTCGATTACATAGCTTGTCACCTGACGGAGCAAAGCATCTACATGCCCGAAACGCTGGGCGGTGTAGTACAGAGATATGTAGTAGTGCCGGCAGGTAAGGATTGTATTCAGGAAGAGCGGGTCAACGTTCGTTTTGAAATTCCGGCTGTTCATCTGCACAGAAAATTCATCGCCGAGTACCAGCGTGACCGTGAGTGTGTCGTGCTCGTCATCATATGGCCTATTACGTTCGGCTGCAAGCACTATCTGCTCCAGACTGCGTAAATCCTCATACGGGATAGACAAGGACACGTTGGAGATTACCTTGATACGCTGGGTAACAAATTTGCCGCGGCGCGGGCACCAGACCTGCTTGCCATTGTAGCGCTTGTATGATGTGACTATCTTATGTACAGCTGAAAGAGTCTTGCCTCGGCCAAAAAGACCAGTATATGCCACAAGCTCTCCGGATGGGCATAGATTGTACTTTTTGCGACGGTAGTATGTCCAGATGTCCTTGACGCTGTTTACTATCATCTGGATCGGATGGGATACCGCACAGCGCAGCGATGGAAAGCAGGCCAGCAGAATTACCACAAAGACGATGACAACCAAAAACATGGTAGCCTCCTATGTAACACAGAATTGATGCGGCCAGCCGGATCCAGATGCGCGGGATGTGTTACCAACGCCGGAAATCTATCAGCAATTCCACAAGGCGGCCAATCACGCGAAAGACGCCGGACACCAGAGCGACGCCAACAAGCACAGTAAGCAGGTACGGAATAAGCTCGGCCAGCGTTTCCGGCGGGAGCCTGTCCACACCGATAATCTCAAAAAACTGGGCAATTACCGCAGCCATGCAAAGCCTCCTTTCAGCATACGTACACAGGCAGACACAAAGACAGAAAGCAGCAGAAGCAGCAGCAAACCTTCTGTGACCGTGTAATCCTCAAAGCGTGTTGTTAGTAGCGGGCGCTCGGCGGCGGCCTGCGCCTGCTCCATTTCAGCGAGACGCTTCATAAGCTCTTCCACCGTGACTTCTCCTTCAGCGGCACCAGATTCCGGAGTAGCTTCCGGGTCTGCTGTTTCCTCTGGGACCGGGGCCGGTTCGGATTCTTCGGGATTCGCGGCAATCAATTCTTCGTCAGTCACCAAAAAACACCTCACCTAAGATTTTACCAATGATGGATGCGACAGTTGCAAAGGCCAGCACCTGCCAGAGCGAAAAAGTAAAACCATATAACGTGAACTCTACAGAAAAGGCGCGGAGCGTGTATTGCAGCAAAGATGCTATATCTCCCATCAGATCACCGCCTTAATGCCTTGATGATGCCGATAACAACAATGGCAACGACGCCAAACGTCAGAAGCAGCATGAGTTCCGGAGGAAGGAACGGGAATACAGCCGCCAGAAAGTCGAGGAAGCCGCCGAAGATTTTCGGGAGTTCGTCAAAGAGAGAAAGAATCGTTTCTACAACGGTAGACAGCTTTTCCGCCAGCATCTCGACAAGCGCAATCAGTGCATCAAGCACCTTGCCCAGCGCGGCATCAATCAGGCCAAGCGCGCCGCTGCCAATCGCGCCTATGAGCTTACCGAGCTTCTGCCAGATGGTTTCCTTTCCGTCATCTCCGCCCGGGTCAGTGCCGGAGCCGCCGCCGGGCGGTACTTTACCATCTTCTGATTTATACTGTTCATGGCAGCGGGAACACTCGAAAATAGTATATCCTTGCTGCACCAGCTGGCCGCTATCGTCGTACTCCGTGGTTACAGTCTGCTTTACCTGCCAGTCATGGCCAAGCGCGGGGATTGTCTCTTTTTTGCTTTCGCCGCACTTCGTGCAGGTTGCGGAAACAGAACCGGGGATTGTACAGGTGGCCGCTACCGTAGTAGCTTCGCCCCATTCGTGGGTGCAAGAGGGTGTATCGCTGCCGCTGGAAGAGCCGCCGGAGGAGCTGCCGCTGTTGGGGTCGTCAGGATTTTCTGGGTTGTCACCGCCGCCGCCAACGTTGTTTGTTATGTAGTAGATGGTATAGTTATTTGTGACAGTGTCTCCGCCCTCAACTACGTTATTTTCTACGATGGATATGTTTTCATCGCCATACGTGATTGTAGATGTATTGCCGCTGTCCGTGGTGACGGTATAGCTCCTGTCCTCGTAGTTGTATGACCAATCGGTTATTGGCACCGTCTGGCCGGTGGCGGGGTTGTAGTAGGTGTTGTTCGTTTCGTTGATGATGGTGCTGTTGTCTTCGATTTTCGTTATCTGGCCATTGTCGCCTACTATGCCGTAGTTGCCGCCTGTAATCGTGGTGGGGCGGGTGGTGGGGGCGTAGGTAGTAGATATGGTAGTATTCCCTATGGTATTCGGGACTATCTCATAGATGGGAAAATAGAAATAATAGGCAGCAAAGGGAGGATCATGAGGAGACGTCACAGAATCAAAAGTAGAACGTGAAACACCAACACCAGAATTTAAAGTAAAAGAATCGCCAGAATTACGATAAGTAAGAGACGTTTCCTCAGGATAATCAAAAGAAAAATTTACAGCTGAACCGGATGAAGGAGAAATAACAGAAATATCCATTTGATGAGAAGAAATCCATCGATAAGAACCGGTAATCGGATAAGATAACTTTGTAGAAAAAATTTCAGCACAACGAAAAAGATTCTGATACTCAACGTATATGCCTTTGCCAGATGGAGCTAAGGAAGCACTTAAATAGCGATTATAATCTTTTTGCTCAAAACGACACGGCAAAGAATCGAATTTTTCAAAACCGGATCCAGTCCACCGAAAGCCACCGGAACCAGTAAAGGAATCCCATGTGTTCCATATGATTTTTCCTGCGGAATTGTAGCCCGTGGCGGGCATAGAACCTACTTGGTCGCTGTAGCTTTGTTGATAATCAAATACGCTACCTTCAAAAGATTCTCCGCAAAAATCGCAGACGTATTTTCCGCCAGAAGTCTTTGCCGGGTATGTAGCGTGATGGTGAGTGTCCTCGCTTACAGTACACACATCCTCTTTACTATAACTAATCAATGCAGATAAAAGCCCATCACCAGAATTTTGCGCCGCCCAATTCCAAAAAGTATCTTGTGATGTAACACTTACCTCTTCAGCGAAAGAAAAAGCGGGAAACACACTGCCCAAAATGCAAATTACGAGCAAAATGCTACAAATTTTACGCACCAAAGAGATACCTCCTTGAAATTTTTACCATTTATTGCTATGATAAAGAGTAAATCATTACAGAAAGGATAGCGTAAAATGAAAATCAGATACCCGATACTGATAATTTTTATCACTCTATTACTGGGCGTGTTTGTACCATACTCAACCAAACAATTTGCAGTACAAACCATTATTGTAATATTTTGCCTTGCATGGCTTTTATATGCTCTTATACAAAATGCGTTTTTTGCTATTATGAGTCGCAAAGGCTATCGCAATCAGAAACAAAATCTTGAGCAGGATGTAGAAATCAAAAGACTGCGCGAGGAAAACAAAATGCTGCAAGAAGCAAACGATAAATTGGTTGCCATGGTGCAAAAAATAAAAAAAGAACAGGAAAAAGACCCATGGGAGCAGTAAGGGCACTGAAACACAAACAGACAGTGCAGCGAGCGGATCCGGCAGCTCACCTTGTGTTACAATCTCTTGCCACGCCGGAAAAACCATGTCAAAACGCCTGCCAATATCAGAAGAAGCGCTGTCCCGAGAAACAGGGAAAGCTCCGGGACGGTGAAAAGCAGCCCGAGCGTCGCATTAAACAGGCTCAATATGTCAAACAGCGAACCGCTGGTAAAATTGTACATAAAACCAGACCTTTCAGATGGAGGGGAGCGGGGATTAACCCGCTCCCCTTTACGTCAACCTCTTGCGGCGTTGCGCAAGGAAGTGAAAATACCGATGCCAACGGGCAGAAGCCCGGCGGCAACGCACACTGCGAGGAAAGGATTGCTGGTCATCAGGTCCCAGCACTTGCCAAGCAGCGCAATAACGGTATCCATCGCGGACATCACGGCGGAAAGCCCGCCGCCTGCGGTTTCGCCTTCAGCAGCGAACAGAAACGCCATCGCAGCTGCGACAGGGTTTGCAAGAATATGCAGCACAGTAAAACCTCCTCTCTCATAGAATCGTATCCGGCAGGGCATGGATTTGAACCATGATAAACCGGGTGTATAAGCCCGGTATGCTGCCATTGCATCACCCTGCTATATCCTGTAACACAAAACCGACCGGCAGCCAGGCGGCCAGGCGCGGCATGTTGTGTTACAAAATAAAATCATCAGGATTAAGCTCCTCCTCTTCCAGCGGGCAGGCAAAATACTTATCAGTAGGAGGACAGGTACAGCCTAAATCCTCATCATACAT
>CANCXY010000171.1 GCA_947381875.1 uncultured Clostridia bacterium | reverse complement strand
AGCTTGCCGCCGTCGGCGATACGCCGCAGGGGCTGGAAAGCTGGTATTTCAACGCCATGCTGCGCGGCGAGGCAAAAACGCCGGAGGAAGTGGCCCGCGAGATAGAGGCTGTGACGGTGGAGGAGGTACAGCGTGTGCTTTCGCGCTTTACGCTCTCGGTGTGCTATACGCTGACAAAGGAGGCGGGGTTTGATGGCTGATTCCCTTCACGCGGTGCGCGCCGCCGCCGCGTTTGAGACGGCGGTGCTGGACAACGGCCTGACGGTGCGCGTACACACCATGCCGGGTTTCACCGGTGTACACGCCATCTATGCCACCCGGTTCGGCAGCGTCGACCGCGCGTTCCTGCTGGACGGACGCCGCGTCGAGGTGCCCGCGGGCGTCGCGCATTTCCTAGAACATAAGATGTTTGAAAACGAGGAGGGCGACGCGTTCACGCTCTTTGCCCGCACGGGTGCCAGCGCCAACGCCTACACCAGTTTTACGCGCACCTGTTACCTGTTTTCCACCAGCGACAGCACGGCGGAAAATCTGGATATCCTGCTGAGCTTTGTATCCCGCCCCTATTTTACGCCGGAAACGGTTGCCAAGGAACAGGGCATTATTGGGGAGGAGATACGCCAGTATGATGATTCGCCCGACTGGCAGCTCCTGTTCGGTCTGTACCGGTGCCTGTACCACACGCACCCGATTCGCGACGATATCGCGGGCAGCGTCGAGAGCATCGCGCAGATCACGCCGGAACTGCTGTATGATTGTGTCGACGCGTTTTACCGCCCGCAGAATATGGTACTGGCTGTGGCGGGCAATGTGACGATGGGGGAAGTGCTGGACGCCTGCGCGCGCGCCAATCTGCCCGCCCGGCCCAGTACGGTAGAGCGCGTGCCCCCTGTGGACGCCCCCGGCATTGCCGAGACGCGGCGGGAGGCTACCATGTCGGTTGCAAAGCCTGTGCTGGGAGTCGGGTTCAAGGAGGACCCGGCGGCAGTAAAAAGCCTGCGCGCCGAAATGCTCGCTGATTTGCTGCCTGAGGTCATCTGCGGCAGTATGACGCCGCTGTACCGCAGGCTCTACGATGAAGGGCTGATTAGCGCGGGATTTTCGGGCGAGGCGTCCGTGATGCCGGGCGTATTCTCGTTTTTCTTTGGCGGCGAAACGTCGGATCCGGAGACGGTGCGGCGGCTGCTGTTGGAGGAGATTGCGCACATCCGGCGCGAGGGCGTGGATGCGGAGCTGTTCGCGCTGTGCCGCAATCAGCTATATGGCGAGTTTGTACAGGACCTTGAGAATATCGAGGGTGTGGCGGGCGCGCTGGCGTCCACCTTTTTCCAAGACCGCACCCCGGCGGATGAGATTGAAGCGCTGATGTCGCTGACGCACAGGGACGCCGATGAGGCCCTGCGCGATTGGCTGCGGGAGGAAAACAGCGCGACGATGGTGATCCGCCCGGCGGGTGGGGACTGATTGAGTCGGAGGTAGTTCATGATTTATCATGTACAGTTCCCGGGTTTGGGGCTGGAATGCACGGTGAACCGCGTGGCGTTCACGCTGTTCGGCATGCCGATCTACTGGTACGGTATCCTGATTGCAGCGGGCATGATGCTGGCGCTGCTGTTCGTGTTCCGCTATGCGCGCGCTTTCGGCGTGGATTCCGACCGCTTGGTAGACGTAGTGCTGCTGGGCACCGTGCTTTCCATCATTGGCGGGCGCGTCTACTATGTGGCGATGGCCCCCTTTGCCTATGACAGTTTTATGCAGATGTTGGATATCCGGCAGGGCGGCATGGCGATTTATGGGTCGGTTATCGGCGCGTTCCTGGGCGGACTGATTGGCTGCAAAGTGCGCAAGGTGGCGGTGCTGCCCACGTTCGATCTGGCCGCAATGGGCTTTTTGATCGGGCAGGGGATTGGGCGCTGGGGCAATTTTGTCAACCAGGAGGCGTTCGGCTGCAACACCACCTTGCCCTGGGGCATGATTAGCGAGGGCACGCGGGGCTATTTGGAGAGCGCGCAGGCCGCGTTGGCCGCGCAGGGGGTCACGGTGGACCCGTCCATGCCCGTACACCCAACGTTTTTCTATGAATCCGTCTGGTGCCTGCTGGGATTTTTCGTGCTGTGGGCGTATATGAAACACCGGCGGTTCCACGGGGAAATTTTCCTGATGTACCTGATCTGGTACGGGTTCGAGCGCTTTTTCGTCGAGGGGCTGCGCACAGACAGCTTGATGTTGGGCAGTTTCCGCGTCAGCCAGCTTTTGGCGGGCGTCTCGGTACTGGCGGCGCTGGCGTTGCTGCTTGTACTGCGCAGGAAGTATAAGGGCAAGCCGCTCACGGTCACGCTGAACACTTTCCCGAAAGTGGACGGGGTGAAGGCGGCGTGTACGGTTGTCTGGCGCGCCAAGATCGGCATCCGTCCGCCGACGGACGCGCAGATTATAGAGCAGGTGCGTGCCTTGCGCGCGATGGATGACGTGCAGGACGCGAAGAACGGGCCGACCGCGTATTTTATGACATGGGTCACAGACGCGGAGGCGGAACAGCAGGCAACAAACGCCGAGGAAGAAGCGGCGGAACAGACACAGGAGGGCAGCGATGGCGGCACAGAAAATTGACGGGAAAGCGCTGGCAGCGGCGCATCAGGAAAAAATACGGGAAAAGGTGTCGGCTTTGAAGGAGCGCGGTATCGCGCCGCGCTTGGCGGTGATTTTGGTGGGCGAAAATCCTGCCAGCCTCACCTATGTGGCGGGCAAGGAACGCGACTGCGCCGCCTGCGGCATTATTTCCGACAGGATCGCCCTGCCGGCGGATACCGAAGAAAGCACGCTGTTAGCGCATATCGACGCGCTGAACCGGGATGAAGCAGTACATGGTATCCTGGTGCAGCTTCCCCTGCCGCCGCAGATCGACCCGCAGCGCGTGATTGACGCGATTGCGCCGGAGAAGGACGTGGACGGTTTCACGCCCGTCAATATGGGCCGCCTTGCGCTTGGACAGCCCTGTTTTGTGCCCTGCACGCCCGCTGGATGCCTTGCAATGCTCGACCATATTGGCGTAGATGCGGCGGGCAGGCGGGCCGTGGTGATCGGCAGGAGCAACATTGTTGGTAAGCCGATGGCGATGCTGCTCTCCGCACGGGACGCGACAGTCACACTCTGCCATTCCAAAACGAAAGACCTCGCGCGGATTTGTGCGGAGGCGGATATCCTCGTCGCGGCGGTGGGCAGGCCGCGCTTTGTGACGGCGGATATGGTGAAGCCGGGGGCGGTCGTGCTGGACGTGGGCATTAACCGGGGCGCGGATGGTAAGCTCTGCGGGGATGTGGACCCTGCCGCCGCCGAAAAGGCCGCGTACCTGAGCCCCGTGCCCGGCGGCGTCGGGCTGATGACGCGGACGATGCTGCTGTATAATACACTGGCAGCGGCGGAAGGGATGGCGCGGTAGAACGTATCCGGTGCGGGTGGTGGATGCCGTAGGGATGGATATACCCGCGCAGAGAGGGTGCCGGAAGATTTTTTTGCAGAACTGAGGCGCACTGTCTTGACAAATGGGATTTTTTCTTGTATAATAAAACGTGCCGTACAGGAGTATGGCAACGTCCGGGTGTAGCGCAGTTTGGTAGCGCGCTTGAATGGGGTTCAAGAGGCCGTGAGTTCGACTCTCGCCACTCGGACCAGGATAAACCCGCACAGTGTCTGAATTTTTCGGGTGCTGTGCGGGTTTCTTTTTGTCTCTTTGTCCCCCTGTTTCTAACATTTTTCTAATGTCCCACCCGGAAATACGGAAAAATCATGCGCGTTTTCAAGTGGTTTTACTATACTGTACAATGTACAGATGAAAAAAACAGACCTCCCCTTTGAAAAAATCCTAGTTCCCGCCGAAAACATTTGCGCAAAAGGCAAAAATCAGATATGCTATTGCCAGAGGCCGGAAAGCCGGTAAAACAGGGGGGACAAAGAGATGCGGCAAAAGCTGAAACAGAAGTGGAGCGACCTGCGCCTGGCGGGAAAGATGGCGCTGGTCTATTTGCTGCTGCTGTTTGCCGCGCTCGTTGCGGCGTTGGCCGCTTTGCAGGTCAGTTTCAGCATCTATGATGGGCAGCTCTATGAAAAATCCCTTCAGGAGCTGGATTTTTTCCGCCAGCGCGTGAACGACAGCCTGCGTTCCGTCGAAAATTTCTCCTACGAACTTGCCACCAGTGTGGAGATACAGTCGCAGCTTGCCGAAATGAAAGCCATCCCGGCGGGCACAGCGGCCTACAGCTATCAGCTCTACCGCCTGCGCAGCCTGCTGACGACGGAGATCCACACACACCCGATCGTCAAAAACGTCCGCTATACCGACGGGCAAAAAAGCGCCATCACCGTGGGCGAGGCTGTGGGGGAAGTGGGCGGGGCGGCATGGGAGGCGCTTTTACGGGAGATGCACGCGGCGCGCGGCGCATATGTCACGCATGACCCCGCCGGGGATTACCCCTACCAGCTCTCCGGCCGGGATATCCTGAAATTTTCCGATTCCAGCCTTGATTACCTTGGCTCCTGCGTGATCACCTGCGACGTGCGCGGCATGATCGACGCGGAAATATCCGCATTAAGCGCCGCCGATCCGGCATTGTGCGTGTATAACCGCGCGGGTACGGTGCTGTATGAGCGGGGCCTGCCGGAGGATACGCTGCCCGCCCTCGCCGGGGTGCAGGGGTTCCGCGTGGTGCATATGCGGGGGCAGCGGTATTTCCTGTGCTGGATCACAGATGCCGGGCGCGGCTGGACGTATGTCAACCTGTTCCCCTATGGCGAGATTTACGGAAAGAGCGTGGCGGTGCGGTACGCGATGGTGGCGGTGTTCGCGGGTATCTTCGCGCTTTCGGCGCTGTTGATGCGCAGGGTGGCGCAGGGCATTACCTCCCCTTTGCAGCACTTCACCGAGGCGATGCAGGTGGTGGAGACGGGCGATTTCCAAAAGGCGCTTGCCATATTGCCCACGCACACCGCGAAGGATGAGACGGGCCAGTTGATCCAGGAATTCCGCCTCATGCTCGAACAGATAGATACGCTGATCCACGAAAACTACGAAAAACAGCTCCTTTTACAGGAGACGCGCTATAAGATGCTCCAGGCGCAGATCAACCCGCATTTCCTCAACAATTTGCTCAACAGCGTGGCCTGGCTCATCAAAGCGGGCCGCAATGACGACGCGGCCAGGATCGTAGTGGAGTTAGGCCAGCTCCTGCGCGCCGCGCTCTCAAAAGAGCCGTACACCACCGCCGCGCAGGAGGCGGCGCTGGTGCAAAGCTATATCGCCATTCAAAAGCTGCGCTACAAAAACCGCGCCGAGTTCCAGTTGAAAACCGAGGGCGATTTGGAGCGCTGGCAGGTACCGCGTATGATCTTGCAGCCGCTGGCCGAAAACGCCATCCTGCACGGTGTGGACAATTCGCTCACCCCCTGCGTCGTGTCGGTCACGGTGCGCGAGGAAGCGGACTGCCTCTATATGTCAGTTGAGGACACCGGCCCTGGCATGGACGGGGAGCGCCTGAAAGCGGTCCGCAGTTTTACTGCCGCGCCCAAGGGGCACGGCATTGGCCTGAAAAACATCAGTGAACGGCTTGCCACCGCGTTTCCCGGCTATGAAATGACGATCGACAGCGCGCCGGGCGCGGGGACGTCCGTTGTCCTGCGTATCCCAAAAAGAAAGGCGGGGGAGTCTCTTGTATAAGTTGATGATTGTAGACGACGAGGAGATTGAGCGCGAGGGCATGGCGGCGTTTATCCCGTGGGAGAACTACGGCATTGAACTGGCCGGCACCGCGTGGAACGGGGTAGAGGGGCTGGAAAAGTTAGAGCAGCTGCGGCCGGACATCGTATTGGTAGACGTGAAAATGCCGGTGATGGACGGTATCGAGATGATCCGCCGCGCACGGCAGACGTACCCCGATATCGTGTTTGTCGTACTCTCCGGTTATGGCGACTATGAATTTACCAGCCGGGCTATGGAGGAGGGTGTGCGGCACTATCTGCTCAAGCCCTGCGATGAGGGAAAGATCGTGGCGGTGCTGGAGAAGGTCAAGGCGGAGCTTGCGCAGGCACGCGCACACGCCGCGCAGTGGGAGGAGCTGGAGAACAGCGCCCATACGCTGCTGCCCCGCGCGCAGGAGCAGGTGTTCCGTGACCTGCTGCTGGGCCGCGCGCTGCCTGCCGCCGCCAGTACGCAGCAGTTTATGGATGGGCTTGGCGGCGCGGCGCGGGCGGTGTTTGTAGTCGGTTTCAGCATTGCGAAGGGGTTCGATTACCTGGAACAGTTTGTCATTGGCAATATCCTCACCGATCTTTTGCCAGAAGGTACGCTGCTGCTCACCGCCAGCGTGCAGAAAAATGTGCTGGCGCTGGCCGACGCCGCCGCGAACGACACATTAGACGCCGCCGTGCGTCGGCTGAAAAAGGAATTTCTGCGCTTTGAAACAATGCCCCTGCTCGCCGCCGCCAGCGAGGTGGGCACGCTTGACGCTCTGAATACAATGTACGGCAGCGTACAAAGCCTGCTGACGCTGGAAAAGGCATCGGCGGCGGAGGGCGTATTGCGGGTGGGCAGTGCCGAGGCACTGCCGGGGGATGCGGCGCTGCTGTTCGACTACCGCGCCATTGGCGCGGCAGAGAGATATGAGGCGGTGCTGTTCGAGCTGTACCTGACATTCACAAAAATGGCGCTGCTGAACTATACCGACGCGCAGAAACAGGAAGCCTGCCGCCTCGCGTGGCGTCTGTCCGCGCCCGAAGCCGCGCAGCAGCCCGTCCCCGACACATGGGAAGCGCTTGCCGACGACGCCCTGGCCGAGCAGCAGGGCGTCGCCTTTGGGCCGGACAAGGAGGGCCGCCGCAGCCGGGAAATACTGCTGACGGTATACCGCCACCTGGGAGAGCCGGGCGTCAGCCTGCAAACGCTGACCGCAAACGATCTCTATATGAACCCGGATTACCTGGGCCGCCTGTTCACCAGGCTGACCGGGCAGCGCTTCCCCACTTTCGTAGAAAACCGCCGCATCGACGCCGCCCGCCGCCTGCTGCACTTCCGCCCGGATCTGCCCATCCACCAACTGGCGGAGCTGGTGGGCTACCCACCGGACGGCCAGTATTTCAGCAAAGCGTTCCGCAAGCGCTGCGGCAAAACGCCGAGCGAATACCGCGGCTCTTTGCAGTAGCCGCTGTTGGGCTGCCGCCCAAACCTGCCCAGAGGCGCTGCCTCTGGACTCCGCCAAAGGGGCGCAGCCCCTTTGGAAACCCATCTTGTCTATCATTTGTGTGTGTTTTTACATCAACAACCTTGATTATCTCTGAAAAGCCTTGAAATACAGGCACTTTCGCGGATATG
>CANCXY010000170.1 GCA_947381875.1 uncultured Clostridia bacterium | reverse complement strand
CCGGGTCGCCCGGATGGTCGGGATGATACCCCGCCGGTAATACCTGCGCGCGCCACACAAACAGATACAGGTCATATGGCTGCCCCGGCTGCTCAATGCGCGCCTGATACCGCAGTTTCCCATCCGGCGCTTTGATCCATCCCGCAAAGGTGATGCCGTCTATGTTATAATACGTCTGTCCCGCATAGTTCGGACGAATGCGCAGATAATCCGTTACAGCATAACAGGTGCGGGGATCTGCCGGGTTCCTCTCCGGGTTCAGATAGTACAGGTGCCCATTCAAAAGCACGTCGCCATCCTCGCTGACGTACACCGAACCTCCGCTTTGCGTCGGCGGTGTGGATGGTGTTGGCGGTGTCACCGTCGCCGCTGTTCCCGTCTGCAACACGCCTTTTTCGTCAAACAGATACCGCCGACCCTCGCCTGTGGGGCTTTCTATATATCGGGAACCCGTTGCCGTTGTGCCGTCCTCGTTCTTATAGGTGTATACCGGGTTTTTCGCGTCCTCCGTGACGGGACGCACAACATTCCAGTTTTCCTTTTCCAGCGTCGGCACGTCGGGCACGCCGGGCGTAGAGGGATTGGACGGCGTTGTCGGATTCGACGGGCTGGACGGTGTGTCCGGCTCATCCGGCGTTGGCGTCGGGGTGGGCGTATCCGGTGTATCCGGCTTATCTGGCTTATCCGGCTTATCCGGCTCATCCGGCGTGACGGTGCGCGTATAGCCGCAGATATTACAAACGGTATCTGTTCCATCATCATAAACGTGGGCGGCGTAGCCCTCTTTCCCGCTGTTCTCGGTGATGGGACAGTCAGATGCCGTACACTCATGCCAATGGCCTGTTTCATCGCTGCTCCAGTTATCAGACAAAATATGGGTGTGGTTCACCGCCTTACCACAGTTCTGGCAGGTGCCATCTTCAATCGGGCCAACGTGCGTCCCGTTTTCGCAGAAGTGAATATCGCCCGGATCATTTTCATCACGAACAAAGGGGTCGCTTTGATTCCACACGACCTTTGCCGTATTCATCAACATATCATAGGTAGGTTTGAATGCGCTCAATTTGCTGAGAGCCGTCATAAGGCTCTCCCATTGCGCTTGAGTGCCGCCAAAGTAAATCGTTCCCAGGGTCGTTTGCTGGAACGGGCTGCCGCTGCCGACCTCGGCCAAAGTCTTAACCGAACTGGGAATATACATATAGATAACATAGGTGCAGGAGAAAAACATCTCAGGAGGAAGGGCAGTTATCCCCTCTGGCAACGACACAAAATTCAGCTTATAGCATTGGGTAAAAGCGTTCGCCCCAAGTTTCAATGTTCCCGCGCTGGGCATAAACCGTACTTGGGTAAGTTCAGTACAGCTCGTAAACGCTCCTGCGCCAAGCTCTGTCAAACTCCTCGGAAAATCGACATAGCCCAGAGCAATACAGCCGTGGAACGCACGTTCACCAATCGTCTTTACACCCTCGGCAATGTCAACCGACGCTAAACTTTTACATTCCCGGAACGCATCATCCCCCACGCTCTCCACACTGCCGGGGATAGCAATGCTGATAATGTTCGATTCACGAAATGCACTCCTTCCAATGCTGACAACCGTACTGGGCAGGGAAACGCTACTAAGGTCTTTATTCCCGAAAAACGCATACGCGCCAACACTCGTCACACCGCTCTCGATATCAACGCTGTAGACTGGCACTTTTGTACCATCCTCCTGATTCGCGGCTGTCTCCCAGGACGGCGCCTCCTGATTGTTCCGGTCATAGTCTTTCATCTCGCCGCTGCCGGTAATCGTCAGGACACCCTTGTTAGAAATCTTCCATTGGAGGGTACCGTTCTTTCCCGGCTCTGTCCCCTCCGCGACGACGGCTTCTTCTACATCCTCCCCCGAATAATCCGCCGGATAACGTGTCACCAGGAAATTTGCGGAGGACATCAACTGATCCTTGCTGATCGCGCGCCCCCAATGTACCGTCCCGTTATAGTTCCCCTCCGCGACAATCACGCCGCTCGAAGTGATCCGCAGGACCGTCACAAAATGCGAATTGTTTACGCGCAGGAAGTCGCCGACCCGGATGTCCTCGAACTCAAATTTATCATAGACATATGCCGGGCAGGACCCAAACACTTCATCGCTGAGAAGGAAGCAGAACGCCGCGCACCCCACGCCAAGCTGTGCGCCCTTGATCGGTCCGCCCTTGAACCGGTAATCCCCCAGCGAACCTTTGCTGCCATACGGCTCATAGTTCGTCCAGGTGGTGCCCTCAGGATATTGGTTTTTGAGGCGGCCGACCATAGTCTCATATGCCTCTGTATACGTTGGATACGTTTCTCCCGCCCTCGCCATGCCCAACATCTGCGCGGGGGCGCTGGCAGACGGGTTTTTCAGCGCATACGCATTCGGCATCACAGATACACACAGGCACAGCGCCAAAGCCATTGAAATCAAACGCTTTTTCATTTACTACCTCTCTTTCGGATCAATATGGGAAAAATCGTGCATCCTTTTCCCAACAGGTATTTCGTTCCATTTTAATTTTATCTTATCACATCTTCCCCATTTTTGCAAGGCCGCCGTGAGGGGAGGGAGTGTCCAAAGCGGGAGTTTTTGTATATTTCTCCACCCATAAAGAGGTACATGGCAATCGCTCTGCGATGCGGACACTCCCGCGAATCAATACAAAAAAATCCGCGCCCATACGCATGTATGGGCGCATGAAAAGTTTCCGTCCACCCTTTTCACTGCGCCCGCAGGCGCGTCCACGCGAGCAACCGCCGCGCAGCGGCGGCTCTTAGCGAGTCGGAAAGGGTGGCGGATTCCAAAGGCAGAGCCTTTGGCCGGTCCAGCGGGACGCTGGCAGGATTCCAAAGGGCAGCGCCCTTTGGGGACGTTTCCTACTCCACAAGCGCAATCGACAGTTCCGCGAGCTGTTTGGGGTCGACACATTCCGGGCAGCCGGACATAGGCTCGCCGGCGTTCTGGACTTTGGGGAAGGCGACCACGTCGCGGATGGAGTCGATGCCGAGCATGGACATGACGAGGCGGTCAAAGCCGTAGGCCATGCCGCCGTGGGGGGGCGCGCCATACTTGTAGGCGTCCATCAGGAACCCGAAACTGTCGCGGGCGCGCTGTTCGGTGAAGCCGAGGGCGCGCAGCATGCGGTCCTGGATGGCCGGATCATTGATGCGGATGGAGCCGCCGCCGATCTCCTCGCCGTTCAGCACCATGTCATACGCCAACGCGCGCACCGCGCCGGGGTCGGCCTCCACCTTGTCCAGGTCCTCTAAACGGGGCATGGTAAAGGGGTGGTGCTTTGCCATCCAGCGGTTTTCCTCGTCGGAATACTCGAAGAAGGGGAAATCTGTTACCCAGAGGAAATCAAACCTGTTTTTGTCGATCAGGCCGCACTTTTCGGCGATGGCGAGGCGCACCGCGCCCAGGGCCGCAAATACAATGTCATTGCGGGCGTCGGCGGCCAGTAACAGCACGTCGCCGGGCTGTGCGTCCGCCGCTTTGTGCAGGGCGGTTTTTTCCTCCTCCGTGAGGAACTTTTCAAAACTTGACGTGGCGGCGTCGGCGGTGATGCGCGTGTACGCCAGGCCCTTCGCGCCGTAGGTTTTCGCCGTCTCCGTCAGCTTGTCAATCTCCTTGCGCGTCAGCTTATCGGCGAGGCCCTTCGCGTTAATCAGGCGCACGCTGCCGCCCGCCTCTACAGCGTTTGCAAACACCGAGAAGCCGCAGCCGCGCACCGCGTCCGTCACATCCTGAAGCTCCAGGCCAAAACGGGTGTCGGGTTTGTCGGACCCGTACCGCGCCATTGCCTCCGGATAGGGCATACGGCGGAACGGCGTTTCCACATCTTTCCCCAGGATTTCCTTGAACAGGTGCTTGATCAGTCCCTCGTTCACCGTCATAATGTCGTTTTCGTCGCAGAACGACATTTCCATATCCACCTGCGTGAACTCCGGCTGACGGTTCGCGCGCAGATCCTCGTCCCGGAAGCAGCGCACAATCTGATAATATTTATCAAACCCCGAAAGCATCAAAAGCTGCTTATACAGCTGCGGCGACTGCGGCAGCGCGTAAAAATGCCCCGGCTGCACACGGCTTGGCACAAGGTAATCCCGCGCGCCCTCCGGCGTCGATTTAATGAGCATCGGCGTTTCGATCTCCACAAAATCCTGCGCGTCATAATAGGCGCGGATGGCTTTCGCAATCTTCGCGCGCATTACAATCGGCTCGTGCGCTGACGGACGCCGCAAGTCAAGATACCGGTATTTCAGCCGGAGCTGGTCGTTCACATTCAACCCGTCGCGTATCTCAAACGGCGTCGTTTCTGCGGCGCTCAAAACGCGCAGATCCGTCACAAACAGTTCCACGTCCCCCGTCGCGATCTTATCGGTTTTCGCCTCGCGCAGACGCAGCGTACCCTCGGCCATCACCACATACTCGCTTTTGAGCGTTGAGGCTTTCCCGAACACATCACGCTGGGTAGAATCGTCAAAAATCAACTGCAAAATGCCCGTCGTATCGCGCAGATCAACAAAGATCACGCCGCCTTTGTCGCGGCACCGCGCCACCGACCCGGCCACCGTCATCCGCGTGCCAGCATCACCCGCGCGCAAACCCCCGCAGTAATGTGTGCGGCGCAGCATCCCCATTGTGTCCATCTCTATCACCTCATCCATAATCTTCCGGGCTGCCGCCCGCCAAAGGGCGCTGCCCTTTGGAATCCTGCCAGAGGCTCTGCCTCTGGACTCCGCCACCTTTCCGACTCGCTAAGAGCCGCCGCTGCGCGTCGGTTGCTCGCTGGACGCGCCTGCGGGCGCAGTGAAAAGGTGGACGAAACTTTTAATCACCCTCAAATTTCATTTGAGGGCACCAAAATGTTATGATTGCCCCTGGGATTGCCCGGAGAATACATCCGGCTGTTCCTCCCCGCCGGAGGCGGGGAGGAACAGGTAAAATTGATTTCTCTATTATACGCCTTTTTTCGGCAGATTACAACCCGCGGCACTCTAAATAATAGCGTTTTTCCCGCGCGTTCCCCATCGAAAACGCCTTTTTCGGCAAAACACCGCCCTGCGCTACGCCCAGCAGAAGGTTGTCCTTGTCGATGGGCGGCATTACGATTCCCACCGCGCCCGGCTGCGCCCGCACAATGCCGCGCAGGCTCTCCTCGTCGTGGATATAGTCAACCCGCGCGGCGGGCGTCTCGGCCAGGAACGCGGTGAGCCAGTTTTCCATTGTCTCCACGGCCAGCGCGCAGGGGGCGTTCTGCACGGCGCGGCGCTCTGTATGCGCGCCGTCGAAAAATGTGAACACCTGCCCGGCCCCGTCCGCTGTAACAGACGCCCCCCGCGCGGCGAGGAAGTGGGTGAAATCGGCCAGAAGAGCGGGCAGGGGAACGCCGAACACCGCGCGGTGGATGGGCGCAAACGTCAGCGCGCCGCTGTGCAGATTGACGACTTCCGCCAAACAGTACCGCGCGGGATGATTGGCGCGCGCGGGTTCTAAAATGGTGGGCTTCAATTCCTCCCAATACGCCTTTGCGCACGCCAGCGAGTGGTTGCCGTCGCCGACCGCCAGCGCGAACGGCGCGCGCCCCGCCGCGGCGGGATATTTTTCCGCAAAAGCCCCCGGCGTGCCCAGCGCGGCGATCGCGTTTTCCAGCGCGGCCACTTCGTCCGCGTCCGTGACAGCCCAGCCGCGCACCGTGCCGCCGCCTAACATCAGGGGGATGTCATAGAGGCATTCCCGCCCCGCGTATCGTTCCGCCAGAGGTTCTACGATGGTTTTCCGCGCATCGTCCAGCAGCATCATGATATGCGGCGTTTCCAGCGCCGCGCCGCGCCGGACAGCCAAACGCGGGGGAATGCGCTCCGGGACGGTGCGTTCACTGGGGCGCACCAGCGCGGACGCGGCGGAGTCATAGCTGTAGGCGTCCAGGTCGACCGCGCCCACAAGGCCCTGCCGCGTGCCGCTGTCCGTCGTGCGCTCCACATAGACGAAGCCGTGCAGGCGGCGCGTGAGAACGGTGTCAAGATATCGTCTCATGGTGTCATGGATGGTATCCATGCGCGCGCCGACATCCGGGGCGTCCAGATACGCTTCGGGCAGTGTCAGATGGAGCGTACTGGGTACCCCCTCGGCGATGCGCTCAGCCTCGGCCCAATACGCCGGTTCGCTGGTGAACTGGTCGCAGGCCAGCGCGGCAAAGCGGGAGAGGTCGGTCCCGGCGGCGGGAAGGAGGATATCGGCTGCTGTAAAGGGTTTTGTCATTATGGGCCTGCCTTTCTCTGCATTTCCCCGCCCGGAGGGGAAGGGAAATATCAACATTTTATTTGTTTGCAAGTGTTTTTATCAAAAACTTCCGCTTCCGCTCAAAATCGCGATAGCCGCTTCCGCCGTCTCAGCATCCAAACCGTCTGTCAGGCCCCCTGTCCGTACCAGATGCCCCGACAGCTTGCACCAGCCGAACGGCGAATCATCCAAAATGACATACCGCTCAATATCCGGGCGGCTGTCCAGCCAGCATTGTATTTCCTGCGCCCTGCCGCGATCTTTCAGGACCGGCGTTTTCCCAATGATCTCCATATCATATTTCCCGAAGATCCGATCAATTTCCCGCCCTGCCTCGCCGCATTTTTCCGGTACCGCGTCCCAGTGCGTGCGCCATGATGTCGAAAGGACTATTTTGGCCCCCGTTGCTTTCACAATACGATCCAGAAACACCATATGTTTTTCGTCGATCATGTCAAACGTAGAGGCTCTGAAACGCCTGCTGTTCAAAACGCCGTCGAAATCCAGAAAAACCACATTCATAGAACCACGCTCCTTTATGTGACCGCGATTTTATTCTCATTGGCCCGTCCGCATAGGGACGGCTCATTTTGTCCAGCAGGAGGTTCAGGAACGGCAGGAAAAGGAACATACAGAAATACGCCTGGAAATACCAGTAGACATCATACAAAGCGGGGAATGCCGCTTTGATTATATCCTCTATCCCTACAGAACCGGGTACAAAGCAGATAAACAGCACTGTAATGATAATTGTATAGAACATAGCGTGCGCCGTTAAGTAGAAAATATTTGCGTATTTGATTTTACGCCCATACCCTACATAGCCGGAAATCAAAGCATAACAATTTACGGCACATAATGTCGTCATTTCTAAAAGCCACGCTATATTATAATTTGCAGAAAACAACGCTGTTTCTTTTAGATTATCCAAAATGCCCCCATGCCCTAAGATATGAAGCGTCGGAATCATGAACATGGATAAAATGCGCAATATATCTATACCATAGTTACGCCCTGTCTGTCTGTCTGTCTGTCTGTCTGTCTGTCTGTCTGTCTGTCTGTCTGTC
>CANCXY010000169.1 GCA_947381875.1 uncultured Clostridia bacterium | reverse complement strand
CCCACGTCTCGCAACACTCTTTCCCTACACGACGCTCTTCCGATCTGCCATTGAAAATGCCCGTGCAGATGCCCACCATCGCCACGGCAATGATATTGTAGACCGACATGGCGAGGCCGTCGCTGCGGAAGCCTGTTTTCCACTCCATGTGGTCGAGCACGTCGGCAAACAGCGCCATGAACACATACGAGCAGGGCAGGCCGCCGGTGTTTTTGATAAACTGTCCCATCAGCATCATTCCCATATTGTGCGGGAACAGCCAGCAGACCACGCCGCCGACGGCATAGAGGAGAAAGCCTGCCAGCGTCACATTGCGCTTGCCAAACCGCTTTGCCAGTGGCCACACGGCAAAGATGCCAATGCCCATCGGGATCCCGCCGATCGCGGAAATCATTGTCTGCGTGAAACCGTCGTTATAGGTGCCCAGTACATAGTTGCAGAAGTAGACAAGGCTGATATTTTTGATGGAGCTGCCCGCCGTATAAATCAGGAAATAGGCATAGATGAGCAGCATGTATTTATCCGTAAAAATGGTCTGGAGCTGTTTTGCGAACGGTACGGCCTCCTCCTCCCCGGCGGTCTGGTTTTCCAGCGTGACGCGCTCTTTTGTGAAGAAGTATTCCAATAGTGTCAGCGGCAGCGCCAGGATGGACAGCGCGCTCATCAAGCAGATCCACTTTCCCTTGTCCACGCCCACCATTGGCATGATCACCATTGGGAATACCAGAGCCACGAGGATGCCGCTCATCATGATGGTGGCAATCTGGTTGAACACCGAAAGGCCGCCGCGCGCGGTGGTGTCACGGGTGGAGAGCGGCACCATCAAATTATGGCTCATGTTAAAAATGGTATAGGAGAAGGAGTAGAACAGGTTGTAGCTCACCATCACCCACACGGCCTGCACTGTTTCACTGGCGTCTGGCACGGTGAACAGCAGCACGCCGGTGACGGCCAGCAGCGGCGCGGAGAGCAGCAGCCACGGGCGCGCCTTTCCCTCCTTCGTGCGGGTGCGGTCGATGATATAACCCATCGCCACATTCGTGACGGCGTCAATGACTTTGGAGACGATGGGGAACACGACCAGGAATGCCCCGCCCCACACGCCGGTGAGCTTCAGTACATCCGTATAGTAGACATTCAGATATGTAGCCAGCACCGCGTTGAGCAGCAGCGCCCCCGCCGGGCCGAGCAGGTAGCCCAGCCACTTTTCATTTTTTGCGACCTCGTTTGAGCGCACACGGCTTGCAGGCAGGCGGCTTATAGACAGTTGTTTCACAGCGATCTCCCTTTATTGTTTCATCATGGCGGAAAGGCCCTTGAGCCAATGCCCGTTTGCCATCTCGACCATCCCCTGCGCCACCGCATCGCTCATAGCGCCGCCGCTGTTGATGACGACCGCCCGCATGGGGCAGTCAACAGCGCAGATGAGCGTCATGCGGTAAGCCGGGTCGGACAGGTCCTTTTTGCCGCCAAAGCCTTTGGCGATGATATGTTCTGTGACTTTGTACTGGATCTTCTGGATCAGGGAAAAATCTTTCATTTCCAGACAGGTATTGTCAAGCGTGAACCGCCCCTTTTTCGGTTCCGGTTCCTGCGGCACGGGGCAGCCCATCAGCTTTTCCCATTCCGCGCGCGGCGGCAGTCCGCTCAATGTCTCGTACCAGCTCCCTTTCTGCCACAATGGCACGGGGATGTTTTCGCCCGTGACCTCGACCGTCCCCTCCAACCGGATATCCCGGCTCGACGCGCCGACGCGCACGGTATAGGTACCGCCGGGCACTTTCCATCTGTCCGACCAGAGGGCGAAACTGCGGTCGTCCAGCGCAAAGCGGACGCGTTTTGTCTCGCCCGGCGCAAGTTCCACGCGCGCAAAACCTTTCAGCTCCTGTCTGGGCCGGAACAGGCCGCTTTGCGGCGGCGCAATGTATAGCTGTACCACTTCCGCGCCCGCCCGTGCGCCTGTATTCATGACGGAAACGGTCACGCTGTCCCGCGCCGCGATTAGATCGCTGTATGCAAATGCCGTATAGGAAAGGCCGTGGCCGAACGGATAGCGGACGCGTTTCTGCGCCGCGTCGTAATAGCGGTAGCCCACATAGACGCTCTCGCGGTACTCCACATTCCGCTGCCCGAACGTCCCGCGCGACACGGTATCCTGATAGGTGAGCGGCCAAGTCTCTGTCAGCTTGCCGGACGGGTTCGCCGCGCCGGTGAGCAGGTTTGCCGCCGCCGTGCCGCCCGCCTGCCCTGGCAGGCCCATGTACAGGATGGCGCGCACCTTGTCTGCCCAAGGCAGCTCCATTGCGCCGCCGCCCATCAGCACGACGACTGTGTTAGGGTTTGCCGCCGCGACGGCCTCGACCATGCGGTTGTGCCCATCGGGCAGGCGCATATGCTCGCGGTCGAACGCCTCCGACTCGTATATCTCCGGCAGGCCCGCCGCCACAATCACCGTATCATGTTTTTGGGCAAGCTCTACAGCGCGGCGCAGCGCGTCTTCGGTCACGTTCCCCTTTACGTCGCAGCAGGCGAAAAACGGCATATCGGGGAAGGCGTCCGTCAGGCTGACAAGCCGCGTCGGGTTGATATGGCTGCTGCCGCTCCCCTGATAGCGCGGTTCCTTCGCCATATACCCGATGAGTGCCGCGTCCGGCGAAACAAGCGGCAAAACCCCGCCATCGTTTTTGAGCAGCACCGCCCCCTGTTCCGCAATCTTTTGCGCGAGGGCGTGGTGCGCGTCCCAGTCCACGGGCGCTGTGTTCCGCGCCAATGCCTTCCTCGCTTTTTCCACAAAACGAAGGATGCGCGTCACAGAGGCGTCGATTTCGGCTGCCTTCAAACGCTCCTCCCGTACCGCCGCGAGCGCCGCTTTTTCCATAAAGCGCGCGCCGCCGGGCATGTTCAAATCACACCCCGCGTGAAAGCCCTTGATGCGGTCGTTCAGCGCGCCCCAGTCCGTCACGACCATTCCGTCAAAACCCCATTCCCCGCGCAGGGTATCCGTCAGGAGTACCTTGCTGTCGCTGCAATGCACGCCGTTGATCTTATTGTAGGCGCACATCACGGTATCTGGCTTCCCCTCCCGCACCGCCGTTTCAAACGGGGCGAGGTAGATTTCCCGCAAAGCGCGTTCATCCACCTGGCTGTTCCCGTTCTGCCGCTTGTATTCCTGATTGTTTGCGGCAAAATGTTTCAGGCTTGCGGCTGCTCCGGTGCTTTGCAGGCCCTGGATAAACGCGGCGGCCATCTTCCCGGCGAAGTACGGATCCTCGGAAAGGTACTCGAAATTGCGCCCGCCGAGAGGGTCACGTTTGATATTGCAGCCGGGGCCGAGGATCAGCGGCACCCCGGCGGCCAGCCCTTCCCTGCCGATCGCCTCGCCCTCCGCCGCGTACAGGTCCGGGTCCCATCCCGCCCCCGCCGTCCCCGCGGGCGGAAAGCAGGTGGCCGGCAGGGATTTGTTCACGCCGATCATATCCGCTTCGCCCCTCTGGCAGCGCAACCCGTTCGGGCCGTCGGACATCATCACCCCCGGCACGCCGTGCGCGGGCAGCGGCTTTGTATGCCAGAAATCCGCCCCTGTGCAAAAGGAGATCTTTTCCTCTAACGTCATTTCCCGGACGATCTTTTCTATCTTTTCCATACCGGCACTCCTCCCAGGCGGGAATATATCCCAAAAATCCGCCCGCATTGTTTGGCCTTTCTGCCTATATTTTACAACATCGCGTCGGAAAATGCTTGCATTTTTGTATCTAATTCTGTATGATAGTAACGGGAATGAGGTGACGCAGGGCATGGCACTCGATCTGAAATACATCTGTACGTTCATAGGGGATCTTTCTGGGGTGCCCATCCGGCTGTTTGAGGGGCGCGAACAGGTGCTCTGGCACGCGCGCACCGAGCTTCCCCAAGATCCTATGCTGCCCTGCTGGGAAGAAATTTTGAGCATCCGCTCGCATATCGGCTATTTCGTCACAGAGCATTTCAACTATTACGGAATTGTCAACGCGGGCACACAGAAGATCGTGCTTGGCCCCACCTGCCAGGTCATGAACAGCGACCGGGAACTGCGTGAAATGGCGTTTCTGGCCGAAGTGCCGCCTGGGGATATCGCCGATTTTGTAGCGGGCATGAAAAGCATCGTGCGCCTGCCGCTGGACAGTGTGCTGCAGATCCTCTGCGCGGTCAATTATCTGCTCAACGGGGAAAAACTGGGGCTGGAAAACGTGCTGATCTTCGATTCCGAACAGGAACGCCTGCGGGCGCTTTTGCAGCGGCAGCACAGCGCGCAGATGGAGGAGGGCAACCTGGACGCGGACATATGGGAAGACACCCACAACACCTACGCGGTCGAACAGAAGGTCTTAGGCATGGTGAACCGGGGCGACACCGCGGCCCTGCGCGCATGGATCGCCGCCGCGCCTGCCGTGCGGGGCGGGACATTGGCCGCCAACCAGATCCGGCAGCTCAAAAACACGTTTGTCGTCACCGCGACGCTCGTCTCCCGCGCCGCGCTCGCAGGCGGCATGGAGCAGGCCGACGCATTCGTACTCAGCGACGCCTTTATCCAAAAGTGCGAACTGCTGCACGCGATAGGGCCGATCACTAACCTGCAATACCGTATGGTGCTGGAATTTGCGGAACGGGTGGAGCGGCTCCGGTTCGGAAGCAGGGGGAGCAGACTGGCATTGCAGGTGTCTAATTATATCCAACATCATCTGCCGGGGAAGATCACCGTACAGGAAATCGCGGACGCGCTGTTCCTGAGCCGCCCCTATCTCTCACGGAAATTCAAAGAGGATACCGGCAGGAGTTTGACGGATTTTATTTTGAGCGAAAAAACGGAGGAGGCCAAACGCCTCCTCCGCTATTCCGACCGCTCTGTCTGCGTGATCGGATCCTATTTGGGATTTTCGTCGCCAGGGCATTTTTCCCGCGTGTTTAAGAAATACGCGGGGTGTACGCCTGTGGAGTATCGGGGAAAAAGTGGGAAAGTGGTTTGAAAACGGGCCGTGTGCGCATGCCGGTGTATTGTGTTGGTGGAGAGTGTTTCACTCCACCGGCTTCATCGTCGGGAACAGCAGTACATCCCGGATTGACGCCGAATCTGTCAGGAGCATCACCAGGCGGTCCACGCCGAAGCCGAGGCCACCCGTGGGAGGCAGGCCGTATTCCAAGGCAGTGATATAGTCGTAATCCACCTGTGCCTTGCATGTCGGGTCAAAGGCTTTGCGCTCGGCCACCTGGCGCTCGAACCGGGCCTTCTGATCAATGGGGTCGTTCAGCTCGCTGAATGCGTTGCCAAACTCCATTGCGTTGATGAAATATTCAAAACGCTCCGTGAACGCGGGGTCGTCGGGCTTGCGCTTGGCAAGCGGGCTGATCTCCACGGGATAATCATAAATAAACGTGGGCTGGATGAGATTTTCCTCCACAAACGCGTCAAAGAACGCGGCCAGGATACCGCCCTTCGTGCGCGCTTCGGGCAGCTCCACCTTGTGTTCCTTTGCCAGCGCGATGGCCTCCTCGTCCGTCTGGACGGCGGCAAAATCGACGCCGGAATACTTTTTGACGGCTTCCAGCATCGTCATACGCTCCCAGTGCGAAAGGTCGATGATTTTCCCCTGATAGGGCACAGACAGCGTACCGCAGACATTCATCGTCACGGTTTTCATCATTTCTTCCACAAGGTCCATCATGCCGCGGTAATCGGTGTACGCCTGGTAAACTTCAATCGTTGTAAATTCGGGGTTGTGCCGGGGGTCCATGCCCTCATTGCGGAAAATGCGGCCAACCTCATACACGCGGTCCATGCCGCCGACGACCAGCCGCTTGAGGTACAGTTCCGTTTCAATACGCAGCACCATATCCATATTCAGCGTGTTATGGTGTGTAAGGAACGGACGCGCGGACGCACCGATTTCAAACGGCGTCAGGATCGGCGTATCGACCTCGATAAATCCCCTGTTGTCAAAATAGGCGCGCAGTTCGCGCATAGTCCGGCTGCGCTTGACAAATGTATCCTTCACGCCGGGGTTGACAATCAGATCGACATAGCGCTGACGGTAACGCGCCTCGCGGTCCTTCAGGCCGTGGAATTTTTCCGGCAGCGGCAGCAGGTTCTTACTCAGCAACACGATCTCCTGGACATGCACGCTAATCTCACCCATCTTTGTGCGGAACACATAGCCTTTGATGCCCACCAGGTCGCCGATATCAAATTTCTTGAACGCCTGGTACTCGTCCACGCCCACGTCATCGCGGCGCACATACATCTGGATATCCCCGCTGGCGTCGCGCAGGTCGGCAAAGCTGGCCTTGCCCATTACGCGTTTGCTCATCATGCGGCCTGCCATACACACATCGGGGCCGTGTTCGCCCTCCGGCGGGTCGACAAACGCCGCTTTCACCGGCGCGGCAAAATGCGTCTGCGGATAACTCGTCCGCTGAAAGGGGTCGCTGCCCGCCGCCTGTAAGTCGGCCAATTTGCCGCGGCGGATCATGACAAGCTCATTATACGCCTGTTCTGTCATCTCCTCCACCGCGTCCTCCAATTTTTCCTGCGCAGCCGACAATGCGCTGCCCAGTTGCTGCTTTACTTCCTGATCCATGAAATTCTCCCCCTGTTCTTACATTCTGAAAGTGTCCAAAGCGAAGGGTTTTTGTGTGTTCCCTACCCTACGGGCAGGGAACACACGGAAATATCTTCGCAGACTGGACACTCCCTACATTTTCCCATCCGCCGGGGCCTCCCTCAGCACAAGCCTGTACCGGCTTCCCTTTTCGGTTGCCTCAAACGCGCGGAACCCTGCTTTTTCAAAACATCGGCGGGACGCGGTGTTATAGTGGTAGATATCGCTGATAAACAATTCCCGGTACCCCAGCCGCCGCCCGCGCCGGACAAGCGCCTCCACTACCCTTGTGCCCACGCCGTGTCCCCGATACGCCGCCTCACCGATCACAATCGGCATATCCATCTGCCAAAATGTGACATCGCCGATGGGGCGGAACGCGCTGTTTTCCCAGGCCTCAATAAACCAGCATTCGCCGTGCGCATTTAGATAGGCGTACATGCGCGCCAGCCGTTCAGGCGTATAGGGCGTGCGGATGCCATTCACAAGCCAGACAAGCTCCGGATCCTGATACCACGCCAGCGCAAAGCTGTGGTTCCCGTCGTAGCGGCGCAGGCGCAGCGTTTCACCAATGGCTACAATATCCGGCTGAGCAATGCCTGCGATAGGCATGCTTCCTCCCCCTTTCAGCTTTCTACTATCCAGTATAACACAAAACAGGCGCTTGCGCACCTGTTTTGGAAAAAAAGTCTGATAGAAGGGCCGCCGAAATTCTCCCAAACCGCCCAGAAAGCCCATACTGAAACAAGATGGGTTTCCAACGGGGCTGCGCCCCTTTGGCGGAGTCCAGAGGCAGCGCCTCTGGCGGGATTCCAAA
>CANCXY010000168.1 GCA_947381875.1 uncultured Clostridia bacterium | reverse complement strand
GTATTTGCTTACATCGAGGCTTTTTACAATCCTGTGCGTCCGCATTCCTCTATTGGCTGGCGTCCTCCGGATGCCTTCGCACAATCCTTATCTGCGCATCCTGCCGCCTGAGCGAGTATCTACGAGTTATCCTGCGTTTCATTCCGTTTGGGTAGCCTTTTTACTGTCCTGTGAACCGGGAAGGGCTCACGCTCTACCTGCGCGTCGGTCACGGACAGCCCGGTATCTCTCCGCACCTGCTCCCGCGCTTCGTCGATACAGCGGATCATGCCAAGTTCCAGGCTGCGGCAGGCGGCGGCGTTCGGGACGCCGTTATCCAGGCGCATGAGGTCCACCGTCCAGCCGCCGATGTCCATCAGCAGCACGGAGGGTTCATCACTGACAAGCTCCGAGTGGTTCACGATGGCCGAATAGCCCTGCGGGAACAGAACTACGTCCCGGATCGTTACGCGGTAAGCGGTGCCCTCGAATCGGAAACAAACCGGCTGGGAAGAATGCAGCAGGTAATCCCGGAACGGCTTCTTTTCCCGCCCGTAGGTTGTCAATGGCAGGCCAGCGCCTATCGTGACCGAACACTCCGGCTTTTCCCTGCGATGGCTGATCTCTTTCGCTATGGCGGCCAGTGTCAGCAGGAAATAGCTGTCAGTCGCGGTTTTGTCGCGCTGGATCGGCTGGCGACCTGTGCCGCAGACGTAAAATTTCCCTGCATATT
Organism: uncultured Clostridia bacterium; assembly: GCA_947381875.1. Taxonomy (GTDB): domain Bacteria; phylum Bacillota; class Clostridia; order Oscillospirales; family Ruminococcaceae; genus Ruthenibacterium. Next base: position 6,746 of record CANCXY010000168.1, on the reverse strand, counting down.
CCAGCGTGTTTTGCAGGGTATACGGCTCGTGGGAATAGGCTGTGATACCGGCTGGGAAAGAAAAATGCCGGGTCTTGATGGCGTAATAGCCATGATCGATGCCGATGTTCATGTTTTGTTCTCCTTTACGCTTTTCGTGTTTTTCTTGTTTTTTGCCTGATGGGAGAGAATCACTTTCCGGGGAGAGAATGCTATTCTTTTCCAGCCGGTAAAGAGTATTAGGGGGAGAGTGTGAGAGGGGGAAAGAAGGGGCGCTGCCGCCCAGAAAAGGGCAAAGAAAAGCGCCCGGCCTGGTGGGGCTGGGCGCCGGGGGCGATTAGGGTGCGGTGGTGTTCCGCGCTGCTTTTATATATTTTTTCTATTCCCTTATCCTATGCCGCAAAAAGGGTACACTTCCCCCTTGTATCAGGGCATTGGAAAAAATTGAAAATGCCCGACGGGATTTTCTTCCAGCCGGTTTGCCATCTGGTTTGTATATTCCCAAATGTAATGATGACAACAAAACACATCTCAAGCAATCAAAGCACAAATTATTTGTTCAAAGTCTTTTGCACTTTGGCAGAGCGTTGTCACCTGTCGCCAATTCGAGCATACCGTCTCTGAAAACAACTGAAAAGTATTCCCTCTCTTTTTTCTTCCACAAATTCTGATTCCCTGATACGTCTTTCCTTTAGAAATTACATTGCCCCATGGATCTTCTATGGCCTCAGCATCCTGTCGATTTTCATATGCTGCCACAATCCATGCTTCTAAGCTGTCACAAGGAATTACTATACAAGTATCTTTTATATCCGGGAGCATGGCCGAAATCAGTTTTTTCAGATGTTCCATATAGCCGGCAGGCGAAGCACCATGATCCTTGCAGGGAAGACTGATTGGGCATATTTTTGTGTCACAAAATAATGGATCCTCTTTTCCTTTTTCTGAACATATAGTAGACTCGCATAAGCAATGCGACGGTTTGTCCTTTCGGGAAACATCCCCATCCATTTGAATGACTAAAAAATCAAGCGTCGGCTGAATACCGCTCATTATTTGTTCTTTTATTTCCCCATGATCCCTGCACCATTTCAGGACACCTTTCCATCCGTTCCCATACGGGCTTCTCGCATCTGCATCAGGCTGCAGAAAAAAGAATTTGTTCTTCTCTCCGGTAATTTTATCAATAATGGCCGTAAGAAGAATAAAATCTGTTGTCCCCTCGCAAACAATCCCTATATGTTTCATAACAGAATGGGAACACCTCCCAATCTTCCGTTGACCCAAAGCCTGGACAAAGGCTGTCCTTCGCTCAGCAGTTCCTTCGAGACAAGGATCCTCTGGATTTGGGCACATCCATCAGAATCCCGATCCACGGTGAACAGACGTATATCATCATTGCATATATCCAAGCCGTCCAGCACCAGGGGATTGTGTGTTGTTAAAAAAACATATTTGTTATGCTGAATGATCTGTTCGCAGAAAACTTGTATCATCTTTTTAGCTAACCGGGGATTCAAAGCATGGTCAAAGCTATCCACAGCAAAGACAGTTGGGGTCTGCAGGTGCATAGCTAAAGCCAGCATAAACAACACATATAACGCACCCTCACTGGCATCATAGGCGGTAAACTGTACGGAATCTCTCATATATCGATCCGCAAACTGAATCACTTGCCTGGTGGTTGGGATATTGGCATTGATCGTCTTCTTTTTAGGTTTTCCCACTGTAATGTCAGATACCCAGTCGATCATCTCGAAAACATCTTCCATATATAAATCGCCGAAGAAGCAATCCCCATCCTTTTTCTGTATGAGCGTATCGATTGCTTCAGCCAAACGACCACCATTAAGACCGATAGGCGCAATTTGGTTTGGGTCAGGAATCGTCCCTCTCAACGTCATTGTATTGGGCTGGAAAATCCCATATGCGGAAAAATCCTGCGCTATTTTACGGCTTTCTTTCAATCCCTCATCTCCATCAATAAGGAAAAAACCTATATGGTTATTTGTTGGGCGTGGGGATATGTTAGTACGTTCCCATTTCGTTTCGTCATTCACCTTAAGCGTTTCCGCGAGATATTTCCAATAGTCACCGCCAGCGGGCGTAAGCTGCACGTCATATTGGAATATATCGCCGCCGTCAGCATTTTCCCATTCCAAGGAGAGGCTGATTGCCGGCTGCTGCTTTGGGGAATTCTTGAAATTCGATTTGTAGAGCGAAGGGACGCTTAAACGGATACCCCTCCTTTGGAGGCTCGCAGAATCCACGCGATCCGTCATGGCCGCACTGAGCAGGCCGATCGCCTCTAAAACCGTAGTTTTCCCAGCTCCATTCGCGCCAACAAATACATTAACTTTTCCGGGTTCAAAAGACATATCATACAAGCATTTGAAATTCTTACAACTGATTCTGCGAAGTTTCATATCATCACACCCCTTTTCACTACACAGTATATCATGTCCATCTATCAAATGCAAGTTTGCTGTTTGTTGGAGAGTGTCCCAAACGGATCATTTTTATGTGTTTCGTTTGTGCTACATGGCCTGAAAATGCCCTGCGTGCCAACATCTACGCGCAAATCTCGCTCGCGCTCAACCGCATCTACACAGAATGGTATCCCAGCAAGGGCTATAATTTCAACATCACCAACTCGACCCAGTACGACCAGTACTACGTCTCTGGCCGCAATATTTTCACCAATATCAGCCGCATTGTAGATGAAATCTTCAACACCTACCTGCGGCGCGTAGGCGACTTTGCGCCCTACTACGCCGAATACTGCAACGGCACCACTGTCACCTGCAAGGGCATGAGCCAGTGGGGCACGGTGGGCCTGGCGGAGAGCGGGCTTTCCCCTATCGCCATCCTGCGGCGGTATTACGGCAATAACTTTGAGCTTGTCACAACAAACGATATCCGCTCCATTCCAAGCTCCTACCCCGGCTCGCCGCTGCGTCAGGGCAGCACGGGCGACGCGGTGCGCACGATCCAACGTCAGTTGAACCGCATCGCGCGCAATTACCCCTCCATTGGGCAACAGGCGGTAGACGGCGTTTTCGGCGCGGGCACAGCGGCGGCGGTGCGCACGTTCCAGCGCACGTTCAACCTGACAGCGGACGGCGTTGTCGGGAAGGCAACGTGGTACAAGATCAGCTATATCTATGTTGCCGTCAAGCGTCTGGCGGAATTGGGCAGCGAAACGGAGCCTTATCCCGACGGTTCCGGCGACGCACCCGGCGCAAGCGGCGGCGGCTCCCTGCGCGAAGGTTCGAGGGGCGACCAGGTGGCGGCTGTGCAGTATTACCTGAGCTACCTCTCGCAGACATTCTACCCCGGCATCCCCAATCAGGTTCCGGACGGCATCTTCGGCTCTGGTACGCGCAGCGCGGTCGTCGCGTTCCAGCGCACGTTCAACCTGACGGCGGACGGTATCGTCGGCCAGGCCACATGGAGCGCGCTGGAGACGCGGTTCAAATCCGCTTATGATGACAACAATCCGGGCAGCTTCTTTGGCGCGTATCCGGGCATTGTACTGCGGCAGGGGGACCGCGGCCTGCGGGTGCAGCAGATGCAGTTCTACCTTTTGTAACTGCACTATACCTACCCCTCAATCCCGCGCATCCGCGCGGACGGCATCTTCGGCGCTGACACGGCGGCGGCGGTGCGCGCGTTCCAATCGCTTGCGGGCCTTGTGCAAGACGGCGTTGTGGGCATCCAGACCTGGACACAGCTCTATTCGTTCTACAGCCAGAAAAACAACCGCCTCCTGCGCAACGACCAGACGCCGCAGTATCCCGGCTCGGTTCTGTGCCAGGGCTGCACTGGCATTGATGTGCTGACAATCCAGGTATATCTGCGCGTGATCAGCCGCAAATACACCTGTATCCCGCCCGTCACGCCTACGGCTCTGTACAATATACAGACAGTTATTGCGGTGCGCGCGTTCCAGCGTCAGTTTGACCTGGCGGCAACGGGGCGTGTGGATGAAACCACATGGAACCGCATCTGCCTGGAATACCGCGACACACTCGAAACCGAAAACTTTGAATGCCGGTTCTTAGACGTGTCCTATCCGGGCATGCCCATCACGCAGGATCAGACGAACATCTTCGTGCGCATCGCCTTGTACTATTACAATATGATAGCGGCGTTTGACCTGCTGTTGGAGCCTATCCCCATCACAGAGACATTTACACGGGAGGCACGGTGGGCGATCGAGGAGTTCCAGCGTACACGCGGCCTGCCAATCACGGGCGCGGTCGACGAGGAGACATGGTCGGTGCTATACGCCCAGTACGCAGCGGCTTTCCGCGACCTGAACCCGGAGTGCTTTACAGACGGCGAGTTGCCTGTACCGTTCAGCACGCTCCGCGTTGGCAGCAGCGGCGTATATGTGGAGCAGCTCCAGATCTGGATCAACACACTGAGCGCTTACTACTGCGACCTTGTGCCGCAACCTGTGAACGGCATATACAACGAGGTGACGGAATCCAACGTATATATCCTTCAGGAGTTCCTTGACCTGCCGCTGACTGGTGAGGTGGACCGCGCCACCTGGAAAATGATCCGCAGCGCATACCATTCCGCGATAGAGGACGGCGCGAGCGGCGACGAGGCGGAGGGCGACACATTGGACGTTACCTACGCCAGCCGCATCGTGAGCATGACAGACGACGTTTCCTGCCAGACGAGGGTCCGTTCCAGGGCCTGCGCGGAAAACATGAACGGTACAAGCGCGCGCGCCACTGGCTGCTGCGCGTGCCGAGAACCGTGATGGTAAAATAATAAACAATAACAGCAAAACTGCCGCACAGGGAAAACCTGTGCGGCAGCTCTTGCCATGCAGCCGATTGGCAAGTATGCGGTTGTTGAATCTCGCTTGCAGCCTTTACAGCGTGCCCATTAAATAAACCAGATTTCAAACTGCATGATGCCCGAAACGGCGTCATAGGCGCTGTCCCAGTCCTGTCCCGCGCCGATGCCGGAAACGGTGCCGGATATCTGGATATTCTTGTTATATTCGCCCTCCATCACGCTTGGGACGATGGTGGGGCAGGACGCCTGCGGCACAAGGCCCCATACCTTGACAGATTCATTCACGTTTTTGATCTTGATATTTGTAAATGTTGTGTTCACGCTGTCGCCGTTGTGCTTGCCGGAAACCTCCACGCGCGCTTTCAGGTCGGGCGAGGGCAGGCTCTTGATCGCCGACAGCGCCATTTGCGGGTTGTTGTAGCTGGCAATCAAATTGCCGTTGTAATACATGGTGCAGGTGCCGTCGTAATCGAGGCCCATCATCAGGTGCATAGGCTGGCCGAGGGGTACGTCAATGCCGCCGCCCGGACGCTGATAGTCTTGTCCGCCCGCGCCGTTGTGGAGGATGCCCTCATACAGCAGGACATTGCGGCCTGTGTAAGGCGCCGCCGCGCCCACGTCAAACTGCGGGCCAAACGTGACGCCCGACGTGGGAGAGACAAACACCAGCTTCGCCTGATAGCCGCTGCCGCTGCCAGTCATTGTGATGTCGGCTTCCATAGCAAACGGGGCGGGGATGTTGTCAATGTTCCACTGGCCCTGCGTCGTCGTGGAGGGCATGGAGGGCTGGGACGGCGTGGACGGCTGCGCGGGCGCGCTGACGGGCTGGCCGTCCTTCGCGGTGATTCTTCCGCCCGACACAGTGTATGTACTGCCGTCGTTGCAGTTATAGGTGCCGTCCTGCGTGATCACTACGCCGTCGTCGCCGAACAGATACCAGCCCGCGTCAATGGCCGCGCCGGTTTCGGGGTGCGTGCCCGCGGGGATGTACTGCGCGCGCCATACATAAATATAAATATCTTTTGTCGCGCCGGGTACATTCTCCTTCGGTACAAGCGTCTGGTACATCAGCTTGCCCTCGCCCGCCGTGATCCAGCCCATAAACGTGATGCCGTTGCCGTCATAATAGGTGACGCCCGCGTCGCGGCGGCGGGTCGTATTTCGCACCGCATAGCAGGTTTTGGGGTCTGCCGTGTTCTTACTGGGGTTGATGTAGTACAGGTTCCCATTGATCAGCACGTCGCCCTCGGCGTCGCCGGTTTGCAGAACGCCGCTCTCGTTGAAGATATAGCGGCCCCCCTCGGCTTCGATCCAGCGCACGCCCGTAAGCGGCGCGCCGTTCTCGTAGTACTTCCAGCCGCCCTCGGAGCGCCAGGCGCCCTCCGCAAACGCGGGCACACACAACGTAAGCGCCAGAGCCAGTACACACAGCAGTGCCAGCGCTTTGGACATTTTTTTCATGACATCCTCTCCTCACTTCATTTTCCGGGGTTTTTGTACCCTTTATCTTTTTATTATACAGCACTGTAAGGCAAAAGGGAAATGTTTTTGGGCAGCTGGAATTTTTTAATAATTTTATGTAAAAAAAGAGTATCCGCTTTGCGGAACTATGGCCGTGTATTTCCCCACCCTACAGGCGGGAAAACACACAAAAACGCCCCTTTTTGGAGAATCCCTGTAAAAAAACAAGGTTGACAAAGCTGGGCAAAACGGGTATACTATAGACAAATAAAAGGCACTGTCGACAGACGGTCAGCCCTAATCAAGTTGAAATAGCTGCTACCTTTGGGCTGGGGCGGCTATTTCTTTTTGTTGGATATCTGCCACGCGATAGAAAACGCCTGATAGGCCACGGTGGCCAAGAGAGTCAATAGCGCCAGCGTCTCTAACAATGTCATGGTTTCATCACCTCCCAGTACAGAGGTCGGGAAGATCGGAAGAGCACACGT
>CANCXY010000167.1 GCA_947381875.1 uncultured Clostridia bacterium | reverse complement strand
GGCCTGCCCCGCTGTGCACAAACGGGCCGTGCCGTCCTGGAGGAACAGGCCCGCGTCGTCCACAAGCGGTAAAAGCGCATCGATCTCCTGCTGTGCGGGCACACGCGGCGTATCCCCTGAAATGCCCCACGCCAGTGTGAGCGGCCCGACGGTGAGTTGAAACGCCCCCTCCGTCTGCGCGGCCAATGCTTGGGACTGCTCTAACAGCGCGTAAGTCTGCGGGTCGACGGCCACGGGTTCCCCGCTGCCCGCGCTTTGCGCAAGGCGGGCAATATCCCCTGTCCCGTTATAAAGGGACAGCCGCGCGTCCATCCCGCGCAGGGCATCCTCTACAGCGGACGCCGCCTCCGCGCCCCGTCGGCCATACACCGTCTGCGTGGCGACGGTATCCATCACAAAGGTAGTGGCGGTATAGGGCTTTTGATTGCCGGATACAAGGGAAAAGACAAGGAACAGCCCCAGACAGACAAGCGCCGGGACAAGGCATTTTTCAAAGTATTTCACAGCTTTCCCCCCTTCCGTTTCCCGAATAGGATGCTTTTCGGTGTTTTCCCGTCCTCTGGGCGGGAAAGAATTTATGTTCCCCCGCCCCAGAGGGGAAGAAATTGTGTATTTCCCCGCCCGTAGGGCGGGGAAATACACGGAAATCCTCTCCGCGAGAGATGTTGACTATCATAGTGTATAGAAAATGGGAATACCTGTCAAGCGCGGCGGGGAAAAACTGAATATTTTTTTAAGATTTCGCCTACACTGCAAGAAAGGGCTTGAAAAATGGGCGCATCTTGTGTAAAATTTAGGGTATCACCATTGGGAAAGAAAGGAAGCCATTGTATGAAACGGATTTTTGTGATACTGTTATCTGTATGCCTCCTGTGCGGGACCCTTGCCGGGTGCGGTGGGGACAGCGCGGGAAAAGCAAACTATAACGTAAACGACATTGCCAGCGCGCTGGAATCGGTAGCGTCGATTGAAAACCCCATCGACATCACCGAGGACGACCTCACCTATGAATTTGGCGTAGACATGGAGCAGGTGGCGGAGTTCGCGGGGCAGAAAACGGGCGTTGCCAATACGGCGGGAACGGTGCTGGTTATCAAGGCGAACGCCGGGAAAGCCTCGGACGTGAAAACCGCGCTGGAAAATTACAAAAACGGCCTTATCGCCGTGAGCGAGAACTACCAGAGCGATTTCCCCGACGCCTATAAGCAGATTTCCGACGGACGCATCGTCACCAAGGGCGACTGCGTGATCTTAGCCATCGCCGGGGCGGGCGTAGAGTATACGGACGTGGACACAGCGGTCGATGAGGCGCTGAAGTGATCCTCCGGCGGCATTTTGCCGTATAGTAAAGCTGCTGGAAAATGAGCAGGGCGTTCTGTATTTTCCCGCCCGGAGGGCGGGAAAATATCAAAATTCCTCTGTTTTCAGGCAGTTTCACTATACAGGCCGGTATCTGTGCGATGCCGGCCTTCTTTTTGTGAGGGAAATCGGGAGCGTTCCAGCGAGAGGGCTTTTGTGCCGTTCCCCTTCCGCGGGGCGGTGTAAGGCGCGAAAATCATCCCCACGTCCTGGACACACCCGGAAAGCGGCCCCGTTCCCTCCCTGGGGCCTTAGTTGAGGAGTGAACATATGGTTTTCAGCACTGTGCTGTTTCTGTTCCGGTTTTTGCCTGTCACGCTGGCGCTGTATTACCTCGCGCCGCCGCGCCTGAAAAATACCGTGCTGTTTGCGTGCAGCCTTGTTTTCTATTCGTGGGGCGAAATACGCCTGTTCCCTGTGATGGCCGCCGCCATCCTCATCAATTACATTGCCGGCCTAGGCATTGAGCGCTGTGAGGGAAAACGCGGCGCGCGGCGCGCTTTCCTGCTTTTCAGCATCGTGGGAAGCCTGGGCATGCTGTTCTTTTTCAAGTATACCGATTTCTTCCTGCGCAATATCAACGCCCTTACAGGCGCGTCAATCCCCTTGCTCAACCTCACGCTTCCGCTGGGCATCAGCTTCTATACGTTCCAGACCATGAGCTATGCCATTGACGTATATCGCGGCGATGTAAAGGCGGAACACAACCTGATCGACTTTGGCGCGTATGTGGTGATGTTCCCGCAGCTTATCGCGGGGCCTATTGTGAAATACAGCGATATTGCCCAGCGCCTGCATGTGCGCAAAGGCCGTGTGACGCTGGACAGGCTGGACGAGGGCGTGGCCCTGTTCATCTTTGGCCTCGCCAAAAAGGTACTGCTGGCCGACGGCATCAGCGCGTTGTGGTACGACGTCATCGGGCACGAGGTAAACGGGCTGTGGGAGGCGGGCATCACGCTGGAAAAAGCCTCTACGCCGCTCGTCTGGCTGGGCATTTTAGCCTACACGCTGCAAATCTATTTCGATTTTTCGGGCTATTCCATGATGGGTATTGGCATGGGGAAAATGCTGGGCTTCGATTTCCCAGACAACTTCAACCTTCCCTATATCTCCCGCAGCATCACGGAATTCTGGCGGCGCTGGCATATGACGCTTTCCGGCTGGTTCCGGGAATATGTGTATATCCCGCTGGGGGGCAACCGGCGCGGGCTGGCGCGGCAGCTTGTCAATATCCTGATTGTGTGGATGCTCACCGGCTTCTGGCACGGGGCCAACTGGAACTTTATCCTTTGGGGTCTGTATTACAGCGCCCTGCTGGTAATCGAGAAAATCTGGCTGCTGCCCTACTTGAAAAAGGGGAAGGTGTGGCCGCACCTGTACACCATGCTTCTGGTCGTCGTGGGGTGGGCGCTGTTTGTGGGCAGCGACCGGGGGGTATCTTTGCCGTTGCTGCTGCAAAAGATGTTTATCCCCTCCGGCGGCGTCTCGCCTTTGTATTTCCTGCGCAATTACGGCGTACTCCTTATTGTCGGTATCCTGTGCGCAACGCCCCTGCCGCAAAAGATTTATGAGAAGATCAAAACCAACACTTTGATGCGCGGGCTGACGCTCTCCCTGATTTTGCTTTTGTCCATCGCCTATATGGTGGACGCGACCAACAGCCCTTTCCTCTACTTCCGCTTTTAGAGAGGTGTGAACATGCTGCAAAAATATTGGCAAAAGATGCGGCAATTCCCTGTCGTGCTGCTCTTTTTCGCGTTCCTGTTCGGCTTTTCCCTGTTTGACCTGTGCTGGCCGGACCGCGATTTTTCCGAGTTGGAGAACCGAAAGTTAGAACAGTCCCCGCGCCTGACACTGGCAAGCCTTGTGTCCGAAAGCGACCCTTGGACGGCGAAATATTCCAGCTATGTAAAGGACCAGTTCGCGCTGCGGGACAGTTGGATTGACCTGAAAAGCCGGGCGGAAGGGCTGCTGCTGAAAACGGAAAACAATGGCGTATGGCTGGGCAAAGACCACCAGATGTTCGCGAAATTCCTCTCCATTGGCCGCCGTTTTGAAGTAAATCTTGATTCCGTGGAGCGCATGGCGGAGCGCCACCCCGGCAAGGTACATGTGATGATCGTCCCCTCCGCCAGCCTGATTTTGACGGACAAGCTCCCCTGGCAGGTCCCTGTCGCGGATGAGGACGCGTGCCATGATATCATTGCCAGCCGCCTTGACGGCAAGGCCGCTGTATACGACACGCGCGAGACGCTGCGCGCGCGCAGCGAAGACTATATTTTCTACCGCACCGACCACCACTGGACGAGCGAAGGAGCGTATCTTGCCTATGAGCAGTTTGCCCGGCAGAACGGCCTGCCCCTCTTTGAACGGGACCCGGCGTTAGAAAGGCAGGCGCCCGATTTTTACGGCACCAATTATTCCAAAGCGCGCACCTGGAACGCCGTGCCGGACATCATCACCTATTATGACCTGCCCAACATCCTCCGCATATACCAGACGAACCGGGATGGCACGGAAACTGTGGGAGAAGGGCCACTCTATAACGTGGAGGATTTTTCCACGCGCGACAAATACAAGGCGTTCCTGCGCGGGAACAACGGGTATTCCGTTTTGCAGGGCGACGGCACAGGCAGTATCCTGGTGATCAAAGACAGTTACGCGAACGCGCTGATTCCCTACCTAACCGCCGATTACGCCACGATTGGAATTGTGGATTATCGCTACCTGAACGAACGGGTCGACAGCCTCATGATGCGCGGCGGCTATGATGAGATTTTGCTCTTATTCAGCTTCCAGGGCTTTATGAACGATCTGACGCTTTCGGCCAAGATCGCCGTAGCCTCTTGAGCAGAAAAGTTTTAGATGTCCCCCGACCCTATGGGCGGGGAAGCTGATATATCTTCCATCATCTGCTTTCCCCATTCGGAAACGTACTGTTCCTCCTGTATGATCTGCGGGAGCAGGCCGCGCTCCTGCATGGAAACATATTCCCCATCTGCAAAGATCAAGTGGTCCAGCAACGATACATGCGCTGCCTGTGACAGCCGGTAGATCCTGCGCGTTATGGCCATATCCTGCGCAGACGGCACCGGCAGGCCGTGGGGATGGTTGTGCGCCAGGATAAACCCGCTCGTGCCCTGATAGGTCATTTCCTTTACCAGCTTGTCCACCGGGAAGGGTGTAGCGTTATAGGTCCCCTCCGAAAGCTGTTCCAGGCGCAGCAGCTCGCGCCTGTCATTCACCAGCGCTATGTACAGGGCCTCCGTGGTGCGCGCCATGAATTTTGGCAGGAATACCGTGCTTGTCGTTTCCATGTTATCCAGGATGAGCTTTTTGTGGGCGTTCTTGCTTTGCAGGTAATAGGCGCACATCTGCGGGATGAATTTCAGCACGGTCGCGCTTGTCTCGCCGATGCCTTGCACCTGCATCAGTTCCTCGATGGGTGCATCCAGTGCGTCTGCCACGCTGCCAAAGCGGTCAATGAGCGCGTGGGCCAGCGGGTTTGTATCCCCACGTGCCCGCGCAAGGAACAGCAGGAATTCCATTGCGTTGTGTTCCTCAAACCCTTCCAGCCCCTCGCGCAGGAAACGGTTGTATACACGCTGGCGGTGATCGTCATGAATTCCCAAAGCGTATCCCTTCCCTTTGTAGTGAAACCACTCGGAAATGAGCGGAAATTTTCGCTGCCCCTCTCCCTTTGGGCGGGGAACAACGCCGATTTTCAAAACACATCAAATCCGCGGCCATACCGGGGACGTGTTCACAGCAAAGCGCTTTTTGTACTTTCCTCTCTGTGAACGGGGAATATACAGAAAACAGCTTACCACCTGGACACGCCCCATTCCCAGGCCGCCTGAAAGGACTTTGCATATATGAAGCGTTTCATCGCCGGAAAAAATGAGGACGGCGCGCGCCTGTCCCGGTTCGTACAGGGCGTAACGTCCGGCCTGCCCACCTCGCTGATGTACAAATCATTCCGCAGCAAGCGCATCAAGGTGAACGGCAAACGGGGCGCGCCGGATATGCGCCTGTGCGCCGGGGATATCGTGGAGCTGTACCTCAACGACGAGTTTTTCCCCGCCTCCCCCACACCGCAGCCGGACGCCCCTCAAAAGCGCGCGCCGCTGCAAATCATCTATGAGGACGGGCAGATCGCCGCGCTGTACAAGCCGGCGCACCTGCTCTGCCATTCCGACAAGACAGGCGACGCAAACCTGCTGGACCGATGGGTGGCGCACCTGGCCGAAACCGGCGAATACGACGCGACTGGCGAAGCCGCCTTTACCCCGGCGCTCTGCAACCGGCTGGACCGGGGCACCGAAGGGCTTGTCCTCGCCGCCAAAACCTATGCGGCCCTGCGCGACATGAACGCCATCATTCACGACGGGTATATCCGCAAGGAATATTTGTGCATCACTGTAGGTATTCCCCCGAAGGGGCGGCACACCGCCTACCTTTTCCACAAGGAAAGGCACAACCATTCTGTCGTGCGCGAGCTTCCCGCAACGGGGTATCAGCAGATACTTACCGATGTCGCTATCCTGCAAACGAAAGGCCCGTTTGCGCTGTGCCGCATTGGCCTGCTGACCGGACGCACGCATCAAATCCGCGCCCATCTCGCTTTTTTAGGCGCGCCCGTGCTGGGCGACGAAAAATACGGGAACCGGAAATGGAACGAGCGGTGCGGCAAAAAGACGCAGCAACTATGCGCGGCACGTGTTTCCTTTGGCGATATCCCGCCGGAAAACACACTCTACTATCTCTCCGGCCGCGTGATAGAACTGCCGGAACCGAGGATCCTGTCCGTCTTTGCGTCACTGTAAAGGTTGTTCCCTTTATATTTCCCCGCCTTACAGGCGGGGAAATATATTGAGACAAGATGGGTTTCCAAAGGGGCTGCGCCCCTTTGGCGGAGTCCAGAGGCAGAGCCTCTGGGCAGGCGCAGGCGGCAGCCCGCCACCCGCATCTTCAGAAGAAGGAAACCTGGCTGGATTTTGGCAGGTCGCCCAGCGCACCGATAGAGGCAAGCGTGTCCATCACGGTGCTGGAAACGACGCCGTATTCCGCGTGGCCTTCTTTTTTTGCGTCGCTGCTCAGGGTGCCGCAGGCGCTTTGCAGCTCCTCCGCGGAAAGATATTTCTGACCACTGAGCGTGGCTTTTTCCAGCGTGTTGGCCGCCGCGTCCCCTACCCCCTTCAGGGCCATGAACGGCAGGCGAATCTTTCCTTCTTCGATTACATACGTCTTTGCCTCACTCTTTCCAATGCGGATGGGCAGGAACGCATAGCCGCGCTGCTGCATTTCGTTTATCAGTTGGAGAGAGACGAGGATGTCTTCATCTTTTGCGTTCTTTTCTTCTTTCAGGCGCTGGTTTACCTCCCGCATATGCTGGCGCGTTACGGCGGGGCCGCCTACCGCCGCTTCGTAATCCACGTCCTCGCCGCGCACGGAAAAGATCGTGGCGTAGAACGCGAGCGGGTGATATACCTTGAACCACATCAGCCGAATGGCAGCGATCAGGTAGGCCACCGCGTGGGCCTTCGGGAACATATACTTAATCTTTTTGCAGCTTTCCAGATACCATTCCGGCACGCCGTGCGCGCGCAGCATCTCCTCGGCCCCCTCCGGGAACCCGGCTTTCGCTACCTTGCCCTTGCGCGTCAGCTCCATGATGTTGAACGCCTGCTTCGGCTCTACGCCCTTATACAATAGATACGTCATAATGCTGTCGCGCGTACCGATTACCTCGGAGATTGTGCATACCTGGTCGCGAATCAGGTCCTGCGCGTTCCCGTTCCATACGTCGGTGCCGTGCGAGAGGCCAGAGATTTGTATCAGGTCGCCAAAGCTCTTGGGCTGCGCCTCTATCAGCATGCCGCGCACAAAGTTGGTGCCAAGCTCCGGGATGCCGAATGTGCCCGTCTGGCTGTCGATCTGGTCCGGCGTCACGCCCAGTGCCTCGGTCGAAACGAGGAGGGAGATCACCTTCGGGTCGTTCATGGGCACGCTGTCCATCTTGATGCCGGTCATCTTTTCCAGATACCTGTACATCGTGGGCACGTCGAGATCGGAAGAGCGTCGTGTAGGGAAAGAGTGTTGCGA
>CANCXY010000166.1 GCA_947381875.1 uncultured Clostridia bacterium | reverse complement strand
CCCCACGTCTCGCAACACTCTTTCCCTACACGACGCTCTTCCGATCTCCTCGTCAGAACGAATAAAACTCATTTGACAGTTTATGTTATCCACATTCATGGGAATGGACTTTATCACATGCTCAATATAAAACTTCAATCTGTTTGTATAATCATCTTTTCCCAGTACAAACGGATACCTCACCGCGATCCAGTTTTTTTCAGAATATTTTTGCCAGAGCGCATACTCTGCCTGCCTCTTTATCTGTTCATAGGGAAATGCCGCTCTGTCACACCAAACAAAATCGTTTGAAAAGCCATCAAAATCATTTTCTTTTGTATCGAGCTTTTTCGGCGCATAGACGGCTGTAGTGGACATATAAATATATTTGTCACAATCCACATGTTCCACCACAGATCGAATATCGTTAGAACAATATGCAATTTTATCAATTACAACATCAAAATGCTTCCCTTTCAATGCTTCCTTTACACTGTCCTCGCTGGTTCTCTCAAGATATATATGTCTCACTCTTTGCCCATACTTATCCGAAGTTTTTCCTCTTGTAGCGACAGTTACTTCATGACCTTCCGACAGAAGTTTATTTACCGTCTGGATTCCAAAGTATTTCGTCCCGCCAATTACCAATATGTTCATTTTCTGAGTACCTTCTGTTCGCGGGCGGCATAGATGTTCCGCAAGTATTCCATGCAACACGCCTCCCTCGAATGGCGGATTTTTCACGAACAAAACATAATACCCGCACAAACAGCATACAAGCCATATAAGGGCGGCCTGACGCCTGCCTATTTCAAAACCTGTTTTCGATAGTTATAAATCATACCGCCCTCAATGCTCTCATGACGGAACCACTCAAAGCCCCGGCTTGTCAGCTCCTCATCCGGCGCTGTGCGCTTGAATTCATCATCGCCGTTGCAGATAACCAGCCAGCCGCCGTTCTTCGCGACCCGTGTCATTTCCGCAATTTCTTCTTCATAGAAATCGCCCACCACATGGCCGCTGAGGACAACGTCAAAGATATCATCTTCATAGGGAAGGTCCTTTACATCGCCATCCAGTACCTTCACATTGCCGATTTGTTCCGCTTTGATTTTATCCCGCATATATTCGCGCAGGCAGTCGCACGGTTCACTGGCATACACGCGCTTTGCTTTCCGGGCCGCCGCAAAAGCCAGCCGCCCTGTGCCGGACCCCACATCCAAAACGAGTTTCCCGTCCAGGTCCACCAGTTCATACAGATACTTCGAGTCCCAGTTTCGGATATAGTTTACCTCATTCATTACCTCCGGGTACGCATATACCACAAACGATTCAAGCCGCTGCAAAATATACGTTTCCGATTCGCGCATTTCTTCCTCAGACCACTCCCCGTGGGGAATAGACTGTATTTCATCCAGGAAATCCGCGCGTTCCGGCGCTTTCCTGCGCACATAGTTTACTACATAGGGGTATCGGAAAAGGGCTTTTGCCATTTCCAGTTTGTAGTCGCGCCCCTCGCTGGAAAACCAGTTTGCTTTATTGAGATCGGTGAATATCCAGCGGAGTGCCCAGCGGTCAAATAACAGGAAGCAGTCTATTGTATATTGGCTTGCGTCGATCCAGTTAAGCAGCATGTGTTTTTACTCCTTCTGTTGGCTTAAAACCATCTCCTCAAAACTCCCCCGCGTCCCGCAGGGCTTTCAGTTTCAGGATCGCGGCCACCGTCTTGCTGTCGGTAATCTCCCCCGCAAGTATGCGCTGCGCCGCCTCATCCAGCGGCATGGTGAACACAGAGAGAAATTCATCGGGGTCCAGGTGCTGGCCGACGGGCGCAAGGTCCTTCGCGGCGTAGATGTATATAATTTCGCTGCAATATCCGCAGGTGGGGATGATATAGCCCAGGTCGCGCCAGGTTTTCGCCGCGAGGCCCGCCTCCTCGCCCAACTCGCGTTTGGCGGCGACAAAGGGGTCCTCGTCCTTTTCCAGTTTCCCTGCGGGTATCTCGATCAGCTCGCGGTCCAGCGCATAGCGGTACTGACGCACCAGATAGATTTCCCCTTCATCCGTGAGCGCGGCAATACCCGCGCCGCCGTGGTGATGCACCACCTCGCGCATGCTGGTATCACCGTTCTCCAGCTCAACGCGGTCCAGCGTCACCGTGATGACGCGCCCTTCAAACTTCGTTTCACTCGAAAGCTGTTTTTCAAAATGGGGCATGGCTATGCTTCCTCCCTTTCTTCTTCGTCTGTATGCGGCGCGCGCACGCACCGGACCCGGCCCACGCGCCGTTCCAGCGCCTCCAGTACGGTGAACACCAGGCCGCCGTATTCGATCTCCACATGCTCGCCTTTGCCGGGCAGACGGCCTAAACGGTCGACAATCAGGCCGCCGACGGAGTCAAAATCGGCCTCGCCGTCCTCGTCCACATCGGGCGGTTCCATGCCGAACGCCTCAAAGATCCGTTCCAAATCCGCGCTGCCCGCGGCGATATAGCCGCCGTCGGTGGGCAGCAGGTCCTCGTCCTCGCTGTCGAATTCATCCTGGATATTGCCGACAATCTCCTCCAGCACGTCCTCCATCGTCGCGACGCCGCTGGTGCCGCCGTATTCATCCACGACGACGGCAATCTGCGTATGCTTGCGCTTGAAATCGACCAGCAGCTCCCGCGCGCGGCACGATTCCGGCACAAACATCGCCTTGCGCATGTACTTTGTGACGGGCGCGCGCATTTTCTCCGGCTCGTCCCACAGCGTGAACAGGTCCTTCACATAGAGGATGCCCACAATCTCATCCAGCGACCGGCGGTAGACCGGCAGCCGCGAGACGCCATGTTCCAGCGCCAGATGCACGGCGTCGACCGCAATAGACGTTTCCGGTACGCCGACGACCTCGGTGCGGTGGGTCATCACGTCGCCCGCCGTCACGTCGTCCAGCTCGAAGATGTTGGCGATCATGCGGCGCTGGCTTTCGTCAATCAGGTCCTGTTCCTCCACGTCGTCCACGATGGAAAGCACGTCTTCTTCCGTGACGGCAGGCTGCGCGGTGATGCCCAGCGCGCGGAACAGCAGCTTTGCGGGCGCGGCCAGCACAAAGCCGGGCACCGACGCCAGCGTGAGGCCCTCGTTTTCCTTCGCGCGTCCGCGCACCTTGCCGAGGCTGTAGAGCGCCGCCGCCAGCATAAAGAGCAGCGCCAGCCAGAGCGCTGTCCACAGCCCGGCGTAGACAGCCAGCGCGTAGACGAAAACGCCGCTGGCAAAAACGAACGCGGCGCACAGGCCGACCACGCGGTCGGAAACGCCTAACACACCGCCGCGCGCGTGTTCCGGCTCGTGTGCGTACACGCTGCCTGCGCGGAAAGCCGCCGCGAGTGCGAGCGCCGCCGCAACGGCGGCAGTAAGAGTACAATGGCCATCCGGGTCCATGAGAAAGAATGTCCCCCTTTAATGATGAAAATGATGCCTGCGCCATACAGCGGCACAGGTTTTGGAATAACTTAGAGTGATTATACTACATGGGGCGCGGGTTTGTCAATTCTCACGACTGCTTAAAACTGCCCAGAGGCTCTGCCTCTGGACTCCGCCAAAGGGGGCAATCCCCCTTTGGAATCCCATCTTATCCCATAGGACGTTCCATCATCACATGCACAACGCCTTCTTCTATAAAATCGCCTGAAACAGGCACAAAGCCGAATTTCTCATAATAACCCACCGCGTGCTTCTGCGCGTGGACACGCAAGGTTTCGCAGGGCATTATTTCGGCGATGGCGTCCATGCTGTATTCCATCAACTGCCTGCCGAGGCCCGTCCCGTGTGTAGTCGTCAGTACACGGCCAATCAGCACGGTGTGTTCATCCTCGTAAAACGCGCGCAGATACGCGCACACCGCGCCGTGTTCCATGCACATACAGTGCAGGCTGTTGTAATCTATATCGTCCATATCCAGACAGATGATTTTCTGCTCCATCAAAAACACCCGCGCGCGTGCTTTCAAAATCTCGTATACCTCCGCCGCGCTCAGATTCTCAAACTGTTTTGCTTGCCATGTCATTTTTCTTTCCATTCCTCCCCGCATATCGTCAGCGCAGACTGAAAACCAGCGTTGTTCCCCCACCTGAATGGCGGGGCTTTTACACTGGCGCAAATTTTACCACATCGAACAAGCCCTGGTCGGTCAAGCGCAGTTCGGGAATAACGGGCAGCGCCAGGAAAGAAAGGCTTGTAAACGGGTCAATGGGATAGGGAATGCCCATTGCTTTGGCCTTTTCGAGGATTGCGCCCGCCTCGTCGCGGACGGCCTCCCAGGGCGCATCGCTCATCAGGCCGCCGACGCGCAGGGGCACCGCGCCCTCGATCCTGCCGCCCGCCGCCAGCACATAGCCGCCGCCAATGGCGCGCAGGTGGTTGACCGCAAGCACGATATCGGCGTCGTTGTCGCCCGCCGCGATTACGTTATGGCTGTCATGCGCGACGCTGGTGGCAATGGCCCCGCCTGTGATGCCATAGCCTTTCAGCGGACAAACCGCGATATTGCCGTTTTTGCCGTGGCGCTCTATCACGCACAGTTTTGTATAAACGGCGTTTGGCCGGAACAGGCCATTTTCTGTGGGTACTTCTTCAATCAGGTGGCGCGTGGCGATCTGGTACGGCACCATTTCGATCACATGCGCGGGGCCGGATACCGGCAGGGCCAGGCGGTCGGGCGTGATGGGGGCAAAGCGCACAGAGCCGAGCAGTTCCGGCGGCACGGGCGCGGCGGAAAGGCCGCGAAAGCGCTCAGCAACAGGTACGCCGTCCTTGTATACTTCCCGGACGGTTATCTGTTTCAGGCTGTCGAGCAGGACAAGATCGGCGCGGAAGCCCGGCGCGACGGCCCCCACGTCCCGCAGACCGTATTCACGGGCAGCGTTCCAGGTCGCCATGCGGATAGCGGCGATGGGCTTCATCCCCAAACGGATGGCCTGCCGGATATTCCAGCGGATATGGCCCTCACGCGCGATATCGTCCAGATGCTTGTCGTCGGTACAGAACAGGAAACGGTCGGTGGGCAGATCGCTGTCCAGCAGGCCGTTCACGAGGACGGAGAGGTTTTTGGCCGCGCTGCCCTCGCGCACAAGCACGGCGAAGCCCGCCCGCAGCTTTTCGGCGGCCTCGGCGAAGGTGGTGCATTCATGTTCCGTGGTGATGCCCGCGGCGGCGTAAGCCTGCAACGCGCCGCCTGTAAGGCCGGGCGCGTGGCCGTCGGCGCGTTTGCCGGCCCGCCATGTCTGCGATAACTTCTCCAATACAACGCTGTCACCCGCTGTGACAGCCGGGTAACACATCACCTCGCCCAGGCCCAGCACGCGCGGATGGGGCAGGAACGGGGCCATATCGGCGGCGGTAAAATCCGCCCCGTTCGTCTCAAACGGCGTGGCGGGCACGCTGGAGGGCAGCATGAGATAGACATTCAGCGGCAGGCCGTCCGTGGCGGAGAGCAGATATTCCACGGCGCGCGCACCGCACACGTTGACGATCTCGTGCGGGTCGGCAATGACGGTGGTGGTGCCGCTGGCGGTGACGGCGCGCGCGAACTCGAACGGGGCGGCGAGGCTGGATTCTATATGCACATGCGCGTCGATGAAGCCAGGGCAGAGGAATTTGTCGGTGCAGTCTATCTCCTTTTTGCCGCTGTAGCTGCCGACGCCCGCGATAACGCCCTCTATAACGGCGACATCGGCGGGGCAGACCTCCTCGGAAAATACGTTGATGACATTGACATTCTTAAACACCAGATCGGCGGGGATACGGCCCGCCGCGGCGTCGATCACGCGTTTGGTGACTGGCATGGGTACACCTTCCTTTCCTCTTAAAGCATAGTACCATTCCTATCCATTTCTGCTTACTATCATACAGGAAATCCGTTCTTATTGCAAGCCGTCTATCCCATACAAAACCAGCGGCGCTTTCCCCACCCGCCGCCGGGGGGCAAAGCGCCGCTGTACAATCCACCCGAAAAAACCTCCTGCGGCAATACGCCAGTATTGCCGCAATCAAAAGTTTCGCCGGCCTTTTCCAAAGGCCGCAGGATTCCAAAGGGCAGCGCCCTTTGGGCAGGTCCGGGCGGCAGCCCGGCAGCGTTTATGGTTCCAGATGCGTAATATCGCGCGGGAACAGGCTGGCCTCCCGGATGTTGGAAAGCCCGCAGAGCTTCATGGTGAGGCGTTCCAGCCCGATGCCGAGGCCGCCGTGCGGCGGCAGTCCGCCCTTATGGGCGGAGAGGTAATGGGCAAAGCGGGCGGGGTCCATATTGCGGGCGGCCATTTTGGCTATTTGGGCGTCGTAATCATGGATGCGCTGGCCGCCGGTCGTGACCTCGAGGCCCCGGAACAGCAGATCGAAACTGAGCGTCTCTTTGGGGTTTTCGGGGTCCTCCATCACATAGAACGGACGTTTGGCGGTGGGGAAATGCGTGACGAAAACGAAATCGCCCTCCCCGCACTCCCGGTAATAGTCGCAGAGCATCACCTCATCGTCCGGGGTGAGGTCGTTGCGGTTTTTGCCGCCGCCCCGCGCTCGCAGAAGTTCGAGGGCGTCGGCGAAACGGACACAGGGGATCGCCCCAATCTCCGGAACCTCCACATTCAGCAGCGCCACCTCCGGCGCGCACGTCTCGCGCACGCACCGCATCATGGCGCGCAGGGCCGCCGTCTCCATCTCCATGATCTCCCGCATATCCGCAATGCCGCCCATCTCCAAATCCAGCCCCGTGTACTCGTTCAGGTGGCGGCTGGTGTTGTGCAGCTCGGCGCGGTAGACGGCCCCCACCTCGAACACGCGGTCGAAAAACGCCACGCACATCTGTTTATAGAGCTGCGGGCTTTGGGCCAGCGTAGCAGGCATATCAAAATAGGACAGCTCAAACACATCCGCGCCGCCCTCCGCGCCCGCGCCGGTAATCTTAGGCGTGTGGATCTCCACAAACCCCTGCTCCGTCAAAAATTCCCGGAACCCGCGCGCCAGCGCCGCCTGGATGCGGAACACGGCCCGTTCCCTCGGATGCCGCAGCGCCGCCGTCCGGTACGCTAACTTTGTCCCCAGCGCGGCCTTGAGCGCGGGGTCGGCGAGGTTCAGCGGGAGCGGCGCGGCGGGTCGGGAGAGGACCGCGAAATCATGGAGCAGCACCTCCACGCCATTTTCCGCGCGTTCCTCCACGCGCGCCAGGCCCGTCACACGCACATAACAGCCCGCGTCAAGCGTATCCAGCCCCGCGCCCGGACACTCCGCTTTATCATACACGCACTGAACCAGATACCGCCCCGTGCGCAGCACCACAAACGCCACGCCGCCCAACGCGCGGATATTATGCACACACCCCTGCACCGTCACTTCCTGGCCCGCGGCCTCCCGCAGCTCCTCCGGCGACAACGTGTGCCGCAGCTCATCGCCCCGTATTTCCATACCCTGCACCGCCTTTCCTGTTGGGCTGCCGCCCAAACCTGCCCAGAGGCTCCGCCTCTGGACTCCGCC
>CANCXY010000165.1 GCA_947381875.1 uncultured Clostridia bacterium | reverse complement strand
GGAGACCTGTCCGGCGGAGGACTCAATCTGGCGCATCGTGTTGCTCATCTCAATCTTCAAATTGCGCATGGAGAGCAGGATATTTTCAAAATCGCCTACATAGGTGGACCGGTACGAGGATTGCACATCGAAATTCTGCTGCGCCATCTGTGTAAGCAGGTAGTTTACATCGTTTATAATGATATTCAGGCAATCCACCAGTTCTTTTGTGGAACGGGTGAGGTCAGCCGTTTCATCCCGCCCGCTGTTCTCCGGTACCGGAGATTTCAGGTCGCCCTGTACAAGCTGCTTCATGCGCGCGGCGCAGATCTGCATGGGCTCGCTGATGGTGCGGGACAACTGCAAAGCCACCACGATGGAGAATATCAGCGAGAGGATTATCACGGCGACATTGATAATCATCCCAAAATATGTATCGGACAGGTAATCCGTTTTCAGCGCTGTGACCGCGACGCTCCAACCGTCCGTGCCATTTACCGGGGCATAAGCCGCAAAGCGCGCGCCGTCGGTACTGCGGTAGCTCCCGAAACCGTTTTCGCCCTGGCGCATTTTGCTGTGGATCGCCGCCTGTTCCTTCAAAGAAGAATCACTCTGGGCCTCCTGCTCGATATTCTGGGTTGTGATGGTCTCCAGTGTAGTATCGGCAATCGTAGCGCCGGAACGGTTAATCATATACGCATGGCTGCTCTCCCCCAATTTGATAGAGGAGACAATATCATTCAAAAACGTCTCCGGCGGCACAAAATAGACAACGCCCGCGATTTTCCCGTTGGAATAGAGCGGCGCGGCCACCATAATGGAAAGCTCGCCGGTGATCTTGCTGACAAGCGGTTCCGATACATATACATTGCCCTGCATTGCCTGACGTACATATTCCCGGTCGGAATAGTCGTTGCCATCAAACACGCTGCGCCCGTCCATCCCGATCACGTTCCCGCGCTGGAACCCGTGTTCGGCGGCGCGGCTGTCAACGATGGCGCGCTTTTCTTCCACGCCCACGGTGGGGTCCGACAACTGCTGGATATTACCCGCATCTATGGCTACATTCTTGTAAGCGATCAACTCCTGTTCAATACGTTCTGCCGCCAATACAGCCGTTTCGCGCATCATGGTCTCTACGGTCGTAAGGGTGCTTCTGTAATTGAGCGTGATGCCGAGGCCGCCAACCACAAGCAGAGCGATTAGGACGGTCGCCATCAGCGATACAGTGATTTTTTCTCGAATACTTTTCATGCCGGTTTCCCCCAATTCTTTCTTGCGGAACTGCGCACAGGCAGATAAACCTATTTCATATTATAGGTGTTTTTAGTGCGGTTTGTCAATGGTTTCTAAACTGCCACACGCGAATAAATACGTTATTTGTTGAAAATGGCGAAAAAAAGCGCGAAAAAAGGGGCGGCATGCCTGAAACATGCCGCCCCTTCAAAACAGACATACTATATTTCCCCGTCCCGCGGGCGGGGAAATATACAAAATTCGTCCGTTTCCTATGTGTTACATCAGCTTGCGGTACAGCGCGGCGATCTCCTCTACGCTGGTATCGCGGGGGTTGCCCGGACGGCACGCGTCCGCATAGGCACTCTCTGAAAGGAACTGTACGTCCTCCTCCTTGACGATCGCTTTCAGGTCCGCGGGGATACCTACGTCCTGGCTCAACTGCTGCACCGCGTCGCACGCGGCCTTGCGGTATTCCTCCTGTGTCATGCCGTCGACGCCTGCCACACCCATCGCGCGGGCGATCTCGCGGTACTTTTCGCCTGTGCAGGGCGCGTTGTATTCCATGATCGTCGGCAGAAGGATCGCATTGGCTACGCCGTGCGGCGTATCGTACACCGCGCCCAGGCTGTGCGCCATGCTGTGGACGATGCCCAGGCCCACATTCGAGAAGCCCATGCCCGCGACATACTGGGCCAGTGCCATGCCCTCGCGGCCTTCCGGCGTATTCGCCACAGCGCCGCGCAGGTGCTTGGAAATCAGCTCAATGGCCTTGAGGTGGAACATATCGGTCATTTCCCAGGCGCCCTTGGTGATATAGCCCTCAATGGCATGCGTCAGCGCGTCCATGCCGGTCGCGGCGGTCAGACCCTTGGGCATGCTCGCCATCATATCGGGGTCGATGACGGCGACTTCCGGGATATCGTGCGTGTCCACGCAGACGAATTTGCGCTTTTTCTCGGCGTCGGTGATAACATAGTTGATCGTCACTTCCGCCGCCGTACCGGCTGTCGTGGGGACGGCAATGGTAAAAATCGCGTGCTTTTTCGTCTCGGCCACACCCTCCAGGCTGCGCACGTCGGCGAAGTCGGGGTTTTCCATGATAATGCCAATGGCCTTCGCGGTATCCATCGAGGAGCCGCCGCCAATCGCGACGATGCAGTCCGCGCCGCTGTTCTTGAACGCCGCGACGCCCGTCTGCACATTTTCAATCGTGGGGTTGGGTTTGATCTCGCTGTAGATCTCATAGGCAAACGAGGCCGCGTCCAGCAGATCCGTAACCCTTTTTGTCACGTTAAATTTAATCAGATCCGGGTCGGAGCATACAAAAGCCTTTTTGTAGCCGCGCGCGGTCAGTTCGGGAACAATGTTTTCAATCGCGCCTTTTCCGTGGTAGGATATGGTGTTCAGAACAATACGATTTGCCATGGGAATCCTCTCCTTCACAATTTTCTATAGCGGTCCCGTGCTTTGCCGGGGCGTAATCCAAACAGCGGAAACACACAAAAACGCTTTGTTTTGGCCGTTCCCCGTCGCCGCGCCGGGATTGGCTATCTTTCCTATATTATAGGAAAAATTTGTTAAAGTTTCGTGAACAAAGCACATATTCTGCCGGGAAATTGTCAAACTTTGAAATTCACCGCCGTATCACCTTTGAGGTCCTTGCCGAATTCGTAGTCATTGCCGGGCAGGACGGCGTTGAGCAGGATGCCGACAATGGCCGCAATGGCAAGGCCGGAGAGCGTGAAGCTGTAGCTTTCGCCCAGAGGCACCGTGATACCGCCGACGCTGTTGAAGCCGAGGGCCGAAACAAGGATGACAGCCGCAATGATGAGGTTGCGCGATTTTGTGAAATCGACCTGGTTTTCCACAATGTTGCGCACACCGACGGAGGAGATCATGCCATACAGCACAAAGGAGATGCCGCCGATAATCGCGGAGGGGACTGTCTGTATGGCGGCGCCGAATTTCGGGAAGAAGCTGAGGATAATGGCGAAGCATGCGGCGATACGCATGACGCGCGGGTCATATACTTTCGTCAGCGCCAGCACGCCGGTGTTTTCACCGTATGTAGTGTTCGCGGGCGCGCCGAAGAAGCCCGCCAGGCTGGTGGCGAGGCCGTCGCCAAGCAGCGTGCGGTGCAGGCCGGGGTCGGAGAGGTAGGGCTGCTCGCAGGTAGCGCTGATGGCCGCGATATCGCCGATATGTTCCATCATGGTAGCTAAGGCGATGGGTGCGATCGTGATGCACGCGCTGACGCTGAACCTTGCCATGCTGGCGGGCTGGATCGCCAGGCCGAACCACTTTGCCTCACGGATCGCCGTGAAATCAACCGCACCCATGCAAAGCGCGGCAATGTAAGACACAACGATGCCAATCAGGATGGGCAGGATTTTTACCATCCCTTTTCCCCATATATTGCATACGATGATCGTGACAAGCGCAATGAACGCCAGCAGCCAGTTCGATTGGCAGTTAGTGATGGCGCTGGGCGCGAGAATCAAGCCGATGGCGATGATAATGGGACCTGTGACGACCGGCGGGAAAAAGCGCATAATCTTTTTCACGCCAAATACCTTGATCAGGCCGCTCAGGATCACATATACAAGCCCGGACACCATGATGCCGCCGGCCGCATAGGGCAGCATTTCACTGGGCGTCCCGTCCGCGCCCAAAGGCGCTACCGCGGCATAGCCGCCCAAAAACGCGAAGCTGGAGCCGAGGAACGCAGGTACCTTCCCTTTTGTGATAAAATGAAACAGCAGCGTTCCCAGTCCGGCAAACAAAAGCGCGGTGGAGACACTGATGCCTGTCAGGATAGGGACCAGAACTGTTGCGCCGAACATGGCAAAGGTGTGCTGCGCGCCTAAGATCAGCATTTTGGGCACGCCGATCTGACGTGCGTCGTACAGGCCCTCTTTGCCGAGTTCGACTTTTTTGCTTTCTGCACTCATCAATACTTCCTCCTCAATTCATCTTCTCCCCCGCCCCCCCGAAGGGGCAGTAAGGGGTGTATCAAAAAACAGGCATTCCCCGCGTCGCCTTACACAGCGGGAAACGCCTGTATTCTGAAAATGGAAAAAGAGAATGGGAAAACAGGAAACATATGCCCGACGCCCCCGGACGGCGCAGAGAAAACGAACGCTGTACCTTGCAAAGCCCCGCGCAATATGGATGCACCGCGCCTTCCCCCTTCCCTGACTGGTGTGGCCTGTTCCTAAGCCTCACCTATCATAACAGACGCGGGCGCTGAATGCAAGTGTTTTCGGGGGACTTTTAAGGAAAAGGCCAATTTTGTGTTTTTGACGGAGGCATCAATGGGAGTTGTGTACCCACGTTTCCCGCACCTGATATGGGGGAAAAGCTGTGACAAGCAAAGCAAAATGTGGTATACTCCCCTTCATGAAGGGGGCGGTGCGTTTTGTATGGCGCGTGGCTGGATTGTTTGGGCGTGGGATTGGCGCGCGGGGTGTATCTGCTGACATGCTGGCCGGTGCGGCGGCGGACTTCGGCGGAGAATTTCTCTCTGAACCAGGCGCGGGATATAAAAGGGGCGTTTGTATCCTCACAGAAATCAGAACAGGCCGCCGGGCTGCGGTATGGGCATACGGCGTGCGGCAGGACCGGGTGCGGTGGTATCGCCATATATAACGCGCTGACGGCGCTGGGGCTGCGTGTATCACTGGCAGAAGTGCTATACCAGTTGGAGCGGCGGCGGTGCGCGGCAGCGGGAGGACGGCTGGGCACGCACCCTTTTCGGCTGAGGCGCGTACTGAACCTTTACCCGGTGCGCGCGCGGCGGGTGTATCGGATGGAGGCACTGGCGGAGGAGATGCGTGCGGAGGACGCGGCAATCGTAGCGATTTGGAACGACCGGTCGCACCCATTGCGCGGAGCGCATTTTTTCGCGCTACGGAGGTCGGCGGCAGAGTTTGAGGCATTGAACCGCGAGGGAATCCCGGCGTGCGGGACGCTGGCGGAAATTGTGGGGCGCGGGCGGTTTATTACAGGATGTCTGCTGCACAGGGAAAGCGCTTGATTCGTCGCCCTTTTTGCCTACTTCAAAGCGCAGAATATTGTCCAATGGCTCCTAACGTAGAAACGAAAAATAAGGGGGTGTACGCATCGCGGAGCTACTGCCGTGTATTTTCCCGCCCGTAGGGCGGGGAAATACACAAAAACGCCCACTTTGGACACTCCCGAAAATAAGGACATGCGCGGGCACGTCCTATTTTCCATATTCAATCTTGGTTTCCGGCCCCCGCGTCTCCGCACAGCATCTCCCGCAGCATGCCCAGGGATTTCTTCTCGATCCGGGAGATATAGCTCCGGCTGATATGCAGGATATCCGCCACCTGCTGCTGGGTCAGCGGCTCCCCGCCCGAAAGGCCGTACCGCAGGATCACGACCTGCCGTTCCCGGCCTGAAAGGCGGTTCACCACGCGGTACAGCGCCGCGGCCTCCTCCTTGCGCTCGTATTCCTCGTGCATATTGAAGCTGTCCGCCATCACGTCATTGAGTGTAAGGCCGCCCTCACCTTCTCCGTCGATGGGGTCCTGGATGGAAACGTCATTCTGACTCTTTTTTCCCGCGCGGAACTGCATGAGGATTTCATTTTCAATACACCGTGCCGCATAAGTAGCGAAGCGCGCGCCCTTCGTATTATCAAAGCTGTTTACCGCCTTAATCAGCCCTATCGTCCCAATGCTGATCAAATCCTCCTGGTCCGCCCCGGACGCATAATATTTCTTCGCCACATGCGCCACCAGACGCAAATTATGGCGAATGATCCTGTCCCTTGCCTCGCTGTCGCCCTGCTTCATAGCCGCAAAGGCCGCGCTTTCCTCATGTGCGGAAAGCGGTTTTGGAAAACTGCTGCTCTCCAAATGCAGCGCAAAATACAGAATATGCGACGCGACAAAGCCAATGATGATGCCAAACATCTGCCAGCCCCTCCCTTATAACCATGCCCTCTCCTAAACAGTGGAATAGTATATTGTATGGCGGTACGGCAAATGACATGCTTTTCTTCCGGCACTGTCCTCTGTGCCGTGCATACATTCTATCTCAGCTCATTCCGATAAAAACTGGGCGCGGCATTTCGACCGCGCCCAGTGCGCTTTTTGACAGTTGTCCCTTTACAGTGTAACACGGTGGTAAATCTTCTTCCCCTTTTTCATGACAACGCCTTTCCGCAGTGCTTCGGCGCTGACAACGGCTTTCATATCCGTTACCTTTTCCCCATCTACGGAAATGCCGCCCTGCTGCACCAAACGCCTTGCCTCGCCCTTGCTGGGCGCAAGCCCCGCCGCCACCAGCAGATCCAACACACTGGCCGCATCATCAACAATCAGGGAAGCGTCTATAGCCGTCGCGGGCATATGCTCGGCATCCGCCCCGCTGAACAGGCTTTTTGCCGTTGCGATCGCCTTTTCGGCCTCCTCCCTGCTGTGGACAAGGCTTGTCAGTTCATAGGCAAGACGTTCCTTGGCATTGTTGATCGCGGCGGCATCGCCCATATCAATCGCGTTGATTTCCGCCACCGGGATATCCGTCAGCAGTTTCAGGCAGTTCTGCACCTCGCAGTCATCAATATTGCGCCAGTACTGGAAAAATTCGTAAGGGCTTGTTTTTTCCGGGTCGAGCCAGACCGCCCCCGTCTCTGTCTTGCCCATCTTCTTCCCTTCCCGCGTCGTGAGAAGGGTGAACGTCATTCCGTATACATCCCTCTGGTCGCACCGGCGGTTCAGCTCTACGCCGCCAATGAAATTGCTCCACTGGTCGTTCCCGCCAAACTGCATTTTGCACCCGTATTCGCGCGCCAGATGCAAGAAATCATAGCTTTGCATCAGCATATAGTTGAATTCCAGGAACGTGATGCCGTTTGCCATGCGCGTTTTCACGCACTCCGCCGTTAGCATTTTATTGACGGAAAAGTGTACGCCGATCTCCCGCAGAAAATCCACATAATTCAAATCAAGGAGCCAGTCGGCGTTATTCACCATCAGTGCCTTTCCCTCGGAAAAGTCAATAAACTTGCTCATCTGCTTTTTGAACTGTTCGGCGTTATGCGCGATCTGCTCTTTTGTGAGCATCCTGCGCATATCGGTTTTGCCGGTCGGGTCGCCGACCATTGTCGTGCCGCCGCCCAGCAGCGCAATGGGTCTGTGCCCCGCTTTTTGCAGATGCCGCATAATAATCAGCTGCAAAAAGTGGCCGACGTGCAGGCTGTCCGCTGTAGGGTCAAAACCGATATAAAATGTGATCTTCTCTTTGCCCAGCAGCTCGCGGATGG
>CANCXY010000164.1 GCA_947381875.1 uncultured Clostridia bacterium | reverse complement strand
GGCAAGCCCCCCTTTGGAAACCCATCACGCGCGGCAATTTCATTGCCGCGCACCCTGAAAAAAGCGCCCGCCGGTGTGAGACACGGGCGGGCACTGCTCTCTGGGATATTGTTTATTTGGTGCGTTCGTTGGTAATTTGGCCGTAGGCGTTGGTGTAGTATTCTTTGCCGTCCTTGCCGTCGTTCCAGCCCTCGCGTGTTACAAGCACGCCGTCGTCATCGAAGAAATAGCGTCCGGCGGGCAGGGTGTAGGCGGGGTCGCCCGGATGATCGGGGTGCTGGCAGGCGGGCAGTGTCTGCGCGCGCCATACGATCAGATAGCGGTCAGTCGCTTGTCCCGGCTGGCGCAGGCAGGTTTGATAGCGCAGGCCGCCGTTTGCGTTCTTCATCCAGCCCTCAAAGGTGATACCGT
Source organism: uncultured Clostridia bacterium (assembly GCA_947381875.1). GTDB lineage: Bacteria > Bacillota > Clostridia > Oscillospirales > Ruminococcaceae > Ruthenibacterium. The sequence goes on along the minus strand of CANCXY010000164.1, from coordinate 7,191 downwards.
CCTGGTCGTAATAGGTCTGGTCGCCGTAGTTCGGGCGCTTGCGGACATAGTTTGTCATCACATAGCAGGTGCGGGGATCGTTGAGGTTGCGGTTCGGGTTCAGGTAGTAGAGGTTCCCGTTCATCAGGATATCGCCGTCGCCTGTCACCGTCATATTGCTGGCGGTGTTCTGACCCGTTTGAAGTACGCCATAGTTGTTGAAAATATAGCGATGCCCCACGCCGTCCGCGCCCTCGACCCAGCAGGAGCCGGACGCCATAGTGCCGTTTGGCATTTTATAGGTGTATACCGGGGCGGCGCTGGTGGTGGCGACGGACAGCACGTCCCAGTTCTGCGAGCGCAGCTCTTTTACATAGGCCGCGCCAAGCACGGTGGAGGGATCAAGCGTGCCGCTGGAGCCGGAAGGCGGGTTGGGGTTGACGGGCCTGTAAGGGATATCGACCGGGCCGTCAATGCTGCCGGAGCCGTCCTTATCGCCCCAGAGGGCATATAATTCTTGGTTCATTGTCAGCTTTGTTTCACCGGCTTTTATGGCTGTGCCGTCCGAGGTCGCCCAGCCCCGGAAAGTGGAGCCAGCGCGCACAGGGTCGGAAGGTTCTGTCACCCAGCGAAGGAAGGTGCCGTTTCCGTCGACTCGCGCAACACCCATGCGCACAGCTTCCTCTTTTTTCGCGTCGGCGTAGCACAGAACATTCACATCGCTTGTAGTATAGGCGTCGCTCCATGCGGCGTAAATAGTAGTAGATTCCTTGAAAACATAGCTGCTGTCAACCTTTTTGGCGGTTTTATCTTTGGGGTCTTTTGTGGTATACCAACCAATGACCTTTTTGTTCGCTGTCTGATTATAGGTGGGCAGCTTTGCGTCGGAAGGGAGCTTGTGGTCGTAGCCGGTTTTCAGTTCGGTGGTGGCGTTAAGCTCGAAAATCTCATCACCGGGATCGAGTGTGATTGTAAATCTGTCGTCTGTTACTTCAATGCCAGAGAGATCATTAACCTTGATTGCCTCTCCTGCTTTGAAGTTTTTGCTTTCAACGGGCATATAGTAAATGTCATATGTGCCCGCTTCGGTTGCTTTGACATCTTCGGCTTTGGTTTTCCAGACAGTTACGCCGTTCGCGCCATCTTTCTGTTTTGCGCAGCCATACACAAAAGAGAAGGTGTCATTGGGGAATTTGGAGCCGATCTCCTGCTTAACCTCAACACGGCCCTTTATCAACTGAACGCCGTCCGTACCTTTCATTTTATAAGTGGTTCCCGCTTTGCTCAGATAACTGGTGTAACAGTCATTGCTTTTCAGTCCATCGTGCTTGGCAACTGTCAGTTTCACGCTGACAGTCACATCCTTTGCACCTGTCATAGAGATGGTGACAGTAGCAGAATGGTTTCCCGCGCTCAACCCTGTTTTTGGTGTCACCTTGATCGTGGCAGAATTATTGGAAAACGTAATATCTTTTTCTGGCGATACCGTAAAGCTGCTGTTTGATACTTTTACAGTAGTTTTGGCATCCTTTCCCATGTTTTTTGCAGTAACAGTAAACTCCTGTCCGGCAATGGGGTCATGGCCATAAACACCCTCAAATGAAAGGGTATTATCCTTTCCAGCGCCAGTAATCTCCAGCGTCGGCGTCTCCGCCGCAAACGCGGCAGGCATCATCGACAGCGCCAAAGCCAGAACGCACAGCGCCGCCAGAAGTTTTGCGTACTTTTGCTTCATGAAAAAAGCCCTCCTTGTTCGTGTCCTTCACAGGCGGACGCGCCCTCCCCCGAAATGGACGCACCAACCCATCTTTGTACCTACCCTTAATAGTAATGCCGTGCGCCCTGCTTGTCAAGGAAAAATATGAGAAATGTGGAAGAATTGTGAAGCCCGCCCATTTCCCTGTTTATTTTTTGGCCGAAATACGGTATACTGTTAGCAAGAGGTGAAGCATATGAACGAATCGAATCAGGCGCTGCTCCAGGGAAAAAACCATATCCATTTTGTGGGCATTGGCGGCAGCGGCATGTTTCCGCTGGTACAAATACTGTACGCGCAGGGCTATACCATCACAGGCTCCGACGTGAACGAGGGCGATATTATCAGCCGGGAGCGGGCAATGGGCATCCATGTGGAGATGTCCCAGCACGCTGAAAACGTGCGGGATGCCGATCTGGTGGTCTATACCGCCGCCGTCTCGCACGATAACCCCGAACTGGTAGAGGCCGCGCGGTTGGGCATCCCAGCGGTGGAGCGCAGTGTGATGCTGGGGTATGCGGCAAGCCTGTACCCGCATCCTGTGTGCATCGCGGGCACGCACGGCAAAACGACCACAACGGCAATGACAGCACAAATCATGCTCATGGCGGGCACAGACCCCGCGGCGGTGATCGGCGGCAAGCTGCCTCTGATCGACGCATATGGGCGTTACGGCAAGGGGGAGGAGATCGTGGTGGAGGCGTGCGAATTCAACAACACGTTCCTGCACCTCACGCCGTACCTCTCGGTGGTCCTGAATATCGACAACGACCATTTGGAGTTTTTCGGCTCTATGGATAACCTGAAAGCCGCGTTCCGAAAATTCGCGCTGCTCACGACAAACACCGTTCTGTTCAACGCCGACGACGCGAACACAGTAGAAGCGATGGCGGGTATTTCCCAGGAAAAGGCGCTCACCGTGCGCACCTTTGCCATCGACGCGCCCGCCGATTACCGCGCGCGGAACGTGCGGGAATACCGCCCGTGCTTCTACTGTTTCGACGCGGAGACAGCGGGCCAGCCGACAGCGCATATTGAGCTTTCCGTACCGGGACGGCACAACGTATACAACGCGCTGGCGGCGTATGCGTGCGCGGTGATGCAGGGCGTTTCTCCCGCCGATTGCGCGCGCGGCCTCGCGGCGTTCCGGGGCGCGGGGCGCAGGTTCGAGTTTTTGGGCGAGGTAAACGGCGTGACGATCGCGGACGATTACGCCCACCACCCCACCGAGCTGGCCGCGACGCTGCGGGTAGCTAAGGGGATGGATTATAAAGAGGTATGGGCGGTGTTCCAGCCGCTCACCTACACCCGCACGAAGATGTTGATGGACGATTTCGCGCATGTCCTGCCCATCGCCGACCATGTGGTGATGACCGAGATCATGGGCAGCCGCGAGCGCGCCGAGGACTACACAGTGCGCACCAAAGACCTTGCCGCGAAGATACCGGGCAGTGTGTGGTTTACGACGTTTGAGGAGGTCGTGGACTATGTGCTGGAACACGCAAAGCCGGGGGATCTGGTTATCACATTGGGCTGCGGCGATATTTACAAGGCGGCCAAAATGATGATTGCGCGTGGGAAGGGCTGACACTGCCCCGCCTTTCGCCGTTGTCCGCTGAAATGGTTGCGTGTCCGTCCCTCGTGGACACTTGTCTTGAAAAGTTGTACAAAAGTTCTTTTTGCTTTGCCGGTGCTTTTGTCCAGGAGGGAGAAAGAAGGGTCAAAAGAGAGTTTTTCGGCAAATTTCACAACACAAATGCTTTCTTTTGTGGTATAATGACCAAAGCAAGGCAAGGGAAAGGGCGTACAGTTGGGTACGCCGGCTTTGCGTGGGCGGGAAATAGCCCGCCGCGAAAGGAAGGTGTTTACCATGATCCGACAGATCAAGATTTCCAATTTTGAGCAGGTGAAAAGCATCCTGCATGCCGCCGAGAGCTGCCGCGACGCGATCGGCGTACACGACGAACGCGGAAGCGCCGCAGACGCGCGCAGCATTCTGGGCCTGATGAGTCTCGATTACTCCCGGCCGGTGATACTGGTGAGCGAGAATGAATCAGAACTGAGCCGCGTATATCGGGCGGTTGGCTGAAAAAAGCCTTTGGAACGTCCCGCGTACATGGTGTGTTTTCCGCCTTGCGAGCGGGGAACACGGAAAATACGGGCACTTCCAAAGCCCTTCCGGGGGCAAAAAAGGCCGTGGGGGAATCTTTCCTCACGGCGTTTCTGTTTTTATGCCTGATTGTCTGCCGCCCTGCGGGGCGGAAAATAATTTTGCCTGTTTTCCCCGTCGGAGGCGGGAGCGAAACAGCGGATGTATGGCTTTTTGCTGCGTAAAATTACAAAAATGGATTCCCGCGGGGAAATGAGATGCCAAATCTAATAAATCCTTTCAAATTCCTTGCTGCTCACCACTGCCCGCAGATCTGCTGCTGTAATTGTCATAAGGGTGGACGTGTCCAGGCTGTGCAGGGCGCCTGTGCGGCTCAGCCGGTCACTCTGGGCATAGATCAGCCTTTCAAACAGGTTGCGCACATAGCGCCCATTGGAGAATTTTTCCCGAAATTCCGGGGATTTCAGCTTTTCATTCATCAGCCGTTCAAAAAGAGGCTGAACCATTGGATCGAGCCGGAAGCCGCCTTTGGCGCAGTTCAGCTCTAAGATGCGCACCAGCTCAGGGGGCGTATAATCATCGAAGTGGATATGGTGCGTGAACCGGGACTGCAGGCCGTCATTGCTGTTCAGAAACCGCTCCATGGGCTTTTCGTAGCCGGCTGCAATTACTATCAGCTCATCCCGGTAATCCTCCATCCGTTTGAGCAGGCAGTCGATGGCTTCCGGGCCGAAATCCCTGGCGCTGTCCTCAGGGATGAGGGAATACGCCTCATCAATGAACAGGATGCCGCCTCTGGCCTGCTGGATTATTTTTTCCGTTTTCAGTGCCGTCTGGCCGATGTATCCCTCTACCAGCCCTGCCCGGTCGGTCTCCACCACATCCGGCTTCTGGATAATCCCTAAGCTGTGATAGATCTTACCGATAAGCCGTGCCACTGTGGTTTTGCCGGTGCCGGGGTTCCCAGTAAATGCCATGTGGTAGGACATGGGCGACACAGGAAGGTTCCGCGATTCCCGCTCCTTTCGCGCGCGGATGAGATTGACTAAGGAACCGACATTTTCCTTTACCTCTGCCAGCCCAATCATGGCCTTCAATTCCCGTATATATTTGTCGCTGTCCGCATCCGGCAAAGCGGATGGCTGCGGTGGGGGCGCTGGTTTTCCCGCGGGTGGATTTGCAGGTATAGGGGATTGCAGGGATGGCCCGATGAGTTCCCCTCCTGTAAATGTCCCCTTATGCAGTACCGTTCCGTCCTCCCTGTACAAAGTGCCTTGGCCTTCCCAGCGGCCATTTACGCAATCGCCTTCGTACCGCAAAGCGCCGCTTTTATAGTACTCACGGCCTTTGCCGTTCGCTTTGTCGCCTGCAAAACAGCCCTGATAACAGCGCGACCCATCTTCCCTGTATAAAGTGCCCTGGCCTTCCGCGCCGCCATTTACCCAATCGCCTTTATACAGCAAAGCGCCGCGCTTATTATACATTTTTCCTTTGCCGGTTCGCTTACCGCCTGCAAAGTTGCCTTCATAACGGCTGCCATCTTCCCCATACCAGGTGCCTTGGCCTTCCCAGCAGCCATTCACCCAATCGCCCTCATACCGCAAAGCGCCGCTTTTATAGTACTCACGGCCTCGACCGTTCGGTTTGCCGTCAGCAAGGCTTCCTATATAGCGTGTGCCGTCTTTCCAATAGTAAGTACCCTCGTTCCGAAAGTAACCGTTTATAAGCATACCGCCCTTAAAGTTGCACGCATGAGGGCTGCCGTCTTCCCCGTACCAGGTGCCCTGGCCTTCCCGGCGGCCATTCACAAAATTGCCTTCATATTCCAAAGCACCGCTTTTATCATACTCCCGGCCTTTGCCGTTCCACTCGCCTTTTGCAAAGCCGCCCTCATACCAGCGCGACCCATCCTCTCGGTAATGTGTGCCCTGGCCTTCCCGGCAGCCGTTCACAACATCGCCTTCGTATAATAAAACGCCGCGTTTATCATACATTTTGCCTTTGCCGGTCATCTTGCCGCCTGCAAAGCTGCCCTCATACCGACGATGGCGGCCGTCTTCCCAGTATAAGATACCCTGGCCTTCCCAGCGATCATTCACATATTCGCCTTCATACCTCAAAATCCCGTTCCCATAGTACTCCCGGCCTTTGCCGTTGCGGGGAAAGATATTGGAAAGGTCGTCTAATATGCCGCCTATGCCCGAGCGTCTAAACTTAGCCAATCACATCACCCTCATACATCAAAGAGCTGGCTGGAATGTATTGAAAATCATATACATATTGCCTATTCCCAACCATAGGCAGGGGATAGGCAATATATATTCGCTCTCGTTTGATTTTTACGAACAGCCCGAAAGGCACTATGTGTGAACCGTCCTCATCGACCGATTGCCCTGCCCATACGGGATAAATGTCCCGCCTCTGTCGTACCCTGCGCCTGTATATGCAAGCGTGCTGACCGGGTATCTGACCTCTTGAGGGAAAATCTCCATGACAGCGGCCTCAGCCATTTTTCATTTCCAATGCTTCAGCGTCTGCTGCCTTTGGGGGCGGGCTTGGACCGTTCCAGCCAGATGGTACCAATCTCCAGCGCGCTCCACAAGCCGTTTTTGACGCTCTGCTGCTGGATGCGTTCGGTGGGGCTTTTGGAGGTATCGGTGGAGAGCAGGGTAATCTGGATGCGGTCCGCCACCTGCACGCCCGCTTCCTCTTTGGTGGTAAGCACGCGCATATAGATGACGAAGGGATCGCCCTGGCTGCCATAATAGATATCTCTTTTACAGCGCACCAGCGGGCGCCCCTTATACATGAGCTTTGGTGTAAATGCCATACGCAGTTATGCTCCTTTAATCCGTTATTCGGGCGTGTCCGCATCGCGGAGCGATTGCCGTGTATTTCCCCGCCCGTAGGGCGGGGAAATACACGAAAACGCACCGTTTTGGACACTCCCCGTTATTCGCCGAGGTAGCTTCTGAGCAGCACCTGAAGCAGGTCGTCGCGGTCGAGCTTGCGGATCTGCGCACGCGCGTTCTGATAGGTGGTGATGTAGGTGGGGTCCTCTGAGAGGATATAGCCTACAAGCTGGTTGATGGGGTTATAGCCTTTCTCCTTCAGCGCGTTGTACACGTCGGTCAGGATGGCTTTGATTTCGCGGTCTTTATCCTTATAGATCGAGAAAACGGCAGTCGGTTCATTCATTGCTCTTTCCCCTCCTTGGCGTATTTTGATGCTTCCCCTCTATTGTATCCTAAAAGAAAAGGTAATGCAAGTGTTTTTTTCCGGGTGAGGAGGTCTAAAGCAAAAATAAAAAAAGGGGCGCCGCAATGAAATTGCCGCGCGTGATGGG
>CANCXY010000163.1 GCA_947381875.1 uncultured Clostridia bacterium | reverse complement strand
TTGGCGGAGTCCAGAGGCAGAGCCTCTGGGCAGGTTTGGGCGGCAGCCCAACAGTTAGAACTCGTACACCCGCGACACCGCGTGGCGTGCCGCCGCCTCTATGCAGCAGGTTTCCGGGTCGACGCCTGCCGCTGTCAGGGCCGACCGGGCGCTCTCCAATGCCAGCGCGGGCGTGTTGTTCTCCTCGCTCAAATGGCACAAGGTAAACTTGCGGCATCCGTTCTGCGCAAGGCAGGCCAATGTCATGGCGCAGTCGCTGTTGCTCAAATGGCCCATCGGGGAGGCAATGCGCGTTTTCAGTTGGTAGGGGTAGGGGCCTGTCATCAGCATATCTTCGTCATAATTGGATTCCAGCGCCACTACGTCCGCCAGCAGCAGGTTTGCCATCACTTCGTCGCTCACATAGCCCAGGTCCGTGGCTACGCACGCGATACCGCCTGAGGGCGTTGTGATGCGGTAGCCCCGACAGGCGGCGGAATCGTGGCTTGTCTCAAAACTCTGCACACTAAAGCCGCCAATCTCCTCGGTGCGCCCGTCGATCTCTATGAGCTTCGCCCCTGGCGGCACAAGTCTGTGCGCTTTGAGGTAACGCAGTGTCGGCGCGCTGCCGTATACGGGCACCGGGTAGTATTTCAGGAAAATTGCCAGCCCCCCGATGTGGTCCGAATGCTCGTGCGTCACCAGAACCCCCGCTAAGGACGCAGGCAGAAGGCCAAGCTGTTTCAGGGCATTCTGCGTCTGCCGGCAGCTTTTCCCCATATCGACCAGTATGTATCGCCCGTTGTCCTCGATCACGGAGCTGTTGCCCGCCGAACCCGAATACAGCGTTGTAAACCGCGCCATAGCGTTTTTCCTTCCTTTCCCCTTTTGCACACAAAAGGAAGGGCGCTCCAGGGAGCGGAGATTTTTCCATGTATCCTACCACCTGTGGGGCGGAGATACACAAAAACCTTGGCTTTGGATGGCCCTTCCCTTTCTTTATCTGTCACATGGCCTGCTGGTGCAGCAGATCGGTCGGCTTTGCCACACGCCGGATATCCGCGCCCAGGCCGCGCAGCTTCCCCTCGATATCCTCATAGCCGCGCTCGATATGGCTGATTTCCTCAATCTCGGAAACGCCCTTTGCAGCCAGCGCCGCCACCACCAGCGCCGCGCCCGCGCGCAGGTCGGAGGCGCGCACCGGCGCGGCCAAAAGCTCCTGTACGCCCTCGACCACCGCCACACGCCCGTCTACCTGGATATTTGCCCCCATGCGCGTCAGCTCGTTCACATAGCGGAACCTGCTTTCAAAAATGCTCTCGGTGATGATAGATGTACCTTTGGCAAGCGAGAGCAACACTGTCATAAGAGACTGCATGTCCGTCGGGAAGCCGGGGTGCGGCATGGTCTTGATGTTCAAAGGCTCGATATAGCCCGTGCGGTATACGCGCACTGCGTCGTCGTATTCGATCACCGTCGCGCCCGCTTTTTCCAGCTTGGTCGTGATCGGCTCCAAATGCTTGGGGATTACATTCTTGACAAGTACATTCCCGCCCGTGACCGCCGCCGCCACCATATAGGTGCCCGCCTCAATCTGGTCGGGGATGATTGCGTAGGTACAGCCGTGCATCGACTTGACGCCCCGGATCTTGATTACATCCGTGCCTGCACCGCGCACGTCCGCGCCCATCATATTCAAAAAGTTCGCCACGTCCACCACATGCGGCTCTTTCGCGACGTTTTCCAGCACGGTCAGGCCCTCGGCCAGCACGGCGGCCAGCATGGCGTTGATCGTCGCGCCGACAGAGACGTTATCGAAGAACACTTCCTCGCCGCGCAGACGCGCGCTCTGTACGCTGATCATGCCGTATTCGACGGAATCGCGCGCGCCCAGCGCCGTGAACGCTTTCAGATGCTGGTCGATGGGCCGCGGCCCCAGGTCGCACCCGCCCGGCATCGCCACCGTCGCTTTGCCGAACCTGCCCAGCAGCGCGCCTAAAAAGTAATAGGAAGAACGCATCTGACGCGACAGCCCGTTCGGGACGCTGCATGACTGGATATGCGATGTATCCACCTCAATGGCGTGGCGGTTAATGACCCGCACCGCCGCTCCCATTGCGCTCAATATCTCCAGGGAGACGCTCACGTCCCGTATATCCGGCAGGTTTTCGATCACGCATTTGCCCGCGGCCAGAATCGTGGCGGGCAGAATCGCACCCACCGCGTTCTTCGCGCCGCCGATCTCCACCTCGCCCATCAGCGGCCTGCCGCCGCGAATTACAAATTTCTCCAAAATCCCGCACTTCCTTTTCGATTTCTTCCCTTTTCACCGGCCCATCGCCGGACCACCATCTATGATTGTGCCCCAAAGCGGCGCGTCCATACATGTTTGCGGCAATCCAGCAAACAAATAAAAACCTGTCCGCTTTTTATCCGCCGCCTGCGGCGGGGAACAGAAAAGCGCTTCGCTTTGGGCACTCTCTGATACAAAAACACCCGATATATTTTTCACTATATCTATCCTATTATAACGGCAAACGGAAAATTTTGCAAGGAGGCGGAGCCTATCTCCAAAAATTGTTAATATTTTGAAACTTTTTCGATACGCTTCCGCAAAGTTCCTGTCCGTGCATCCCTGGTGCCCAAAGGCCGGGAAACACAAAACCTTTAATCGTCCTCCTCATCCTCCGGCATCACAAAATCACGCGTATCCAGCCATTGGCCGTTCAACTGCACCTCAAAATGGCAGTGCGGGCCTGTGGAACGCCCCGTGGAGCCAACGCGCGCGATGGGCTGGCCCTTCACAACGTAATCGCCCTGCGAGACAAGCAGTTCCGAACAGTGGGCATACAGCGTGGCGTACCCGTTGCCGTGGTCGATGCGCACAAACCGGCCATAGGTCCACTGCGCGGTGCCGCGCGCGTCCATAGCGACATCTACGATTCCATTGTCCGTCGCGATGATGGTTGTACCCACATCGGCCACGATATCCGCGCCGCGATGGTTGTCCGGCCCGCCCACCCAGCGGCTGATCTTTCGGTAGTGCGGCACCGGCCAGGCAAATTCGCCTGTTGCGGCGTCGCCCGCCGTGCCGCCGTAGGGGTTGTACACACCGCGCCTTGTGATGCGCGGGCGCGCCTCCACCAGTACCACCCGCTCGCTCGTCTCGGTGCGGCGAACCTCGCTGCCGTCGATATACACCACTTCTTCGTGCAGCTCCTCCAACCCGCTCACGGCCTCCTGATCCACGACCGTTTCGCCCCATTCCAGCGTCTGGTCGTCCACCACCTGTTCCGGCAGACTAACCCCAACAACGCGCGTCACCTGCTGCACCGCCTGTACGGCCAACAGGTCGCCGCCCTCTATCACCGTGCCATCCGGCAATACCACCGGCTCCTCCCCATGCAGCCTTGCCAGGAGCCGGGAGAGCGGAATCACGGTCTTGGTAAAGTACAGACCCGGCTTCAACTCGACCTGCTGCTGAAATTCCACGCGCCAGTCCGGGTCATTCTCGTGGCCCGCCCGCAGCGGGTCCTGCAAAGCGCCCAGCGCCTCGGCGAGCCGGGCGGATTCATCCGTCACGCCGATAAAGTCCTCGTTGACATAGACACCCGTCGCGTTGCAAAACTCGCTGTCCGAAGTTTCAATGATGCGGTTCGCCAGCTCGCCGCTGGTATACAGCGCGGCGCTGTCCACAATGGTAAGGGCGTATTGAGGGCGTTCGTACCAGTCCTCGTGGGTATCCGCGCCCTGCACGCGGTCCATGATATCGGCAAAGGCGGCGTCGCAGATGCTTTCATGCGAGACAAAGCCCAAAAACTCCCCCCGGTATTCCACGCGCAGGGCAAACGTGACGGAAAGCATCGTCTGTACCGTGACGATAAACAGCGCCAGCGCCCCAACAGGCAGCAGATACGCCGCCGCGCGCCAGAAAAGCCCCCGGTAGGTGCGCACGCCGCGCAGGAAATAAGCTGCGCCCATACTGGCGGGAGATCCGCCGAACGCGTGTTCCTCCCGGATAACGGTAAACAGGTTGCCAAAGCCAATACGCATCTGATGCCACGGGGCGCACAGGTCCTCCCACACAGCGGCAAAAAAGCGGCGCAGCACGCCGCGCAGATAGCGCCCCATCCAGCGCACGCCATAGGCCAGCCAGCGCATACCCAGGAAAAGGAGACGCGCCGCCAGCACCACCAGATATTCCGTCTGCACACCCGTGCGGTAAAACAGCCACCCAAGGGGCGTGAACGGCTCACGCGGCAAATCGCGCGTCCGCTTTTTCATACCGCGCCTCGTGCCAACCATTCGCCCCACCCCCCAAACGTATTGGGCTGCCGCCCAAACCTGCCCAAAGGGCGCTGCCCTTTGGAATCCTGCCGGGCGCTGCCCGGACCCGCCAAAGGGGGCAAGCCCCCTTTGGAAACCCATCACGCGCGGCAATGAATTGCCGCGCACCCCATCTTGGATCGGGTAAGAGCGCCGCCCCTTTGGAAAAGCATAGGGAACACGCATTTCCTACAGGCGCAGCTGCTGAAAACGCTATTCAGAATTATTATAACATAGTCGCTGTAGAAAAAGGAAGATGGTTGTGTCCTTTTTTAGCGAAAAACCCACATTTTTTATGGAAAAACGCATATATCCATACGCTGTATGCCGCAGTTATCCAGAAATTGGCACAAATCGGGCGGCAGCGGCGCGCGCACGGTACACGTCTTGCTCGTCTCCGGCACTGTGAAGGAAATAACGCCGCAGTGCAGGGCGGGGCGGGACAGGCATTCCGTGGAGCCGCCGTAGAGGTCGTCGCCCGCCAGCGGGTGGCCGATATGGGCGCAGTGGGCGCGTATCTGGTGCGTGCGGCCCGTGAGCGGCACAACACGCAGAAGCGTATGCCCGCCGCCGCGCGCCAGAACGGTACAGGCCGTGCGGCTGGGCTTGCCGTCCGCCCGCACACAGCGCCGGATGATGGAATCCGACATGGGGGCAAGCGGCGCGTCGATCACCTGCTCCTCCGCCTCCACCCTCCCCTCGGCAATGGCGTAATATACCTTCCGCGCCGAAGCCGCCAGCAGCGGGGCCGCGTAGGCGTTCATCGCGCACAGCACAAGGCCGGAAACACCCCGGTCGAGCCGGTTGATGGGGCGGAACGGCGCACCGCTGCCGCGCTTTGCCATCAGGCCGCGAAAGGCGTTGGCAAGCGTGCCGTCCGGGTAGCCGCGCGTGGGGTGTACAGTCATGCCCGCGGGCTTGTCCAATACCATTGTGTGCCTGTCTTCATATACAACGGAGAGAGGCAGGTCCTGCGGGCATACCTCTGTGGAGCGTTCGGGCGGCAGTTCAAACGAAATACACTGCCCCGCTATGACGCGCTGGTTCGTAAAGATGGGCGCGCCGCCGCAGAAAAAGCCGCCCGCCGGTTTGATGGAGCGCATCAAAGAGGCCGTCATGCCCCGTGCGCGCAAAAAGTCGCGCAGGTATTTGTTCGCTTCCTGCGGGGCAACTGTCCAGGCGAAATGCAAACGCGCCGCCTCCTTTTCTCTCATACAGTCACAGGAAAAAGGGGCCGCGTTCGCGGCCCCGGTGAAGGGAGGCGCAATGCCGCGCCCCTCTCCGTTTTCCATCAATACGCGATACCCTCGGCGATCATGGCCTCGGCCACCTTGATAAAACCGGCCACATTCGCGCCGACCATCAGGTTGCCCTCCGCGCCGCATGCTTTGGAGGCGTCGTAAGCGTTGTGGAAAATATTCTTCATGATGTTCTGGAGGCGTGCGTCCACTTCCTCGAACGTCCACGACAGACGCAGGGAGTTCTGGCTCATCTCCAGGCCGCTTGTCGCCACGCCGCCCGCGTTGGCCGCTTTGGCGGGACCATAGAGGACATCATTCGCCAGATAGATTTCGATCGCCTCCGGCGTTGACGGCATATTCGCGCCCTCGCACACGACGCGGCAGCCGTTTTTGACAAGCATTTCCGCGCTCTTGCCGTCGATCTCATTCTGCGTAGCGCACGGCAGGGCGATATCACAGGGGATGCCCCAGATGCCGCTGCACCCCTCGTGGTACTCGGCGGTCGGCACGGCCTTGACGTACTCGGAAATCCGCGCGCGGCGCGCCATCTTGATTTCCTTTACCACGTCCAGGTTCACGCCGTTTGCGTCATAGATATAGCCGCTGGAATCGGAGAGCGCCACGACCTTCGCGCCCAGCGCCGTGGCCTTCTCCGTCGCGAAGATGGCGACGTTGCCGCTGCCGGAGATCACGACCGTCTTGCCTTTGAAGCTGTCCTGGCGCATGCAGTTCAGCGCTTCCTCGGTGAAGTAGCACAGGCCGTACCCGGTGGCTTCGGGGCGTACAAGGCTGCCGCCATAGGAAAGGCCCTTGCCGGTCAATACGCCCGTCACCTCGTTGCGCAGGCGTTTGTACTGGCCGAACATATAGCCGATCTCGCGCCCGCCAACGCCGATATCGCCCGCGGGTACATCGGTAAACTGGCCGATATGCTTGGAAAGCTCTGTCATGAAGCTCTGACAGAAGCGCATGATCTCGCCGTCGGATTTGCCCTTGGGGTCAAAATCGCTGCCGCCCTTGCCGCCGCCCATAGGCAGGCCCGTCAGGCTGTTCTTGAAGATCTGCTCAAATCCCAGGAACTTGATGACCGACGCCGTGACGGAAGGGTGCAGGCGCAGACCGCCCTTATACGGGCCGATCGCGGAATTGAACTGCACACGGTAGCCGCGGTTCACATGCACCTTGCCCGCGTCGTCCACCCAGGAAACGCGAAACTGAATAAAGCGTTCCGGCTCTACTAGACGCTCCAGCACACCCTGTGCCTCTAACTCCGGGTGCCCTTCCACATATACCTCTAAACTTTCCAGCACCTCCCGTACAGCCTGCAAAAACTCCGCCTCGCCCTTGCTGCGCTGGGATACTTCCTCATATACACGGGTCAAATACGCGTTTTTCATTCTCAACATTCCTTTCCCTTATTCCTCTGCGGCGCGCCGCGCCTGCTTTTGATGGGGAGCATCCAACCCCGCAAAGATATTCCCAATATGTCCCCTCTCCCTGCGGGTACGGGAACATACAAACCCCTTGCTTTGGACACTTCCTTTTTATTATAAGCGCCGGGGCGGCTGTTTTCAAGAAAAATTTTTATGAGTTTCCCTGTATTCCCCGCCCGCGCGGCAGAGAAACGCACAAAAATTCCCCTTGCGGCTTAAACGCCCTCAAATTTTTCTTGCCATACGCATTCCCTTTGTGGTATACTGAACAAGTTCCAGGCGAGTAAAACAGACGGCGGCGGGGCGTAAAAAAGCGCTCTGAGGAAAGTCCGGGCTTCACAGGGGAATGGTAACTGCTAACGGCAGCCGGGGGCGACCCCAGGGATAGTGCAACAGAAATAGACTACCCGTCCTTAGCGGGCGGGAAAAGGTGGAAAGGTGCGGTAAGAGCGCACCAGCGCGCGGGGTAACTCGCGCGGCTCTGTAAACCCTACCAGAAGCAACGCCCATAGGAGAGCAATGCGTGCCCCGCGCGCTCTCGGAGGCGGCTGGAGCTGTATGGCAACATGCAGTCGAGATAGATCGTCGTTTAATACAGAACCCGGCTTATGGTTTGGTCGTCTGAACAAAAAAGCCGCCGCACAGGGATTTCCTCCCGTGCGGCGGCTTTTTCCTTCTCCTTTGCCCATCCCGAAACAGGGCGCGCGGCAATGAAATTGCCGCGCATGGCGGGTTTCCAAAGGGGGCTTGCCCCCTTTG
>CANCXY010000162.1 GCA_947381875.1 uncultured Clostridia bacterium | reverse complement strand
ACAGACAGACAGACAGACAGACAGACAGACAGACAGACAGACAGACAGACAGAGAGTAGTTAGGGAATCCGGGATTGAACTTATTAAAATTATAGCGATATTTGCGATAATTCTTTCCCATGTGGTTGAAACCCTTCAATCAGAGAATGTGCTTATTTCTACACAGGATTATGTGCTTCCTGCTGTTGCTACGGCAAATATCCAGCGGTTTGTATTGAATGTTCTACGGTATAGTGGAATATTTGGAAATGCAGTCTTTTTTGTTTGTTCCGCATGGTTTTTACTTCAAAGCAAAAAATGGAGCGGGAAAAAGTGGCTTTTTATGTTCTTAGAAGTATGGACGGTTTCTATTTTGTTTTTGGCTATTATGCTAATTCAGAGAAAAGGTGACATTAGCATAAAAATCATTATAAGGTCACTGTTTCCGACAATTTTTGCCAACAACTGGTATTTGACTTGTTATCTATTATTTTATCCGTTACACCCACTTCTCAATTCAGTGATTGCCCGAATGGATCAGCGAATCCTTTTCAGAACCAGTATAACAATGCTTGTTCTGTATTTTGGAATTAGTTTTGTGAGGGACAGCTTTTTTACATCGAGGATTATTATATGGGTAACAATATATTTTGTAATAGCATATATGCAAAAATATATGCTGGAGTTTCAGAATAACAGAAAGATAAATGTACTGTTTTTTTTGACGGGGTTAATTTGTCATATTGGCATCATTGCGATTACAAATTTGATGGGGCTATATATCCCATTATTCTCAGATAAAGTGCTTTATTGGTTGGCAAATAATAATCCTTTTATTCTTTTAATGGCAGTTTGTTTATTAAATATAGTGCGAAATATTCATTGGAAAAATCGAGTAGTAAATTATATTTCCAGTCTCTCTCTGTTGATTTATATTATCCATGATAATATTATTTTGAGACGATATGTTCGGCCAACGATATTTCAATACATTTATCAAACATATGGATATGCCCAAATTGTCATGTGGGTAGTAATAGTAACTGTCTGCATTTTTATCCTTTCTCTCCTGTGCGCTATGGTATATCAAAAGACTTTGCAAAAACAAGTTCAGAAATGCAGCGAGAAATTATTCATACTTCTTCCTAAAATCTATATCCCGCTGGAAAATGTCTTGTTGAAAGTAAAATAAAGAAAATTTGACCCTATCTTACAAGACGCCCGCTCTTCCGCCTGCTATACTCAAAACAGGGAAGAAGGTGTTTGTATGCCAAAAGAAGTGCGGGAAGTCTGTTATGATGAAACGCTGCGCATAGAAGCCTGCCGCTTCGCGGGCCTCGCGCAGACGTTCCCGACGCATTTTCACGAATACTATGTGCTTGGCTGTATGGAGGCTGGGCGGCGCTGGCTTTTCTGCAATAACAAAGAATACCCCATCGGCGCCGGTGATCTATTGCTGTTCGCGCCCCACGATACCCACGGCTGTACCCCCTGCGGGATGGAGCCGCTTAGCTATCGGGCGCTGCATGTTTCCAGGGAAATCATGCTGTTCCTGATAAAGGACCACACCGGAGAAGAAGCCCTGCCCGCGTTTTCAAATCCAGTACTGCGCGATCCAGAGATGCGAACGCTGTTCCTCTCGCTGCATGAGGGCATTATGGCCAGACGCGCGGAAATGGAAAAGGAAGAAGCGCTTTTGCAGATTGTTTCCTTGATCCTAACCCAGTGCGGCCAAACAGAACCCGCCCGGCTGCCGTCATGCGGAGAAGAAATCCGGCGGGCCTGCGCGTGGATGCAGGCGCACTATGCCGACCATATTACTCTGGCCGACCTGTGTCGGTGCAGCGGCCTTGGCCGCTCTACGCTGCTGCGCGCGTTCACAAAGGAAAAGGGCGTCACACCGTACCGCTATTTACAAGCGCTGCGCATTGAGAAAGCGCGGGAACTGCTCGAACAGGGCGCGGTTCCAGTGCAAGCCGCCCTTGCCACAGGCTTTTCCGACCAGAGCCATCTTACAAACACCTTCCGTACCTTAACCGGCCTGTCGCCCGCCGCGTACAGGCGTATTTTCTGGAGTGCCCAGGACAAAGAGCTTTTGTGTATTTCCCGCCCGTAGGGCGGGAAGTATACGGAAAATATCTCCGCCGCCTGGACACTACCGCATCTTTAAGGAAGGGCAGGGAACTGTATGAATGTGGAACAGGAGAAGTGTGTGATTGTATTAGAGGAGACGCTGCCGCCGGGCGTGTCCGCCAACACCGCCGCGATTTTAGGCATCACGATGGGAATGAAAATGCCGGACGTAGTGGGGGAGGACGTGCCCGACGCCGAAGGCCGCGCGCATGCGGGCATTATCCAATTTCCTGTCCCCATCCTGAAAGGGGACACGGAACGATTGAAAGAACTGCGCGCAAAACTGTTTGAACCGCCTTTTTCGGAATTGACAGTCGTGGATTTTTCCAGCCTCGCGCAAAGCTGCAAAACCTACCGGGAGTTTATAGGCAAAATGGCGCGCTGCCGGGGCGAGGAGCTACAATATATCGGCCTTGCGATCTGCGGCGATAAAAAGAAAGTCAATCAGTTGACGGGAAATCTGCCGCTGCTGCGGTGAGCGGGGAAGATTCTATAAAGCAGAACAAATGGAAATCAAAAATATGCAAAGCCGCCCTATGAAATCCCACAGGGCGGCTTTGCGTTATAAAACAAACCTCAATCTATCTGAAAAAACCGAAGGATACTTCCATCCACAGTAGTGACATCGCACACCCGTGCCCCCCACGGCTGCGCGGTGACAGCGCTGATCTGCTTCCACCCGCTGCTTTTCACAGAAGCAGCCAGTTTTTCAATATCGCCTGCCACACGGATAAAGCCAACAGTTCGCAGGGACGGCTCCCCCGAAAACAGGTGAAAGCCGTTAAAGGGGATTTGCGTGAGGGTGTGCAGCTCCACGGGCAGCGACATCACACAGCCGTATGTGCCCTGGCTCTGTCCATCCCTCGCGTCAATGTTCCCGCGCCAGCCCAAAACCTGTTCAAACCACGCAAGGGTCTTATCCATATCCCGCGTGTAATACACCGGCGCGTTTTCGTATACCGTGTAGCCCCGCTCTTTCCAGTTCTGTTCCATCTCATTTCCTCCCAAAATAGATTGGACAGAGAGCTTTTCAAGCACATGGAGCCGCCCCCTCTGGCTGCGCGCCGCCGATGGGGGAAAACCATGAAAACGGACAAAGGCGCGGGAAAAGCTCTCCGGCGATTCATACCCGTATTGCAGGGCGATATCAATGACCTTTCCGCCCCCGTTTGCCAATGCCTTTCCCGCCAGCGTCAGCCTGCGGCCCCGGATATACTCGCCCAAAGAAATACCGAACACGACCGAAAACAAACGCTGAAAATGTGCGTCGGATAGATATGCCCGCGCGGCTGCGTCATGCAATGAAAGTTCGCCGCACAAATGTTCCTCGATATAGTCTACCGCCCGCTGTAAGGCTTCCGCCGTTTTCATGCTGTCATTCCTCATTTGCCGTCAAAGTTTTGTCCTGATATAAGGATACACGGTTTTTCCGCCCCTGTCCTGATAATCCCTGCGGGGTTCGGCTAAGTAGTTTGAGATTTCCCTATAAAATATCCCCCGCCAATGGGCGGGGGATGATTGATAAGAGGATGATATTACGCGTTCTTGCTCTTGAGATACTCGTCAATGGCCTTTGCCGCGTTCTTGCCCGCGCCCATCGCCAGGATGACCGTCGCCGCGCCTGTAACGGCGTCGCCGCCCGCGTATACCGCATTGCGCGTCGTCAGGCCGTCGTCGCCGTTGGTGATGATGCAGCCGTGCTTGTTCGTCTCCAGGCCCGGTGTGGTGGAGCGAATCAGCGGGTTGGGGCTGGTGCCAATCGACATGATCATGCAGTCTACGTCCAGCGTAAATTCGCTGCCCTCTTTCACGACAGGGCGACGGCGTCCGCTCTCGTCCGGCTCGCCCAGTTCCATCTCAACACACTTCATGCCGCACACGTTGCCGTCCGCGTCGCCCAGCACCTCGACGGGGTTGGTGAGCGTCTTAAAGATGATGCCCTCCTCCTCGGCGTGTTCGACTTCTTCCTTACGGGCGGGCAGCTCGTTCATGCTGCGGCGGTAAACAATGTACACATTCTCCGCGCCCAAACGCTTGGCGCAGCGCGCGGCGTCCATCGCGACGTTGCCGCCGCCCACGACAGCCACATTTTTGGCATGCTGGATCGGCGTCTTGGAATCCGGTTTATACGCTTTCATCAGGTTGATGCGCGTCAGGAACTCATTGGCGGAGTATACGCCCTTGAGGCTTTCGCCCGGAATGCCCATGAAGCGGGGCAGGCCCGCGCCGGAACCGATGAACACAGCCTCGTTGCCCATGTCGAACAGCTCGTCAATGGTGATGGTCTTGCCAATGACGACGTTCGTCTCCACGTCCACGCCCAGATCTTTCAACCCGTTGATCTCCTGGCGTACAATCTCTTTTGGCAGACGGAATTCAGGGATACCATATACAAGCACGCCGCCCGGTGTGTGCAGCGCTTCATAGATTGTGACTTTATAGCCCATCTTTGCCAAATCGCCTGCGGCGGTCAGGCCAGAGGGGCCGGAGCCAATTACGGCGACTTTGTGCCCGTTGGACGCGGGCGCGGCCGCCTTTTCACCGCTGTGTTCGCGGTGCCAGTCGGCCACAAAGCGCTCCAGACGGCCAATGCCGACGCTCTCGGTCTTAATGCCGCGCACGCACTTGCCCTCGCACTGGGTCTCCTGCGGGCACACGCGGCCGCACACGGCGGGCAGCGCGCTCTGCGCGCTCAGCACCCCATACGCGCCCTCAATGTCGCCCTCGGCCACCTTGCCGATGAACGCGGGGATGTCGATATTGACCGGGCAGCCGCTCACGCACGGCTTGTTTTTGCAGTTCAGGCAGCGCTTGGCCTCATTCACAGCCATTTCCAGCGTATAGCCCAACGCGACCTCGCTGAAATTCTTGTTGCGCACGTCCGGCTCCTGTACCGGCATAGGGCACTTTTTCGGGTCCATATTCGGCATGATTATTTGACCTCCTTATTCAGCAGCTCGCACGCGGCCTCGCGGGCATGCGCCTCAAAGTCGCGGTACATCGCGCCGCGCTTCATCGCCTCGTCGAAATCCACCTTGTGGCCGTCGAAATCCGGGCCGTCCACACAGGCGAACTTCGTCTCGCCGCCCACAGTCAGGCGGCAGCCACCGCACATGCCCGTGCCGTCGATCATGATCGGGTTCATGGAGACGGTCGTTTTAATGTTGTATTTCTCCGTCAACTTGCACACAAATTTCATCATGATCAGCGGCCCGATGGCAATCACTTCGTCGTACTGGTTGCCCGCCTCAATCAGTTTTTCCAGCGCGTTTGTCACAAGGCCCTTTTCGCCCCATGTACCATCGTCAGACATCTTGACGACCTGATCGGAAACTGCTTCAAATTCCTTTTCCAGGATTACCAGGTCCTGGCTGCGGAAGCCGATAACGCTGTGTACTTCCGCGCCCAGTTCATGCAGCTTCTTTGCGGTGGGGTAGGCAATCGCGCAGCCTACGCCGCCGCCCACGACGGCCACCTTCTTGATGCCGTCCAAACGGCTCGGCGTGCCCAGAGGGCCGACGAAATCAACAATGGAATCCCCGGCGTTCAGCGTGTTCAGCTCCATCGTGGCCCCGCCGACGATCTGGAAGATGATCGTCACTGTACCGGCCTCGCGGTCGTAATCCGCGATGGTGAGCGGGATACGCTCGCCGTCCTCGGACGCGCGGAAGATGATGAACTGGCCCGGTTCTGCCTTTTTTGCTACCAGCGGGGCCTCAACGACCATTTTTGTGACCGTCGGGTTCAGCGGTGTTTTTTCCAGAATTTTGTACATGCTCACGCATTCCTCCTTATGCTTCTCCCGCACGCCGCGAACGGTTCACGGCACGGGGATAATGACAGAAAAGGGGCGCAGCCGCTGGCCAACGGCTGCGCCCAGAAAACAGTATAACACAAAATGTAAAGGTGCGTATTTGGAAATTATCCTCTTTTGTGAAGTTTGTAACGAATTACAAAAAGCAGGGCTTAGAAGTCGATTTCTTTGTCATAATAGACAGCTAACAGCAGCTTTTCCATCTCCTCCTGGGTGGGGATGCGGGGGTTGGAGCCGGTGCAGGCGTCGCCGATGGCATTCGCGGCCACGTCGGAGAGCTTTTCGTTGAACTCTTTCTCATCAATGATGCCCTTGTCGGCTACCGCGCCGCCCTGGCCGTAGTTCTGGATGGAGAGCGGGATTTCAAGCTGGGTGTTCATATTGCGCAGCTCGGCGCACAGCGCGTCCACAAGCTCCTCCGTGGTGCTGCCGGGCAGGTCGATGAACTTCGCGATTTCGGCATAGCGCTCCACCGCCTCGGCGTTCTTCGCGTTGTACTTGATGACCTTCGGCAGGTACATTGCGTTCGCCGCGCCGTGGATGATGTGGCCGCCACTGAACGCCGCGCCCGTCTTGTGGGCCATGGAGTGTACAATGCCCAGCAGTGCGTTCGAGAACGCCATACCAGCCAAGCACTGTGCGTCGTGCATGGCGGCGCGGGCTGCCATATCGCCGTCGAAGGACTTTTTCAGGTTGTTGTGGATCATCTTGATGGCATGCAGCGCCAGGCCGTCCGTGTAGTTGCAGTGCAGGGTGGAAACATAGGCCTCAATGGCGTGGGTCATGGCGTCCATACCGGTGTGCGCGGTCAGGCGCTTGGGCATGGTCTCGGCCAGGTCTGGGTCAACGATTGCCACGTCCGGGGTGATATTGAAGTCCGCCAGCGGATACTTGATGCCCTTGGCGTAGTCGGTAATAACGGCAAACGCGGTCACTTCGGTGGCTGTGCCGGAAGTGGACGGGATAGCGCAGAATTTTGCCTTGGTGCGCAGCGTGGGGAAGCTGAACGGCGTGATGAGATCCTCAAAGCTCGTCTCGGGGTATTCATAGAAAGCCCACATGGCCTTTGCGGCGTCGATGGGGGAGCCGCCGCCCATGGCAACAATCCAGTCCGGCTCAAACGCGCGCATGGCCTCTGCGCCTTTCATGACGGTCTCGACGGAAGGATCCGGCTCGACGTTCTCGAAAAGCTGCACTTCCATACCCGCCTGTTTCAGGTAGTCGACAGCCTTATCCAAAAAGCCGAAGCGCTTCATGCTGCCGCCGCCCACGACGACGATAGCCTTTTTGCCCTTCAGGTTTGCCAGCTCGGACAGAGAACCCTTGCCATGATACAGATCACGCGGCAATGTAAAACGACCCATAATAGTTACCCTCCTGATAATATGTAGAGTTGCGCCGTATGCGGCCAGGCACGCGGCGGAACAGGGTGAAAATACCTGCGCATTTAGCATACCACAAACCCCTGCGGCTGTCAAAGGGTAAATGATAAAAAAATGACAAAATCCGATCAAACCAAAATCTGACAAAAACGGCCACGGCCTCCGGGATTTTCCGGGCGCTGTGGCCGTTTTTGCGTCTTGATTTTACGTTTTAAGCGTATGGAAGACGATAAAAGAATATCGTTAAATTTTTATCTTTTTGGAATCTTACGGAAAATCCCGAAAAATGCCCCAAAAATCCTGTTTTTTCGGTTTTCTTGTGAAGTTGCACAAAAGCCTATAAACTCAGGCAAACAGCCAAAATCCGGCATTTTGAAGAAAATGGGGTGTAACAACATAACGGCGTTTTTTTACATCAAAAAAGACCTGCAAATGCAGGCCAGTAGCCAAAATTTAGGATTTACAAAAAAGTATACTT
>CANCXY010000161.1 GCA_947381875.1 uncultured Clostridia bacterium | reverse complement strand
CCGATCTTGCTATGCAAAATATTGGAAGCCGATATACATAATACCTTCATTCGTTCCTCTTTCTACATGAATCTTTCACATCAAATTTTATAAAGTGCATTTCTGTCACAGGCCATGTTCTGGAAATCCAGTGTTTCTGCGCATCGAGGATAGTTCGGAGAGTAAAAATACGATCCGCACCTTATTAAGATGCAAAGCCGCATTTTCCCATATCATAGAGAAATTTGCTAAAAATAGTATTTCCTTTAACGCACCTTCTCTCTATTCACAATGATAAATCCATTTTTCAAATACAACTTCACTGCATTTTGATTCCATTCAGCGACATGCAAAACAATTTCTTCATAGCCTTGTTCTTTTATATGATTTATTCCCCAGAGCAACAATTTTTGTCCTATGCCTTGTCCTTGAAACGATTTCTCAACGATTAAATCATCCAACTCATTTTCATAGCAAGAAACCGCGCCTATTATTACTCCATTTTGCAAGTAAAGAAAAACATCCTTTATTTTATCTTTAATTTGAGAATAATCATAATAAAAATTTATCGGATCAATTTCTAACGCCTTTCTCATTTTGTAAAAACATTCGTTATATATTTTCCTATACTCATTCCAGTATTCTTTTTGGAAAGGGACGCATATTATATCATTCTGATACTTCAAATCTTTATTATATATCATTTCATATGCAATTATTTCTTTCATCTATGTTCCTCACATTGCCCTACGACATAGGTATCCTTGACCTTGCCCCTTTATTATAGCTCACATCTCTCTACCTTGCAAGCCTAAATCGTCTTAATAAGGCAGGAGATGGTGCGAGATCAGCTGATGGCCTGTCATCAGACGATCATGGCCGTGAAGATTATGAAATCTAATAACCATCCGCTACTTGACATCAAGCATCCCAAGGGATATGCAGGAATACCGCGAATCAGACAGCGTAGAGCCATTCGAGCAGCCCCTATGCTGTTTGGGCGGGCATTATGGGTTCCTCTGCCGTTTCGGTATCCTTCGGCAAACCGGCTGTGGTTGTCGTTCCGGCAGCGGGCAGGTTCACCCTGTCCGGCGCACCGCTATATTTTTTGAACCAGCAGTATTGACAAACGCCCAAAAATATGTTAAGAAAAGAGAAACGTTTTAATTTTCCCGCGCGCGCCAAACCGCGTGCGCGCAGATGATGAGGTGTGTTGTATGCTTCTTTCCCTGATTCTGACTGTCATGGCCGCGTTTATGGCGCTGCAAAGCGTGTTGATGGTGCTGCCCATCCCCTTCTCCCAATGGAACTGGGTCTGCTGGGTGCAAATCGCGCTGGCAGTGGTGCTGGTCGTCATTTGCGCCCTCAGCGCGCGGCGCACGGTGCGTATTTACAAAAAGCAGAAGGTAGAGCTTGAAAAAAAGCAGGCGCAGGAGCGTGCGCGCCAGGAGGCTAAACGCCGCGCGCAATATCTGGAAGAAGATATTGATATCGAAAAAGAGGCGGAAAAAGCCGAGGCCGCGCGCCTGGCCGCCGAGGCGGCAGAGGCGGAAAAAGCAGCCGAAACAGCCACGCCGTCAGCGGCGGAAGAAACGCTCGGCGCTCCCCAGACGTCCGAAACAGAAGACACTGCCGAGGCAGAAGCCGCGAAAGAGGAAGGATAAAACCGTTCCGCCTGCGCGGCCAGCGCGTCCTTCGCTCTCTTTTCATTATTTTTCCTTGTGTATCTGTGCCTTTTCCGCGCATGATAAATGCACGGAGGTGTTCAGCATGAACGACCAGGAAAAAAAGAAATGGTATGAAAATGAGGGAAACGAGAGCGGCACTGAGACACGCCGCGACGGGCAGGAGGCCACCAGCGACAGCGTATTGGATGGCCTGATGGACAACGCATGGTTCCCCGCTATCTATGCCGACCAGTTCGGCTCATCGGGCACCGGCCTTGTCCCCGATTTCCCTGAGGTTTAACACGCTTTCAGCAAAGCCAAAACAGGCGCGCCGTTTTGCGGACTATCCCGCGAGGCGGTGCGCTTGTTTTATTTTGTGCAGACAGCATATCTGGTTTGCATTGGTTTTGCTCAGTCGAAGGGAGTTGTCCCATGTGGGGAAATACACGGCAATAGATCCGCGATGTGGACACTCCCCAGTCGAACATAGGCTTGCAGATTGGATTGAAAAGTGCTATGATATTTTATAGATACAGACTATATCCCCTTCAAAAGGGCTTTCTGTTTATACATTGCGTTTGGAGGTATATATAATGAATATTTCAAATTTGGCGGAACTGCTGGTATCGCCCGACGAAAAAAGCGAGATGCTCCACTCGATACACATGTTGGAAGGAAAGGATTTTTCCAAGTTCTATGAAATAAATCGAGATATCATCCGCAACATACTATTTCTTGAAAGCAGAGAAGAATTTTTGGATTTCTCAGCTGAAAACTTTTTAGACATAGAGTGTTTTTGCGCGGCCTTTTTATGTGCCAAAGGTCATGGTATTCAAATTGGTGGATATGAAGACGATTTAACCGAAACCCTGACTGCATTTTTCAAGGCCAAAGGATTCGATTATCCCAAAATCCTAAAAATCATCAACTCCGAAAGGATCTACACAAATTGCAGCGATCACGACAATTTCAAAAAAAGCCTCACAACCATTAACCAGGCTCTATCTATTCATAATGTACAAATCGTTGTATTTGAGGATTTTGTTTACTGCGACTGTGAATATACGGTGTTGTTTTTGGAGACTCCTCTTGCCGACAGGCTTCCCTCTTTGTGGCAAAGCGAAAATTTTGAAATTTACCTGTAAGAAAATATCCGTCCTCTTATAGCCGTCCTTTCTACAGCCACGGTCGCGCCGTAAAACACTTTTTAGAGGTGCTGTTTATGCGAAAGTTAAAACCCCTTATTTTTTCAGCGTGTATCCTGTTCCTTTTGACTGCGTGCAGCGCGGATGACGAATTGACACAATGGGCCGCCGGAAAAGCAAATGACGTGCTGACAAATATCGGCGAGGGCGTGCAAAAGGCGCTGGATGAGCTGCACGAGGCGGAATATCAGGGCGGGCCATTTGAAAATAATATGGACTCCGCGCGGGCCTATCTGCTACAGCAATTACAGGAGAAATATGGGAAAGAGTTTATCGTTATCGGGGACGAGGATTTAGAAAACTATGGGGCATTTGCCGGAGCTACTTATACCTGCAAAGCCGCCCCGGCAGACGCACCGGAACAGGTGACAAAAGCCCTTGTATCCCAAAGCATGTACAAGGATGTGCGGGACGACTACGCCGTATACTTTTTCAAAGAGGAGGCCGAGGCCCCGGTCGGGGCGCTGTGCGAAAGCAAGGATTATGTGATCGATCAGCGTATTTCCCTGGAAATGCCTGGAACTGCGTGCATATGGTCAGCCGGGGACGCGCCCGAAAAATTCCTGTCTGAAAGTGGGGCGTATGTGAAAGTTGTTTTGCGCTTTGCCGATGATTTAGATACAGAGACGTATGCCTCCTATCTTTACGATTTTCTCAACAGCGTGGATTTGTTAGAATGCAATCTTCTTTTACAGGCAAAGGCAAACAAAACCTATATCTTTCACAAAGAACTCGATATTCTGGGCGAATTTGATCCCAGTATTTATACGATGGACTATCTGAAAGAGCGGATCGAAATTGATTCCATGATGGGCGCGCCAAAATAAATTAGAATGCACTACTTCTTTTTGCCGGCATCGATCAGCCTTTTGATGCTGAATACAATAAAGAAAATGCCTAACGCGCCTAATGCGACAGCATGTCCTGTCGGCATGATTATATCCCCCACCGCAAGGATGATTTCCACAAGGCCCAATACCATCAGCATAGCAGGCACTATCTTTTTCTTATCCACATTTCCCTCCATATACATATCATTTTCTATCCTGCAATCCCCCCGCCCTCCTGGCGGGGGATTATTAACATTCTACAGAAGCCGGAAAAAGGGCGGCGGCCTGCTGGATGACATCTTCCTTGCTTATTTTTTTCCGGTTGAGGAACCACCATTTCGCAACACTTGTCAGCATCCCTGTATACGCCTGCGCCGTCAGTTCCGATGAGGAAGGCAACACAATCCCTTTTTGAATATCTTCCTGCATACAGGCAGCTACATCCCAATAGACCTGTTCAGACAAAATATCCGTCAGGATGGGGAACGCCTCACTTTTCAGAACAGAACGTACCCGCGCCTCATTTTCATCCAAAAAGTCCAAAATATCTTGCAGGATTTGGATATAGGAACCGGAACGCGGCGCGGGCTGCCCTTCGCATTGGGTGCCAGGGCGAAAAGTTTCCCGCACATGACGGATCGCAAAAGCGAAAAACTCATATTTATCATTAAAATGTTTATAAAATGTAGCCCTGCGCACCATTGCACGACTGCAAATTTCACCAACGGTGATATTTTCAAACCTCTTTTCTTCTAACAGCGCGGTAAAAGCGTTCAGAAGCGCAAGATAGGTTTTCTGAACGCGCAGATCAAGCCCGCAAAATACGTCAGTCAGCTCCCGGCGGGTGTTTGGATGGGACGGTGCGGATATTTCCTCCATGCTTGTCCTCCTCGTTTAGAGCCATTTCCGGCAAAGTGTCAATTAAAATACATTCACACCGCATTGAGCGTTGCGCAAGCCCTTTTTTGACAGTATAATCCTATCAACATATACGTCAATTCAAGGAGGGCCACCATCCATGAACCATTGCAAAACAATACCAGCCGGAGCGGGGGAAAAGATACAGTACGCCGCCCACGGATTCAATGACAACACCATCCGTTTTGTCCTGGGCTATCCCGGAAAGCTCGACCCGGACCTGCTGCGCGCCGCCGCCAAAGCCGTGACAGACAGTGTTGATATCCTTCACGCCTCCTTTTATGCCGGGGATATCGGCGCTCACTGGCAGGTAAACCGGGCATACGACGACGGCTGCTTTTTCCAACAGAGCAAAACAGAACATGACCCCTATGAGGAGGCATGTTCCCTGGCGCTCCTCCCCATCAAACCGGCGGATAAAACCCAACTTTGCTGCCGCCTGGTCCAGGGGAAAACGGGGAGCGCTTTCGCATTGACTATCAGCCATCTGTGTGTAGACGGCAGCGACGGGAAGTATCTGCTGGGCAAACTGACAGAGGCATATTCCCTGTTGGCGACAAAAGGGAACACCGAGGGACTGGCAATCAAAAACGGCAGCCGCGATACTACCCAGCCCTATCAGGATATTCATGGGCAGGAGTTTCTGTCGCTGATGAAAGCTCCTGGTTCCGAAGTAAAGTCTTTCTTCCCCTATCCCACTAAGGAACCAGGGACCGCCCGCATGGCTCATGCCGTCATCCCGGAAGAAATTATAGCCGAGGCCCATACGCTGGCAAAAGCCGCAGGCGCGACGGTAAACGATCTTTTGCTTGCAGCATATTATCATGGCTACGCGTGTATACCGGAGATAAACCCTTCATCGCCCATGAGCATCATGTCCATGATCGACCTGCGGCGGCACTGCCGCGGCGGTGAATCCGAAGGGCTGTGCAATATGTCCGGGACGCTGCCCACGATACTCCCGCAGGGCATCGGGACCAGTTTCCCAGACACCCTTTCCCAAATCGCCCGGCAGACACGAGCCGCCAAAGAGAATCCCCTTGCCGGTTTAATGGGCCTGCCTATCCTGCACGGCGTATCCAAAGCACTGCCTATGGGGCTGCTCTTAGCGAGCGCGGGGAGGATATACGGAATTATGTCCCTGGGGCTGACAAATTTAGGCAGACTGTCTGGCAGCAATCTCAAAATGGGCGGGATGTCTCCCGAAAAAGGGCTTTGCGGCGGGCCGCTGAAGAAAAAGCCCGGCATGCAGGTATCCGCCCTCAGTTTTGACGGGACCCTAACGCTGTGTGTATGGGGGGAATATACCCAGCCAGACAAGGAACTGATTCAATCCATGTTAAACAGGATGGCTTTGGAAATAACCGCCTACGCCAAAGACAAACCAGCATAAACCCCGCACGCTGCCTGCCGCGCCGACAACGGCCAAAACAAAGCGTTTTTGTGTGATGCCCCGCCTTGCGGGCGGGACATCCACCGTTTTTTCCACTACTCCAACTCTTTTGGCTTGGCCGTCAGTTCCACCCACGCGGGCACAAAACCGCTTGTGATCGCGTTGCGCACGGAACGGATATTTGACCACGCGGCACAATAAAACGGCACTTTCCCCCGTTCGAGTATGGCAAGCGCCAGCCTGGACGTGAGCGCGGCTGCAATGCCCCTGCGCCGGTACGTAGGCAACACATCGACGCCGATCTGCCACATTGTTTCGCAGTCCGCCGAGCAGCCCGCAAGACCTATCAGCGTCCCGCCATCATATGCGCCCGCCGCCAGCATATCAAGCTGTTTTCGCTCCTTACACAGAGCGTTGCCCCATGTGTCCGTATAGCAATGCACAAATTCCGGCGGCGTCAGCAGGCGCACCTCATAGGCGCATGGATGCGGGCGCAGGCGGTCCGGGTCCGGCAGGAAATATTCGGCCATATGGCGCAGGTGCATCCCCATAGGCGCAAAGGCTTCGGTCAGCCTGTTGATATCCGGCGTTTCAAAGCAGCTTGCAGGGTACGCCCATGTACAGCGCGCAAGATAGCCCTCTACGATCTCCCATGCCTCAGGCGCAACCGACGCGACCACATTCTCCCCATAGGACACCAAGTCACAGAAAAACGGCAATTTCAGATAGCGCCGCGCCTCCGGGTGCGGCGCGCTCTCCACCAGCACACTGTGGCCACAGGTGAAATCGGCGGGGGAACAGTTCAAGTCTATCGCAGATTGGCGCATGGCGGCGGCCCATATCTCCTGTGTTGTCATGCGTCCCCCTTGCTGTCAGGCGCGGACGGCGGCGCTACGCCAATCGTCTAACTTGCGCTTCGCATAGCCATTCCCCAGGAAATAATCAATGGCATATACAAGGCTGCGGTCCCAGAAATTCCACTCATGCACACCGTTCCACTGCATGCGGCAATAGCTCGCGAGGCCGAGGGACTTGGCGAATTTATGCAGCGCGTCATTCTGCTGAAGGATATAGAAAGGCTCGATATCCTGGAGGCCGTTGGTGATCATGATCTTCGGCTGCTGAGCGGCGGGCAGTGCGGCCACGCTGTGCAACAGGGCGTGGAGGTCACTGGCCGGAGGCATTACTAAATCGTCGCCGAAAATGGGGGCGAATACCTCGCGCACGCCGGGACGGTTTGGGTCGGTGAGCAGCATCGGCAGTTCCACCGCGCCGGAAAAACTGGCGCATCCCGCGTAGAGGTCCGGGCGGGACAACCCTAAGTACAGCGCGCCGTATCCGCCCATCGAAAGGCCCGCAATAAAATTCTGCTCGCGGCGCGTTGGCAGGCGGAACATACGGTTCAACAGCATCGGCATTTCTTCCGTGACAAACGTCTTATACGCGCCGCCATAGCGCATATTCTGATAAAACGAATTTCCGCAGTCCGGCATGATAAGCACAAGGCCGTTGTCGGCGGCATAGCGGGAGGCGGCGGTCATCTGCACCCAGTCGTCCCCGCTGTTTGTGAGGCCGTGCAGCAGCGTCAGCACGCCATTGACATTGTACCCTACCTCCGCCGGAAGGTCACTGGGAAAATACAGGTTCACATCCACACATGTCTGTAAAATCTGCGACTGCATCTTACAACGAATATAAGCCAAAGTTCCAAAACCCCTTTCCATATATAAAAACACTTGAAAACAATCCAAAATCATGGGTGCGCGGCAATGAAATTGCCGCGCGTGATGGGTTTCCAAAGGGGGCTTGC